>JAYEMI010000058.1:0-64139 GCA_034718015.1 Campylobacterota bacterium | reverse complement strand
TCTTGTAAGGTTCCACCCTCTCCCATACGAAGGTTTCCTGATCTTGTATAGTACTCTTCACTACTTCCTGTAGCATTTGGATCTTTAACTGCAAAGAATCCACTCCCCTCTAGGGCAATATCATAAGCAACTCCTGTTGATTTCATATTTCCTTGTGAGAATACTTTCTCTGCATCAATTACTTTTGCACCCTTACCAATTGCATCTTGGTACATTTGATCTGCAAAAGATATTCTTGATGATTTATAACCTATAGTATTTACATTTGCTATATTATGTGACTCATTATCCAAAGCTGTTTGCTGTGCTGCTAGTCCTGAAATTCCTGTCCAAAGTGATCCAACCATAATAATTTCCTTAAATTTTTAATATTACGAACATATTTAAATGCTCAAATATAAATCACTTTTTATTAAAAAGTAGAATAAAAGTGACTTATATCTAAACACAAAAAAAGTAAGATAAAATATCTTACTTTTTAATTTTACACATCTATCTACCTAACCTCTGTTATACTAGATAGCGGTAACTCTTCTGGCATATCTGCATATACTATAGTTGAGCCATAGTAGGTATAGTTTGAGGTGATATCTTCATCTGTTACAACTTCACCATTATCATCTAAAAGTACAACTTGACCATTTTCATCTAAATCAAAGTTTCCATTTGGATCCATCGCTACTCTATATCCTGTCATCGCATCATCTTCATATATGTTTCCAGCTGGATCGTATGCTGTGAATGCTTCTGTTTGTGTATTTTGTAAAACATCTGATAGCCCTACCATCTGTCTAGCAGATACATATAGCTCACCATCTTGATTTGTGATAGTTTCAACTTTAAATGACTTATTCATCCCATCTTCACCCATCTCACCATTTCCTACAGTTTTACCTATTAAGTTTGCTGCAGTTGAAAGTGAAGAGTTGGCGTATGACATTCTTAAAGCTTCCATAGACTCTGACATAGCAAGGTTTGCTTCAATAGTTGACATCTGAAGTTGACTATCCATCATAGCTGCACTATCCATTGGTTTTGTTGGATCTTGCATCTTGAGCTCTTGAATCATTAGATTCAAAAAATCTTCATTTGTTAACTTATCGTTACTTACTGCTGAAGTATATGAGTTTCCGTATGCATCTGTTTGACTATTTACTTGTACATTATCAACTGCCATAATTTATCCTTTTATTTAGATAGACTTTTCATCAAAGAAAAATCCAACAACTTTTTGAGAATCCATAGCATCCTGGACCCTAATAGCAAGTTTCTCTTCCATAACAATAATATCACCTGTACCAATGATTCTTTGATTTACAAAGATATCACCACCCTCACCTGCAATTTTATTTAAAGATAATACTTCACCTTCACTAAAATTTAGAAAATCTTTTATAGTTATATCTGCATGACCCAACATAACATCAACTACTATCTCTGTATCTACTAGTGCATTATAATCTTTTGTTGTAATTTCCATAAATTGTCTTTTTTTGTTAATTTTGAATTATTATAACATAAAAATCTTTTTTTTGTATAAGTTTTATTGATCGTTTGAGATTAAATTTGTTAAATGTGGATGAGTTATTTATATCACTGCATCCAAAGATTCTAACATAGTTTGAACTTTTGCTTCAATATTCCCATCAAAGTTTCCTAAGTCACTTGCTATTACTACTCCACCTGCTGTTACATTTGCATCCTCTACAAGTGAAACATGGTTTTCAAAGTTTAGCTGATCTTTTAACAACATATAATCTTTTGGATTTAAGTGAATTGCAACTTTTGATGCTGTTTTTATTTTAGACATGATATTTGTTATTGTCTCTTTTGCTATTAGAGCTGATTTTTCTGATATCTCTATACCAATTATCTTTTGTGCAATTGAAAATGATGTTTTTAAAATCTTTGTTTCCATTTGAAATGTAGCTTGTTCAAAAAACGATGAGTAGTTTTTCAAATCTTTTAATGCTTGGATTAGTTGCTTATCTAAATCTCTACCTTTTACCCCATCATTTTCAATATTTATAACTCTTGATTGTATTTGCTCTATTTGAGAAAATAGTTTTTGCACCTCTATTAAAACAGGGTCTACATTTCCATTTATACTTTTATTGTTTAGGGTTGCGACATTTTTCATCTGCTCATTTTGAGCGACATCATTATTTATAAAGTTGCCTAGTTCAAATGGTTGATTACTACTATCATCTTTTATGATTTTTGATGTTGTATTTACATTGTTATTTGCCATTATTCTTCCTCTGGTCTTTCAATCTCACCACTTTCTAGTAATCTCATTGCTACTTCAAGAATTTTCTTTTGAGCTTCCTCAATATCTTTTATTTTAGTTTTTCCTAGCATCTCAAACTCTTCATTAAATCTATCTTTTGCTCTTTGTGACATAGAACCTTTTATTATATCCATCTCTTCAGGTGGTGAGTTTTTCAGTGCGACTGTTAAATCTTCTGTTTCTACATTTCCTATTACTTTCATAATATGTGCTTGTTCAAGTGCAAGAAGGTCTTCAAATACAAACATATTTTCTTTTATTTTTCCAGCAAGTATTGGATCAATTCCAGTGATATTACTTAATATATCTGCTGATTTCGGTCCCATCTTATTTAACATATCAGCAACAGTTTTAACCCCACCAACAGTTACAATAGAAGCTAATAATGACTCTAGTTTTTTCTCTAGTACATTTGACATAGAGCGTACAATAGTAGGTGATACATCTTTAATAGTAGCCATCTGCATACTTATTTTTACTTTTAAACTATCATCTAGTTTACTTAAAACTTCAGATGCATCACTTGGGTCCATATGAGCTAAAACAACAGCAATTGTTTGTGGTGATTCATCTTTAATAAAGTCCGCAAGTTGTTTTGGATCGATATTATCAAGATATGCAAATGATTGTTTTGATTCTTGTAATCGTGCAAGTTTTGCCAAGACTGCATCTGCTTCAGCTTTTCCAAGTGATTTGTATAATATATCTTTTGCATATTCAAATCCACCTGAACTTATATAAGCATTTGATTTAATAAAAACATGAAACTCTTCTAAAATAGCCAATGATGTATTTTTATCAACTGAACTTATTTGTGTAATAGATGTAGATAGATCTTCAACTAAATTTTTAGGTAAGTTTTGAAAAATTTTAACTGTTGCTTCTTCCCCTATTAGGACACAAAAATGAGCACATCTTTCAAGCATCGACATACCTTGAAGTAGATCATGATTTGCTTCTTTACTAGTCATTAAAATCCTTTTTTTTAGTACTATTTAAATTTATCATCACCATCACTTAATAACATTGTAATCATTTTAGCTATATCTTCAGGTTGACTTGAAACTGCTTTATCTATATCTTCTATTAAAATCTGATATTTTACAGATTCTTCTGCATCTAAACCATCAATATTATTTAATATCTGACTTTTTATTTTTGCTTTTAACCTTGCTTGTTCATCAATAGCATTAAAATCACCATCCTCAAATCCTAAATCTTCAGATCCTCCACCCTCTTTGGTATCAGATGTATCTAGAAGTGTTATCTCATTATTTGCTATAAACTTTTTATAAAAAACAAATAACAATACACTTGCGATTAAATATTGAATATACTCTCCAAAATCTTGCATCATTGATTTTGCAGCAAACAATCCTATACCTGAATCATCTGATTCATCTTCTGTTGCATCACCTTCACCAATAGGTTTTAGTCCTAAAAACTTAAATGCTTTTACAGTAACCCTATCTCCTCTTTGACTTTGATAACCAATCGCTTCTTGAACTACTGAGTTTAGATTTTGGAAGAACTCCTCTTTGTTTTCTAGTTTTTCCAATATTGTTGAATCAAAAGTTACTGCTGCAGTTATTTTAGATATATTTGCATAACCTGAGTTATGTTGATTTATTATTTTTTTTGATATCTCATAATTTGTAACATTTTTAGCTTCCTCTTTTGATGTTTTAGATTTAATATTATCTGTTTGCTGATCTGGATTCTCTATATTGGTTTGAGCACCAGGTACTCCACCATTTTTATCCTCTTTCTCTTCCCCTTGCGATGCAACTTCTGTTGTTTGTTGACTTCTTATTGTACCTTCAGGTTCATATATCTCTTGACTTATCTCTTGTTTTGTAAAATCAAGTTGTACTGATACTTTAGCCACAACTCTTTGACTACCTATAAAAGGTTGCAGTAGATCAATGATTTTATTTTGGTAGTCATTTTCTAATTTTATTTTATATTTTTCATGCTGAACATATTTCATACTATCTATATCATCTTGAGATTGCTCTAAAAGAGATCCACTTTGATTTATTAGCTTAATGTTTTCAGGTAACAGCTTTGGGATAGAGGATGCCATAAAGCTTTTAACACCCTCTATTTGTTTTCCTGTTAAAACTATCCCCTCTCTTAGGTTTAATACAGCAGATGCACTTGGTGGAACTTTTCTTTGGGTAAATACAGACTCTTTTGGTATTGCTATTTTTACATTTGCAGATAATACTCCAGAAAGTGATTCCAAAGATCTTCCTAGCTCACCCTCTAAAGCTCGTAAGTATTTTACTTTATTTTCAAAGTTTGTTGTACCTAAAGAGCTATTGTCAAATATCTCCCAACCTGTATGCTTTGATGTAGAGGCATCACTAGTTACTAATTTTATTTTTGCAATATTAACATTAACTTTACTAGTTTTGATTGTGAGATTATTTCCACTACCTATTACAGAGTATGGTATACCTTGCGCATCTAGTTCATTACTTGCTAGCATCACTTGATTTTTTGTTAAATTAGATGCAACTGTATAATTTAACTGTTCATCTTGTGATTTTACATTTGAATAAATTAGTAATCCTAATAAAAATAGAAATAATATAGAGAATCCTCCAATTATTACTGCTCTTTGAGAAGAGTTAAGATTATCTAAAAACTTAAAAATTTGATCCATATATTTTTTATCCTAATTTAATTCTTCGCAGAAGAATCGATTATACTTTTAAACCAAGTAGAGTCTTTTTTGATTGAGTTTTGAAGTGCATTAAACATCATTGTATTTTGGGCTTGTTGGCTCATTTGAGTATCTAGATTTACATTATTACCATCATTTTGCTCTTCTAAACCTTTTACTTCATACATTTTTACTTTTGATTTTTCATTTTCCATAGATATATTCATATGACTTGAGTGAGTTGTTTTTAGCTGTAAAGTTTCACCTGCTTTATCTAACTCATTTTTAAATCTTAAATCTTTTGTTTTATAATCTGGTGTATCAATATTCGCAATATTTGATGCTATTACTTTTTGCTTTTGAGCTCTATAATTTAATTGCTGAAATAATAATTCAGTTACTCCACTTGGTTGCATACCCTAACTACCTTACAGCACCAACATCTGTAATGACTTTTTTATCTATGTCATTAATTCCAGTTATTGCCTTTTGTGCTTGTTCAAATTTTCTTTGTGATTCGATTAGCTGTACCATTGTCTTTATTGTATTAACATTACTTTTTTCTATTGAACCTTGTAAAATATATTCTCTATTGTTTTCTATATCTTGTAGTTCATTGCTATCTTTTATTTTATAGTTGTTGTTACCACTTTTCTCTAAATTTTTAATATCACTTGATACAATAGCAATATTTTGATAAAAAATATCACTATTTACAGCAATTGGTTCATTTTCTTTATTTAATACAGTGTCACCATTTTTTGTTACTAAGTTACCATTTAAAACTTTAAATTCACCATCTCGTGTAAGCTGAATCTCTCCAGAGTCTAATTGGATTTTGAAATATTTATCTTGTTGCGTTATTGCAATATCGAGATTATTTCCAGTTGATACAACTGAGCCTATGCTTGTATCTAAAAACTTATTATCTATTTTTGGGATAGTATTCATTATATAACTAAGTTTTGATACATCTCTTTTCTCTTCTAAAGATTTTTCTAAATAATGATTAAAAGTACCCTCAGAAACACTCTCCTCTTTATAGCCAACTGTATTAGCATTTGCTAAGTTATTTGAAACAATATCAACTCTATTTAGTTGATTGACCATACTTGCTGTAAGTTGATGTATCCCTTGAGTCATTTTACCACTACCTCTTTTTTAATTTGCGAATTCTGAAATCAATGATTCTATATCACTAGCATCAACTGTATCTGCTGAATCACCAGATATATGCTTAGCAATTTGAACCTCTGGCTTACTAGAATCGTCTTCAAATATACCATTTAAATATTCACTTAGTTTTCTAATTACTGCCATCACTCTTTCAATCTTTTGTCTATTTATATCATGATACTGCATCAATTCCATAGCTTCAAAGATTTTCATATTTTCATTATTTACTTTATCTGAAAGATTTTTTGAAACTTCAGTTAACTCTTTTGATAATTCTAAATTTTCTTTGAACAGATCAATATTTGGAAACTTCGTTGACAACATCCCTAGTAATTCACTTTGTTTTACTATAAATTCAGATATCTGTTTATTGTAGTTATCAATATCATTATTTTCATCTAAAACAAAACTCAATACATCAAATATTTGTGAAGCTTTCTCTTCACTATCTTCTGCTACTTCATTTAATTGATTAACTACCTTATGTTCATTTTCAACAGGCATAGGATACTTACTTGAATCAATATTTTCCTCTTTTTTTGATTCAGAAGGGGTTGAACTAGACTCTTTAGGCATACTAGAGGAATCATCAGATGTTACACCCTCAATACCTGCTAATATATCATCGAAATTTTCCTCATTTTCATCTCCTGCAGCTTCTGGTTCTGTAGCGTCATCAGATGTTACACCCTCTATACCAGCTAAGATATCATCGAAATTTTCCTCGTTTTCATCTCCTGCAGCTTCTGCTTCTGGTTCTGTAGCGTCATCATCTTGAAAATCATCAGCACCATTCATTAGTGCTTCAATCTCCTCTTGGCTCATGCTCATAGCTATTAACCTTTAACCAGTCCGTCTAGTTTCTCTTTTAGTATATCTGCACTAAATGGTTTTACAATATAGTTGTTAACACCAGCTTTTAGTGCTGTGATAACTTCACCTTTACCACCCTCTGTTGTAATCATAACAATAGGAATTTTTTTATCTTGTGCTCTAATTGTCTTTACTAGCTCAAGACCATTCATATTTGGCATATTCCAATCTGTTAAAACAACATCATAATTATTTTTTTCTTGAAATAATTTCCAAGCTACTACACCATCTTCAGCTTCATCAAAATCATCCTTAGCTACACCTAGTTGCTGTACTACATTTCCAATTATTCTTCTCATTGTTGAACTATCATCTACTATTAATATTCTCATACATATCCCTTTTTATATTAAATACTAAAGAGTAGTATACTTAAAATAGTTTAAAATATATCTTATACTGTCATTAATTAGAGTTAAAATTTATATATTTTTAATCTAATATTCAGTAAAATAAAAAAACTTAATTTTAAGACAAGGATCCACATTATGATACGAGGATTATACACAGCTGCTTCTGGTATGACAGCACAACAAACAAATATTGATGTAATATCAAACAACATTGCTAATGTAAATACAACTGGATTTAAACAAGATAGATCTGAGTTTCAAGATTTAATGTATCAATCATTAAACTTCACTTCTGGCTCTACATCTGCAGATACAAGTAATCCAACTGGAATTGATGTAGGACTTGGTGTAAGAACATCTAGTATACAGAAAAATTATAGTCAAGGTAGTTTAAAAGAGACAGGAAATTCATTGGATATGGCTATTTCTGGAAATGGTTTTTTTAAAGTAACTACACCTAATGGTGAGACAGCATATACACGAAATGGTGAGTTTAAGCTTGACAGTGAAGGCTCTATTGTAAACTCAAGTGGATATAAACTTGATCCAGAGATAGTTGTACCTGCAAACTTAACAAATCTTTCCATTGCTCAAGATGGAACAATTTCAGCTATGGATCCTGCAAGTGGAGATATCACTACTTTAGGGCAAATAACTTTAGCAAATTTTGTTAATCCTGCTGGACTATCTCCTCTTGGAGGAAATCTCTCCTTAGCTACTTCAGTATCTGGAGATCCTATTGATGCTGTTGCTGGAACTGAAGGTATGGGGATGATAACTCAAGGTATGATAGAGGGTTCTAATGTTGCATTAGTAACAGAGATGGTAAATTTAATCACTGCTCAAAGAGCATACGAAGCAAACTCTAAATCAATCACTACAACTGATACTATGCTACAAACAGCAAATCAATTGAAAAAATAATATAAATTTTAAGTGAAGTTATAAACTAATATGAATTTAGATGAGTTAAAAAAAAGAAGAGAAGCTAATATTTTAGCTCATAAAAAAAAGAAAAAAGCTTATTACTTAAAAACAAAACTACTAAAAAGTCAAAAAGAAAATTCTCAAAAAGTTGAATCAATAAATTATGAGGTTGAACTTTTTGGTGGAAACTTTGCATTAAAACTAAAAGAGATTGCTAAAAAACAAAAGCAACATATGGACTCAAGAGAGGATATAATTAAACAAAAGATCCTTGAATATAGAGAAAAGAAAAAGAATTATTATAATGATAATAAAGAGCAAAGGCTTGAATACGACAAAGAGTATAGAGAGCAAAAGAAAGAGAAACTAAAAGAGTATAGAAAAGAATACTACAGAAAAAACAAAGAAAAAATTCTTGCTAAACAAAAAGAGAATAGATTAAAACAAAAATTAGAAAGTAAATAATGGCATCAGATTTATCAAAATTAATTGAAGAGACCTTATGTTCAACAATAAATGGACTTTTAGCTAAAGATGCTGTATTAAAAAATACAAATAAAGCTGTTGATAAAGATCTTCTTGATATTGAAACCTTAAGGGTAGATTCAACATACGAGTTTGATAATATAAATTCAACCTGGTCATTCATTATACCTGCATATACATCATCTTATATATTTAATTGTATGCTAGGGGATGATAGTGAACCATCTTTAAGTATTGATGATGATATCGCAGATGCTATTAATGAGTTTATCTCTAATGTTTCTGGTTCACTTACTACTGTTATTAATGGAGCAGCTTTTGAAGATCTTGGTAGTTCAAAGTTTACAATTGTAGAAAAAGAGATCATACCTGCTAATACAATTACTGATTTTGAAAATATGTATAAATTCACTATTGATATTGATAACAAAGAGGCAACAATTTTTATTTTATTTGATAAAGTTATCACTCCATTTTTAGATGCTATATCAAAATCAGAGGCTTCAATACACGAAGAACCTATCGTTGAAGAACCTATCGTGGAGGAAGCTGAAGAACAACAAGATAGTGAAGAATCAACAAAAGAAGAAATAACTAATGCCCCAACTGATACAAAGCCAGATGAAAAATCTGACGAAAAACCTGACGAAAAACCAAAAGAGAATGATAATATAGAGATTGAGAATGTTAAAGATGATGAAGAGCAAGAGGAGTTAGATCCAGAAGAGCTAAAAGCAAAAAAGCTCAAAAAAATCATTATTATAGTTGCTGGTGTATTAGTAACAACAATATTAGCTGGGGTTGTTATGTTTTTCTTAGGGATGTTTGATCCTGAACCTATTGTTATTGAAGAAGATACAAATGCAACAAAAACAGTTAAAACCAAAGATGATGTTACAATTGTTCAGTACAACAAAAAAAGTGAAATAAATTTTAAAACATCAATGATAAATGTAGATAGACTAAATGCAAGGCTAGAAGAGCTTTCAAAGTATGAGATACTTAGTTCTGATGAATTGGAAAAACAAAAACTGCTAGAAAAAGATAGGCTATATGCTCTAAAAAAAGAGACAGAGTTGCTTGAATTTGCTGCTAAAAATAAAGAGGAAGATATTTTTGCAGTAAAACAAAATAACAATCTAAGCAATGATACGGAAGTAATAGATACAAATCATTTAAAATTTGTCTTAGTACAATCTTTACAATATAAGCTTTACAAAAATCTCATTTCAAAAACTAATAGTAAAAATGGTCGAATATCAATATGTAAAAATGAAAATGGTAGAACTGTTGTATATTTAGGTCCATTTGAAAATAGTAAATCTCAAAATAAGATGTTTGAACTTCTTAAAAATGAAGGTAGTACAGATATAAGTTTAGAAACACTAACAAAAGCTCAATTTGATACTAGATGTAACTTTGAATAAGAGTTACAACTATATCTTTAGCTTTTAAAATATCTATCTCATCTACACTTAAACCTGCTGCATTTTTGTGTCCACCACCATTTAAATTTTTTGCGATATCTGATACATCAATCTCATATTTACTTCTTAAAGAAACTCTTGTTTTTCCATCTTTTATTCTAAAATATGCAACAACCTCAACAATTGCAATATTTAAAATCATATTTACTACATCATCACATTCACTTACATTTGCTCCTGTTTCTTTTAGCCATTCATCTTCTAAATAAACTGTAGCTAACCTTCCTTGACTATGTAACTGTAGTGTTGAGAGTATTTTTGGCATAATTCTATATCTAGCTAAAGAGTCTCTTTTTAAAAGCTTATTGGCTATTTGACTTGGACTTATACCAGTATTCACTAACTTATTGATTATCTCAAATGTAGATCCATCAACTCTTGGTGTTGTAAAAGCTATACTATCATCATAAATTCCAACATATAAACACATTGCGATCTCTTTTGAAATTTTTATCTCATTTTCTTCAAATAATCTATATACAACCTCTGCTGTACTTGATTTTGTATCATCAACTATATTTATATCTGCAAAGTTTGTATTTGATTGGTGATGGTCAATATTTATTATTTTTACATTCTCTTCTATATCGATTCCAACCCTATATTGATCAGCACAATCAACATATATAACCAAATCATAATACTTAGGTATCTGTGTAGTTATCTTATCAAATCTAGGTAAAAAGTTTAATACAAATGGTAGTTCATCATACTTATTACAAACTTTGTGTTTTATCTTGTTTTCAAAACAATAATTACTCAAAGATAATGCACAAGATATTGTATCTGCATCTGGATTTAAATGGGTAAGAATCAATATATATCTTGATTCACCTATTGCTTTTATAGCTTCTTTATATCTGTTCATCACTTCTCCTTAATATAACCTAATTCTATTAGTTTATCATAAATCTTTCCAGCTGTGGGTCCTGCTGCACTTCCGCCATGTCCACCATGCTCAACAAGTATAGTTATAACATATTTTGGATTTTTATATGGAGCATAAGTAGTAAGCCAAGCTTGAGATCTTTGAAAATACTCCAACTCATGCTCTTTCATCCTTATTTTCTCTGATTGAGGAATACCTACAACTTGAGCTGTACCTGTTTTTGCTGCTACTATTGTATTTGATTTTATATGCTTTATAGCAGTTCCACCTGGTACATTTGCTACATGATACATCCCTTTTTGTACAATCTTTAAATCTCTTCTTGAGATATTTGTATCAACTGATTTTACTAAATTCTTATCTTTAAGTAGGTGTGGCACTTGAAGTTTATTTGTAGCCATAGCACCTGTATATCTTGCTATTTGCATTGGGGTTACATTTATAAAGCCTTGACCTATTGAAGCAACAAGTGTTTCACCAACATACCAAGGTGTTTTTCTATTCTCTAGTTTCCATTGTTTATTTGGATTTATCCCTCTAGATTCATTAGGAAGATCAATACCTGTTTTTTTACCTATTCCAAATCTATCTAAAGTTTTGTGAATATTATTTATACCAACTTCTAAACTACCTTTATAAAAAAAATCATCACAACTCTCCCTTAGAGCTTTTATAAAACCTGTACTTTTATGCCCCTTATTATTCCAACATCTAAACTTTCTTGTACCTAGTTGTAGCTCTCCTGTACAATATACATTAAAATTTGGTGATAATTTATTTTCCAAAAAAGAGATGGCAACCCCCATTTTCATAACAGATCCAGGTGGATATAAACCATTTATTAATTTATTTGTAAAGGGGTGATTAAAATCTTCTTGTATTTTTCTCCACTCTTTATGGCTTACACCATTTACAAATATATTGTTATCAAATTCAGGAAAACTACCTGCTGATAATATCTCTCCATTATTAACATCCATAACTACAACTGCACCAGCTTTATTTTTAAAAAGGTTATGTATATACTCTTGTAGCTCTATATCAATAGTCAAGGTGATATCATTTGATTTAGAGGTAACCTCTTTTATTGTTTTAACTGGTTTGTATAGTGAGTTTACTTGAACCTCTTTGTATCCTACATTTCCCCTTAGATGTTTGTCATAATATTTCTCTATACCTGTACGACCAGATTGGTTAAAATACTTAGCTTCTTCATCTTTTCGTATATAACTTTTTGGTGTTTTTCCCACATATCCTATTGCATGTGCTGCTATATCTTTATATAAATACTCTCTTTTTGTAGCTGATTTAATCTCTACACCATCAATACTATTAAATACTGTATAGTGTTTGAATAAGTCATCATACGAGATATATTCAACTAATTTAATCTTTTCATGCCTGTATGGAGAATCCAGAAGTTTATATCTTTTTAATAACTTTTCATATTTAAAAGAGGGGAAATATTCACTTATTAGTTTTGCACTTTTTTTAACTTTTTCAAACTTTTTTACACCTCTTAAATGAGGCTCTATTGATATACTAAAACCTACTTTATTTACTGCTAAATACTTTCCATTTCTATCTTTTATAGCTCCTCTTGGCGATACACTATAAAACATCTTTATATAGTTCTCTTTTGATAACTCTTCAAAGTGTTCATTTTTTATTATACTTAAATAGTATACTCTACTTAATAGCAGTATTGATATAAACACTATAAAAACTATAATCAATTTTAATCTCATATTACAAACCCTACTATTAAACTATCTATTATTAAATTGACAATAAATATATAGCTATACTCCAAACTATAACTATTTGAAATTAAATTTATAATATAAAAACCTAAATAAAATATAGATACAATTGTAAATCTTCCTATAAGCTGTGATGAGAATATATGCTTTAATCTTGGTATTACAAAATAATATAGAAATAGAGATAATAAACTTAACGAAAATATTTTTATACCATGAATAGTTTCTATAAATACAAAAGTAAGAATAGTTAATAAAAATATATAATAATATCTCTTTTTCAAGCTATCCATAAATATTGAATAAACTACACCTACTAATAAAATAGTTATAAAATAGATACTAAAATAAATATTTATTAAAATTACTCCCGTAAGTATCGATAAATATGGAAAAGATTTTTTATTCATCTATTAACTCACACTCTCTTATTAGTTTTTCTTGAAGTAAAACAAACTCCTCTTTGGAAGCTTCTAATATAAGTTTTACATCATTTTCAAAGAGTTTTTCTATAATATTTACACTAAATAAACTAATAGTATATTCTACTAATGAAAGATTTGAATAGCTTACTATTAAACTTTTTCTAATTAGTTTTTTATACTCTATTAAATTTGAGTTATTTAAAACTAAATTTACTGCATCACTATAAGCTTTTACAAGACCACCTGTGCCTAATCTTATACCTCCAAAATATCTTACAATAATAACTGCACTATTGATAATATCTCCACCACTTAATACATTTAAAGAGGGTCGTCCACTAGTGCCTTTTGGCTCACCATCATCACTACTATTTTCAACTATTTGATCAAACTCATTTAGATATCTATATGCATATACAAAGTGTCTTGCTTTTGGATACTCATCTTTTAATCTATTCATGGTGGTTTTAAAATCTTTATATTGGCAAATATGGGTAATAAATTTTGATTTTTTAATCTCTAATGTGTTTTGGTACTCTTTATTTATATAATACAAAACCATTATCCTATTAAAGTGTTGTATATATCTTTAATATTTTGTCCTGTTAATTTTGAGATTAGTTTTGCTTTTTGTTTTGGAGGAAGTTGTAACTCTTGTAGATCTTCAAAAGTAATTAACCCTTTATTCTCTAACTCTTTATTTTTGATAATAACAACCCACTCACCTTTTATCTCAATATCTTTTAGATCATTTAGAATATTTTCAACACTACCTTTATATCTTGTTTGATATTTTTTCGTAAGCTCTTTTGCTATAAAAAGCTCTCTTGTAGAGTCTATATTATTTATCTCATTTAAAAGTTTTAACAATCTATGTGGTGACTCATACAGTATAGCTAAATGGTCACTATTAAGTACTTTGTCCAGTTTATCTTGCCTATCATTGCCTTTATGTGGTAAAAATCCGAAAAAGGTAAATGTAGTATTTGTAAAACCACTACTAGCATAAGCAGTTAAAATAGCATTTGCTCCAGGAACTACATCATAAGGTATCTCTTCTTTTAGGCAAAAATCAACTAAAAAACTACCAGGGTCACTAACACATGGCATACCAGCATCAGATAGATAGATACAGTTTTTTGAAACTAATAAATGTTTGTTTTGTGGTGTTAAAAAAGCTTTTTCATTGTGTGAATGTAGACTTATAAACTCATAAGGTGGAAAAGTTATCTCCAATCTTTGAGATATAAGATTAAGTAGTTTTTTTGTTACCCTTGTGTCTTCACACAAGATTATCTCTCCCCCTTTTAAAACTTCAATAGTTCTAAAAGATATATCTCCTAAATTCCCTATAGGAGTTGGAAGAAATGTTAGCATTATTTCATTGCGTATCTAGCTTTGAATTTCTCAACTCTACCAGCAGCATCAACTATCTTTTGCTCACCTGTAAAAAATGGGTGACAAGCTGAACAGATATCAATTCTCATTGTTTCTACATTTGATCTTGTTTCAAATGCATTTCCACATGCACAAGTAACTGCACAGTTTTTAAAATCTGGGTGAATCTCTTTTTTCATGTTTATTCCTTCGTTTTTTTTATTTGTTATTCTATAAAGGTACGCTTCTATTGTCGCCCTTTAAGTTTAAAGTCGCGAATTATACTTTAAATTAGCTTAGCTTAAAATAAATCAATAAAACCTTCATCTTCATCAGTATAAACTGCATAAGAACTTCTACCTTTATTTTTTGCCTCATACAAAAAGTTATCTGCATATTTCAATACTGTATCAATATCACTATCATCTTGTGGATATGATGCTATCCCAACACAAATAGTCTTTTGTAGTATCTGCCCTGTATCATCATTTACTATTACTCTTGTATTAGCAAACTCATCTATTATTTTTTGTGCTACATCTTGAGCTTTTGTAGTGTTTGTTTGATTTACTAGTGCAACTAAAAATTCATCACCTGTTAACCTTGCAACAACATCAAACTCTTTTATATTTGAATGGATAACTTTTGCCAATTCTATTAAAACCAAATCCCCTATATCATAATCAAACTCATCAATCACAGCTTTGAAATGGTCCACTCCAACCATAAGAAAAGTTATACTCTCACTTTTATATTTTGAAAGTTTTACTAGATTATGGATATGATTTATCATATATTTTCTGTTATGCACATTTGTTACACTATCTATTGAAGAAGCTTCTATATGGTGTTTTTTCATAATTCCATTTTGTATTATTGGTGTTATTTGGAAAAAAGTTGCTTCTAATAATTCATTATCTTTATTTATAGATTCATAGTGCTCTTTTGATACTGCTGCAAAAGAGAAGACCCCATTTATATCAGTATGAGTATTTACAATAAAATAAAAAGTAAGCTCACCATCTAAAAAGAATTCACTACCTTTTTTTAGGATAACAGTAGTTGTATTATCGTTCATATCAAAAAGAGAAAAACTCATATTTGTTACATTGTATTTACTTTTTAGCCACTCAAATAATGTGTCTGCCATCTCATTTAGGTTTTCACTATATTGTAATTGATCATAAAGTCTATATATATTTGTAAGCGATTCTAACTTTTCTTCATTCTTACATGCACTTTTGATTAACTCTATCATTGTCTCTTTCATGCTTTGATTCTACCTATATTATACTTAGTTTGGAGTAAAGTTTATAGTTGTTATTTTCATATGAAAACTCTAAACTGTTAGCATGTAAAAGAAGTCTATTATTTCCTGTTATTAAAACTCTTTCCTCTCCTACTAGTTGTTTAGTTAAATACTTATCTGCATAAAACTCATCTATTCCATAAATAGGATCGCCAACTATTCTATGCCCTATTGAGTTTAGATGAACTCTTATTTGGTGTTGTCTACCTGTAAGTGGTATTGCTTTTACTAAGGTTTGGTTTTTTATCACATCATAACTAATAGGTATTATGGTTGTAAGTGATTCTTTACCATCATGTGTAGTTTTCATCTTTACACCTATTGTACTGTTTGTATCTTTTGCAATTGATGTATCTATACTTATTTTATTTGATATTTTGCCATCTACTATTGCTAAATACTCTTTTTGATATAGTTTATTCTCAAACATATCTTTTAAAACCATATCGCTATATCTGTTTTTTGTTACGAGTACTAACCCTGATGTCTCTTGATCAATTCTATGAGCTAAATTTGCACCATCTCCAAAATGATATCTTATCTCATCTAGTAGTGTATACTGCGTATTTTTTGAAGTAGGATGAACCATAACGCCACTTGGCTTGTCAAATAAAGCAAAATCCTTAGTATTAAATAATGGTTTTAAACCTCTTGTCTGCCCTTCAAAAAGTGCTATTTGAATATATTCACCTTTTAAAATTTGACCATTTTGTAGTCTATTATTATTTTCATCAAATACTCTACCTTTTGCTAACATCCTTTGAGAAAAAGAGATACTTAGCTTTGCATCATCAATTAAGAATTGTTGTATTTTTTTCCCTTTTATTGTTGGAAATTTTTTTAGAATAAATGGCATTAATTCTCCTACTTTTTATAGTAAGAATAATATCTTAATATTCACTAATTACATATTAAGTGATTTTTTAGTAAAATGCGTAACTTTTTTACACACTTTAAGAGAACATGGGGTTAATGTGACAGAAACAACACTTGTATTATTAGCAGCAGGTAATTCATCTAGATTTGAATTAAAGGCTAAAAAACAATGGCTTAGAATTGATGATGATCCTTTGTGGTTATATGTAACGAAACAGTTATCATCATACGTATTATTTGATAAAATTATAATTGTAACCCATATTGACGAACTTAATTATATATCTAATTTTTCAGATGATTATGTTTTTGTTACAGGTGGTAGCACAAGACAAGAGTCTATGAAAAATGCTTTAGCTAAAGTAACATCAAAATATGTAATGGTAACAGATATAGCTAGATGTTGTGTACCTAAAGAGATTATTTTAAATCTTATAAAAAATAAAGAGAAAGCAAACTGCATAGTTCCAACATTAAAAGTTAGTGATACAGTGATTTATAAAAATGAAACAATCAATAGAGATGAAGTACAACTGATCCAAACACCTCAACTATCAAATAGTTCTATTTTAAAAAATGCATTAGATACAGATCAAGAGTTTACAGATGATAGTGGAGCTATAAAAAGTTTTGGTGGAACTGTTTATTATACAGAAGGAAGTATCAAGTCAAAAAAACTCACCTTTGGTGACGAGGTATCTTTGGTTGATTGTTTAAAAGCACCCTCTAAAGACCACTTTGTAGGACAAGGTATTGACATACATCAATTTGAAGATAATAAACCTATGGTTTTAGGTGGAATAACTCTAGATAGCCCTTATGGATTTAAAGCTCATAGTGATGGTGATGTACTGATTCATAGTGTAATAGATGCACTTTTAGGAGCTTGTGGTGCTGGTGACATTGGTGAATTTTTTCCAGATACAAACCCAAAATACAAAGGGGCAGACTCAAAAGTTTTATTAACTAAAATAGTTGATTTTATAAATAATGTTGGTTATGAGATCTCTAATATTGATTTAACAATACTAGCAGAACAACCAAAGATAAATCCTCATAAAAAAATGATTAAAACAAAAATGGCAGAACTTTTAAATATACCAAAACAAAAAATAAATATAAAAGCAACTACTTCTGAAAAAATGGGATTTATAGGAAGATGTGAGGGTGTAGCAGTACAAAGTATAGCAACACTAAAATACTACGATTGGACAAAAAATAGATGAATATTTTAATAATAGATGATGAAGTATACTTAGCTCAAAAAGTAGCGATTAGACTTCAAGAAGAGGGTTATACATGTACTCATGTATCAAATATAAAAGAGATAAATTTTGAAAACAAATACGAAACTGTTTTGTTATCGACAAATTTAAGTAGTGAAGATGTACACAAAATAATATCAAATTACAAAAAGAGTGTTATTATACTACTTGTTTCGTATATAAATGATGTGACCGTAACAAAACCACTAAAAGATGGTGCTGCTGATTATATTCTAAAACCTTTTATTATGAATGAATTAGTTAGAAAAGTATCTCACTATAAAGAGTTTAAAGCCTTAAAAGCTCAAAACAACAACTTACACAACTATATCGACTTTGCTTTTAATAATATCACTTATGATGTAACAATACCTGATAGTTTACCATTTGTTATAGAAACCAATGATCAAAAAGTAGCAGATAAAATTGTATTTGATGTTGCTAAGAGATTAGATAAAACTATTAAGTTTATCTCATTTGAGAACCATACAAAAATAGAACCAAGTGATTTCAAAAATCAACTTTTGTATATTTATGATTTTCATTTTGTTAAGAAAAACAATAAAGAGATTATTTTAAATACAATAACAGATTTTGATGTTATAGTTTGTTCTTTAGAAGATATAGGTGAAACGCAATACCCATCAGTATCAATAAGAAGCAACAATAAGTTATCAACTGTTGATTCTATTTTAACAATAAACGATTATGTAAAAATGATGGTAACCACTTTTCAAGATAAGTATCCAGATACAGAACTAAGCAAAAGACTAGGTATTAGTAGAAAGTCACTTTGGGAAAAAAGAAAAAAATTTGGTATTGAAAAAAACAAGGACAATAACTAACCATGAGAAAACTTTTTTTAACACTTGGATATAGTGGACTTAGCCCAAAAGCACCTGGAACTGTTGGTAGTTTTGTAGCCTTGATTTTAGGGATGGGACTTTTATATATAGTTCCATCTTCAACTCTTCTTTTACTATCTATTTTGATATCTGTAATAGCAGTAAAACAAATAAATATATACGAAGAAGAAGTTGGTGCCCACGATGGTAAAGAGATAGTTATAGATGAACTAGCTGGTATGTGGATAGCTATGAGTGTAGCTGGTGTGACATCTGAAAACTGGATTATGGCTTGTATCGCTTTTTTATTTTTTAGACTATTTGATATATGGAAACCATCAATTATTGGTAAAATTGACAGAGATGTTAAAGGTGGATGGGGTGTTATGGGAGATGATATAGTAGCTGGTTTTTTTGCTGGTTTATCAACTAGCTTGATATATTTTTTAATATTCTAACACTAAGTATTAAAAAAATTATGAAACTTATTTTACAGTTTCATAAATAGTATTTATAAGCTCTCTTATATCTACAGGTTTCATTAGATATGTTGTCATACCTATTTTTGTAAGCTCTTCAACCTCTTCATTTTGACTTCCAAATGCTGTTGTTACAATAATTGGAACTTCAGTATTCTCTTTTCT
This sequence comes from Campylobacterota bacterium, assembly GCA_034718015.1. GTDB lineage: Bacteria > Campylobacterota > Campylobacteria > Campylobacterales > Arcobacteraceae > JAIOSF01. The sequence continues at coordinate 44,483 of JAYEMI010000058.1, read as the reverse complement.
AATCTCTTTTATCATTTGAGTTCCTGTCATAACAGGCATAGATAAGTCAGTAATCACTAAATCAAAAGTATCATTTTGAAACTTCTCTAGCCCATCTTGACCATTTGAAGCTAAAACAACATCTTTAACAAAAACACCAAAAGAGTTATATGTAGTATCTCGAAGCTCTATCTCATCCTCCACATACAGTACTTTTAACTTTTTTAAAATTCCAATATCCATATTATAACCTTATTATATTCACTATTTGGTTTGACTTACAAACAATAGCTTCTATTCTATCATAAAATTAACAAATAAATTATTAATCAAACTTCATTGAGAAATCAAGCCATGTTGCTTGATGTATAATACTACCACTACTAACTGCATTTATTCCACTGTTTAAATACCCTTGGATTGTTGAAGTTGTTATATTCCCACTAGCTTCAAGTAGTATATGAGGATAAGTTTCATCTCTATATTTTGATACCTCTTTAATTTGTTCTGGTGTCATATTATCACACATAATAATATCAGCCCCAGCATCCATAGCCTCTTTTACTTGATCAAATGTTTCACACTCTATCTCTATTTTTGTAACCCATGAGATTCTTTTTCTTGCTTTTTTTACAAATTGTTTAAGATTAGGTATTGTTTTTAGGTGTGTATCTTTTAACATTAAACAATCATCAAGTCCAAGTCTATGGTTTATAGCCCCACCTACTCTACTTGCATATTTTTCAAAATCTCTTAATCCTGGTCTAGTTTTTCTAGTATCTAATAAAACAACCTCACTACCTTTTAGAAGTTTCGCATATCTTGAAGCGTTTGTTGCTATTCCAGAAGCGTGTTGTAGAAGATTTAAGAATGTTCTCTCACTACTTAATAAAATTGATGCTTTTCCCTCTAGTTCTGCAATTACATCACCTTTTTTTACATCATCACCATCATGAAGTAGAAACTTACAATCAAACTTTTCAGCACGAGCTAAAACTTTCGCATATTTAACCCCAGCAATCACACCATCATCTTTAGCAACTACACGCGCAGTAAATCTACCTTTTGGAGCAATATCAAAAAATAGATCCCCTCTACCATTATCTTCAACTATTGCATTTTTTACAAATTTTCTAATATTTATCGCCATTGTTACACCTCAAACATTCTACTTAATGCCATTTTTGCATACATTTCAACTTCTTTATCTACTGTTATCTCATTTGCAAATATTCCATCTTCTATAGATTTAAGCGTGTTATATAGATCTTCAAGTGTAGTCTCATTCATTGTTGGACACTCTGGTTTTGTTGAACTTAATACATAAGTATTTTTTTCTCTTAAGCGATTTACCATATTAAACTCAGTACCTACAACTACTTTTTGAGAAGGCGATAAATCTTTGGTTATATATTTTATTAGTTGAGAAGTACTACCTACAAAGTCAGCTTTATTTACAACTGATACATCACATTCAGGATGAACTGCCACAATAATATCAGGATATTTTTCTTTATAAAAATCTACATCTTCAGGTGTAAACAGTTGGTGTACAGAACAAAATCCATTAAAACATATAATATCAGCTTCTTTTACCTCTTCAATTGAATTTACACCAACTACAGCTGATTTAAGACCTATTTGATTTGCAAAATTTTGTCCTAAACATCTATCAGGTACGAAAAAGATTTTTTTACCACTTTCTAGACCTTTTTCAATTATTTTAAAAGCGTTAGAACTTGTACATACATAACCACCCATTTTTCCAACAGCTGCTTTTACTGCTGCACTTGAGTTTATATATGTTATTGGTAAAATGTCATCAGAAGATATTCCAGCTTCATTTAAAATCTTTAAATTCGCATCATAATACTCAACATCAATCATTTTTGCCATAGCACAACAAGCAATTTTTGGCATTAAAACTCTTTTTTGTGGAGCTAAAACCTTTACACTCTCACCCATAAAACCAACGCCACAAAATATTATATTTTTTGACTCACACGCCATAGCTTTTTTTGCTAATTCTAGGCTATCACCTACAATATCTCCCATCTCAAACACTTCATCTTTTTGATAAAAGTGAGCTACAATTGTAACATCTAACTCTTTTTTAAGTCTTAAAATCTCTTCTTTTAGATTCATCTTTTTACCTTATTTATTTATGGCGAAAATATAACAAAAGTTTGGTTATATATATGTTAATCTAATATTTGGTTTTAAATAAGGTACTATTTTTCTTCTAGTTTTTTCAAACTTCCTAAAATCGTAACAGGTACAAAAAACAATGATACTAAATAAGCTATAAGTGTTCCCCCTATTAAAGCAACACCAAGTCCTCCAAATACTGCATCAGTAGCCAATAAACTACTAGCAAATACAATTGCTAATACTGTAAGTAAAATAGGTTTTGCTCTTGTTGCTGTTGCTATTGCTATTGCTTTTGTTACCTCAAGCTCTTTTTCTCTCATTAGTTGTTTTGCAAAATCAATAATCAGCAATGAATTTCTTGAGTTTATACCTATTAGACCTATAAATCCAATTAGTGAAGTAGCAGTAAGATAAAATTTATCAGCAGTGAATAAATCCATAACAAAATGTCCCAATATAACCCCAACAATAGATACAAAACTAGCTAATACAATAGCCCCTGCAATTGCAAAGTTTTTGTAATAAACAACCATCAGTAAAAATATCAAAACTAGTGCAGCAATAAAAGCACCACCAAGCTCTATAAATGTATCAATAGTTACTTTTAACTCACCATCAAATACAATATCAAAAACTTCATTTGTTGTTTTATCTTTTATTTGAAGATTTAGCATATCTGTTTTGACAACTTCATAATTATCACCAAAATCATTTAGTATCATAGTTCTTGCATCAAGAAGTGGATATATTTGGCTCTCCTTATCTGTTGATGCTATTACATTTACCATATTTTTTAAGTTTTTTGATGTTAAAGTTGGTTCTTGTAATTGTTCTTGTATGGTTACAAACTCACTAAGTGGTACCATATAACCTTTTTTATTCATCAGTTTTAGATTTGATAGTTTTCCCATAACAGCATCTTTATTAAACTTATCAAATAATCTTGAATCATCTAATCTTAAAAATATAGGTATTTGACTTTGTGTATCTTCTTCATTAACTACACCTATATTCATACCCTCAAAAGCTAAAAACAATATTTTTTTTACTTGTTCTAAACTAACTTCACTTTTTAAAACTTTGTTATTATTTAAACTAAGAGCATATCTTATGTAAGGTTCATCAGCTAAAACATCTATATCTACTAAAGTATCTTGTTTTTTAAATATATAAGCTATTTTTTGAGATATTGTAACTCTACTTTGAAAACTATCTCCACCATAAACCTCAGCAACAACATCAGCTAATACAGGTGGTCCAGCTGGAAGCTCAATAAACTTTATATTTGCATTGTTTTTACTACAATTTTTTTGTATCCCATCCCTTATTCTATGTACAAGATTATAACTTCTCTCAACTCTTTTGGATGCTCTTTTTATATTTACCATTATCTCTGCTAAATGTTCACCATCTTTTAAAGCACTCCCTTTTACCATACCAGCAAAATCAAGTGGCAACCCCTCACCTAAAAATACAGATATTGAAGTTATATCATTTTCTTCTCTTAAATTTGAAGCTATACAAGAGGTGACCTCTTTTGTATCTTTTACGGATGAACCTTCAGGTAAATCAACATAAATAGAGAATGTATCACTATCCTTTCCTGGTAGCATTTTAGCTTTTACAAGCTCTAAAGGTATCATATAAACTGAACCTGCAAAAAGGATAAATGTGATCATAAGAACCATAAATCTTTTACTTTTACTTATTAAAATATTATATATTAAAGTTTCTAATTTACTTGACTTTATATCACTCATACTAGTACTCCTTCTTTAAAAGTTTTTTTACTAAATATGGAGTAAAAATATACGCAACAATCAACGACATAATAAGTGATATAGGTACAAATACAGGTAAAGGGTGCATAAATTGCCCCATCATACCACCAACAAAAAACATCGGAATAAATGTCATCACAATAGCTAAAGTTGCTATATTTGTTGGGTTTCCAATCTCATTTGTTGCTTCAATTGCAATTTGTTTCAAACATTTATCTTTTGAATCATGACTATGCAGATGCCTATGAATATTTTCAATTACAATAATAGCTGCATCCACTAAAAGACCAAGAGAGAGTAAAAGTGCAAAAAGAGTGATACGGTTTATAGTCTCTCCAATTAAAAATCCAACAAACAATGTTAGTGCTAAAATCATAGGAACCGTAAGAGAAACTATAATAGCTTCTTTAAATCCAAGTGTAAAGATAAGTAAAATAGCAATAATTACTATGGATATTACCAGATGAAAAACAAGTTCATTTACTGCATGATTTGCTGTGTATCCATCATCTCTTGTTATCACATAGCCTATATTCTCTTTTTCTAAATCATCTTTTATACTATCTAGATATTCAAATATTTTAGTATTTATAACAACAGTATTCGCACCTTTTAGTTTAGATATTGTTAGTGTGGTTTGCTCTATAGCATCACTGTTTTTTTCATCCATATATAAATATGCACTTTTTGTATTTTGTATATCATAACTTTTAGTTACTACTGCTACATCTTTTAAGTATATAGCACTACCCATATATACTGCAACCAAGATATTATTTAAATCATCCTCACTTTCAATTGCACTTTGGATTCCAAACATAACTATCTCATTTGATTTTGTTCGTCCTTTAGCATCAGGTAGCTCAAAAGAGAGACCTTGAATAGATTGCATAATCTGTCCTAAAGATAGATGGTAACCAGATAACTTTCCTAAATCAACTTGAACATTGTATTGGTCTTTTCTCTCCCCTTTTAAGTCTACAACCGCAACATCTTCAATTTTATTTATCTCATGTCCCAACTTACTTATTTTTTGATATAACTGTGTTTGACTCATACTTTTGTCTTTATTATAAAAAGCTATTGTCGCTACTGGTATATCTGTATCAATATCCATAGTTTTTATAATGGGCTGCATAGCACCTTGAGGCATTTGGTCCATATTTCTCATAACTTGATCATATAGTTTAAGATCAGATTGGGCTTTGTCTTCACCAATAAAATATTGTACTTGTATGATTCCAACAGATTCTTTAGATATTGAAAATATATTTTCAACACCCTTAATACCTCTTATTTTTCTCTCCAATGGCTCTATAATAACTTTTTGAATCTCAGCAGCACTTGCTCCTGGCATAGGTACAATAACTGCACCACCTGCTACTTTTATCTGAGGGTTTTCCTCTCTTGGAGTTAGATTTAAAGCCATATAACCAACTACAATTATAAATATTGCAAGAATAAGTGTAAGAGGATGTTCTATAAAACTTTTTGCTAATTTTCCTGCAATATTTTCTTCATGAAGTTCATACTCTATATCCTCTATCTCATTTTCTATTTTTTTGCATTTTTTTTCATTTAAATTATCCATTTTAGACCTTATTTAACTTCTATAAATACTTTAGCATACATACCTGGATAGATATTTTTAGTATTTTTAAATGATAACTTTATACTAAATGTATGTGTCATAGGATTTGAACTTGGTATTATTGCTTCAATTTTACCTGTTGTTTTTATATCCATTGATGGTATCTCTATTTTTGCACTTTGCCCTATAGATATATTTTTCAGATCTTTTTCACTAACCTCAGTTTTTATTTTCAGACTACTTAAATCAGATAAAATAATTGCAGGCATTCCAGGTATTGCCATCTCCCCTGCTTTTATATTTTTTCTTATCACTACACCATCATTTGGAGCTTTTATTGTAAGGTATTGATATTGATTTTCCACCTCTTTTACTTGAGATTTACTTATTTTCACCATATCTTCTAAATTTTTAGTTCCCAACTCCAACTGTTCAACTTCAAATTTTGAAACTAGCCCTTTTTCTAAAAGTCTTTTAAATCTTTCGTAGTTTCTTTTCATAATCTGATATTGGTTGTCATACATCTGAACTCCCAATAGTGCTTGTTGTTTTTTGCTGTCTATCTCTGTTGAATCTATAGAGTATAAAGCTTTACCTTTCTTTACTATATCACCCTCATTTACATTTACAGACTTAATAAACCCCATAAATCTACTTGTAAGATATTTCTCATTATCTGAAATTACTGTTGCACTTAACTCTATTGTTTTTGCAAATGATATATTTACCATTAATACTATTGCTAGTCCTAGTTTTTTTAACATTATTTATCCTTACTTTGAAGTGTTTCACCAAGTGATATTTTTAAAGTTGCTGCTTGTAGTGATTTCTCATATTTTGCCATAATTGTTTCGGCACTTGCTTTTTGTGATGATGCTTGTTGCATAAGTAAATTACTCATATTTATCAAATGATTTTTATACATTTGTGATGATTGTTCCAAAACTTCATCTGCTAAATTCTGAGCTTTTATTTTTTGATTTAAAATTTTCTCTTTTGCATTTAAAGTTAAAAGGTTTTTCTCAACCTCAAGCTTTATACCATCCTCCATATACTCGAAATAATTTAAAGTTTTTTTATATTCTATTTTTGCTTTTTGTTCTTTTATTTTACTAATAGAACCATCAAATAATGTATATGATATACCAATAGCACCCATATAATAATCATGCTCATTAATATCTACTATTGTAAAACTATTATCATTGTACCCATATTCTATTTGGGCTCCAACCATTGGATATAGATCTGCACTTTCAAAATCAATTTTTGCTCTCATAGTATCTGTATTGTATCTCATCCATTTAAAGTCTTCTCTATTATCTTTTGCTTGATTTTGTAAACTACTTAAAACTTTTGAATCTATATCTATATTTTTAAACTCTTTTACATCAGTAATGGTATCATCTGAAGTTAAAAATCTTAAATATGAGATAGACAAATCAAATCTATTTTTTGCTTCTATTATCTTAGTATCAACCCCCATATCATAAACTGTTGCTTGTTTTACATCTATATTTGTTACAAGCCCCTCTTTATAGAGTTCATTTGCAAACTCTTTAAATGAGTTTGTCGCTTCCTTTGCTTTTAAAGTAGCTTTTATAAACTCTTTTGATGCAACAGCACCATTATAAGCTTTTAAAACCTCTAACCCTAAAGCTTTTTGGTCATAATTATATTTTGCTTTCTGTGCTAATATTTGTAGTTTTGCCATTTTTTTTGCATTTTTTAGTTTATAGCCTGTAAAGATTGGTAACTTATAAGTAAGCTTTGTTTCATAGTTTTTTCTTTTATCTGGATTATTTAATGCTTCTGGTGCAACTGGTAGTGGATTTGTTGCTCCTGTCATATCAAATTCAGCAAAACCAAAATCTCCAAAGGTAGCTTCTCTTGAAGCTAGTTTTGCACCAAAAACATATCCTGCATTATTTGTAACAGATATATTTTCATTAAAAATCAAACTTCCATAATCATAACCACTAGCCTCTTTTAGGTCTAACTGTGACTTTTTTATATCCTGCTCTTTTGCTTTTAAGCTTTTATTGTTATTTAATGTTTTTTCTAAAGATAGATCAAAATCTATACTAGTAGCATATAGATAAAACGGTAAGCTCAAAAGTAATATTTTCTTTTTCATATAACATATCTCCTTATATTTTCAAAAGTTTAAAAAGATTATTTATATACTCTACAATATACTCTTTTTTCTCATTTGCTATAAAAAAACCCTCAACAGTAGCTATCAAACTTGGCACAAAAAGTAAAACTTCTTTTTTTATCTCTTTTTTAGTTATATATTCTTGAAGTATATTTGTAAGGATTGTTAAGTATTTTTCTTTTAATTGATTGTGATATTCTATTATTTCATCTGTTGGATTGTTTAAGTATATTGCTAAAAACTCTTTGTATATTTTTCTTTGTGCTTGAGTAGTCTCATCATCATTTAAAAAAATATCAAAAAGATATATAACTTTCTTTTCTACTGATATCTCTTTTGATAAATTATGTTGTAATTTAGGGTCATATTCCTCTTGTAAACAACCCATAAGTTCAAGTACTATATCTTCTTTATTTTTGAAATACTCATATATAGTACCCTTGCCAATCCCTGCAACTTTTGCTATTTGGCTTATAGATATATTTACAAAACCCTGCTCTATAAACAAACTACAAGTTGATTTTGCGATGTTTTTTCTTTTTTGACTCTTGTCAACAATTTTTGGCATAACAGTTCCTTATTTGACTACTAGTCACAATAAGTATATTATTATAATTTTTCTTAATACTAAATAAAATTGACCAGTGGTCAGAAAGTCCGATTTATTATCTCTTTTTGTTTTGATTCTATCAAGCTAATAGCCTCTAATACATATCTCTTTTTATCTTCTTCAATAAAACTACTCAAAGATTTATATTTAATAAAAGCTCCCCAAGTGATATCAACTGCTCTTTTACTTCTATTCATTTTGTATAAAGCTATACTAGTAGCCCCATTTATAAGACCTTTGTATAGTTTTGCCTTATCTAATTCACCAGCTTTCTTAAACTTTAGCCAATCATCTTCTAAAACTTCATGGGCTTCTATAAAATGATTTGACTCTACTAAATCTTTAAATTTAATTATGTTTTGCATTATATAATTCTATAATATTTAGCTTATTACTGTTGCTAATAAAATATTTCCACTGAGTTCCGTAGCTTTTGCTTTGTATATTTTTCCAACTTCTAGTTCACCTTGTATTTCACTATCATTTACATATATCTCCCCATCAACTTCAGGTGCCCAAGATAATTTTCTAGCACTAAGCAGATACTCATGTTCACTACTTTGTCCATCTATTACGATCTCAAACTCTTTACCTATATCCTCTTTTAATTTTTGGATTGTTATATCTTCTATTATATTTCCTAACACTTCTGCTCTATGATCTATAATATCTTGTGGGATTTTATCTTCTAAATCATATGCACTTGTACCATCTTCATCACTATATGAAAATACATTTACTCTATGAAATCTATACTCTTTTATATAAGAGCATAATGCATTAAAATCATCTACACTCTCACCTGGATGTCCAACAATAAAAGTTGATCTTATAAAACTATTTGGCATCTTTTTCATGTGATCCATCAACTCTTTTATTTTTTCACTACCTTTTCCACGCTTCATGATTTTTAACATATTTTGTGTGATATGCTGTAATGGCATATCATAATAGGTATGAAACAGTTTTGAATTTGATATTTTTTCAATAAGTTTGATTGTAGTTGTTGATGGGTAAAGATAAAGTATCCTTGCACTTTTTACACCATCTATGCTATCAACCATCTCTATTAGTTGCTCTAGTCCATCATTTGTGCCATGATCTCTTAAATACGAACTGCTATCTTGAGATACAAAAGAGAAGTCATAAAAACCTTGAGATACTAAACTTTCAATCTCCTCTTTTACAGACTCTAAACCTCTACTATTTAGCTTTCCTTTAAAAGATGGTATTGCACAAAAAGAGCAAAGCTGATTACAACCCTCACTTAGTTTTATATAAGAATGGTATGTTGAGCCTGTTACTACTCTTATATTTTTTTGGGTTGCTAAAAATACTTTAGGACTAAATTGATTTCGTTTCTCTTGCACTAGTTGGTCTATAATATCATAATCTCCAACACCAGTGAAAATGTCAACCTCATTTTTTAGACCCTCTTGCAAATCCTCTTTATATCGTTCACTCAAACATCCAGCCATCACTAAAACTGAACTCTCTTTTCTTGTTTCATCAAGGCTAAAAATAGTATTTAAACTCTCCTCTTTTGCACTTTGAATAAATCCACAAGTATTTACAATTATTAAATCTGCTGTTGTAGAATCATCGGTTATAGTGTACTCTTTTAATCTACCTAACATAACTTCGCTATCTATTAAGTTTTTTGTACATCCAAGGCTTACTAAATGTAGTGTTTTCATATTATTTCTCTTTTTTATTTTTATGCTTAAGAGCCACTTGTAATACCAAATCAAAGTAGAACTAACTACTTAAGTGCTAGTTATAATTTAATTTGGTATAAATTTACAAAAACTCATAACTTAAGTTTTAAAAAGTCATTTTCAATTCTATAAATATTATAACCTATAACTTAGTAAAGGACTTTTTATATAAGAAATATTATACCAAAATCATCTTCAAATATCTCAACAGCAAAACATAGCTTTATTGAGATTAAAAAAATGATTAAATAGCTTTATCCTTTTAATCTTTTTATAAAATCATTTTGTAAGATTTTATTTGGATCTTGCTTATTCGCAAACTCCCAAAACTGGTCCCATTTAGGATATGATTTTTTGAAATCTTCTGTTTTTATTCTAAACTGTTTTCCCCAATGAGGTCTTCCATTATACTTTAAAAGTATATTATCTATTGTAGTAAAATACTCTAAATATTCTGGTTTTTTACCATATGGAAAATGTATCTTTGTACCTATCCAACAGCTATTTGTATCTCCTGTTGGACTCATCCAATAGCTATCTTTTTGTACAAACCTTACCTCAACTGGAGTATCTACATATATATTTTTCTCTTTGATAGTTTCTATAACCTCTTTAAATACTTTAAAAGTATCTTTAATATCAAAAGCGTATTCAACCACATCTTGTTTTAAAAGATGTGGTAAGAAAAATCCCCAATATGATCTCCATACACTTTTGTTCTCTTTTGGAATTAAAATCTTTGACATTAAACGATTTATTTTAGGCACTAATGACCTTTTAAATGATGCAATATAGAGTAAAAATTCATGAAAAAAGTTATTTATAACTACTCCATAAACAAAATATGTCATAAACTTTTTAAATATACTTGACTCATCTTTTGCAGTTCTATTTCCTAACCACACCATAAACTCATCAGTATGCGGTACCCATATAAATTTAAAATGGTCATTTTCATTTAATAGTGTTTCAAAGTTCTTTTCAATCTCATCTAAACTCATCTTTTTCTCTATCACCTCTAGATTAAAAGATGGCTCGCATTGTAGAGTTATTTTTGTAATAACCCCCAATACTCCAAGCCCTACAGCATATATATCAAACTCTTCGCTACTGCTGTTTACAATCTTTTTCTCACCAGTTGGAGTTATTAATTCAAATTGTTTTACAAACGAGCTAAATATTTTATAATTTATTCCACTTCCATGGTATCCTGTGGAACATGATCCAGCAACACAATCAAAGATATTTGTTCCTAAGTTTGATATATCAAGATTATATTGTTTTAACTGTTTAATTAAATCAGGCATCATCATACCACCTTGAAATGTAGCTGTATGGTTTTTTTCATCTATACTTAAAAGTTTTGAAAATTTTTCTAAACTTATTAAGATACCATTTTCATTTGGACAGTATATATCATTATAGCTATCCCCTCCACCAACTACTCTTAATTTTCTTTTATTTTCATTACAATACTTAACAATATGAATAATCTCATCCTCGTTTTTAGGATATATTATCTCTTTTGCATTTGACTTATATGTTTTTGCCCAATTTTGTGTTATATTTCTATTTATTCTCATAAAAAAGATGATATTATTATTTTTATTAGAAGTCAATTATAAAAAGGAACATATTTGTCAACACTATTAGCAGTTACATCTATATACATTTTTATCCTTATGGGATATATTGCAAAAAAGATTTACAAAGAACAAATAGATGAAAAAACTCTTATTTTAATATCTATCTATTTTTTACAACCTATGCTTACTTTTTGGGGTTTGACAAGAGCACCTATTGATTTTAACCTTATTTTTACACCATTTTTATATTTTATAATTATTACATTTTCTTTGATAGTGCTAGTTTTGATTAGTAGATTTTTATTTGATGATGAGCAAGACAAATCAATATTTATAGCGGCATCGCTAATTGGTAACACGGGAAATCTAGGTATCCCTTTAGGTATTGCTTTATTTGGTGAGAGTAGTGTTCCTTATACAAGTATAATAAATATTGCAAATATCTTTTTTATCTACACAGTTGGGATATACTTTTTTGCAAAAAGTGCTTATAGTTTTAAAGATTCACTACTTCAAATGGTAAAAATTCCAATTATTTGGTTTGCTATTCTTGCACTTATTTACAACTATTATGAACTTCCTATACATTCTCAAATAAATCAGATATTAGAGATGGGTGCATATGCAACTATAGTATTACAACTTATTATATTTGGTGTTTATCTAGCAAAAGCCCCTATAAAATCACACAACTACAAACTTAGTCTTAGTGTTAGTTTTGCAAAACTAATCTTTGTACCATTCATAGGATTGATTGTTATTTTATTTTCATCATTACCAAATGAGTTAGCTTCTATACTTATGGTTTCACTTCTTGTACCACTTGCTGTGAACAATGTAAATATAGCTGCACTTTATAAGTGTAAACCATATGAGGTAACTGCTGTTGTACTTGTAAGTACTTCTTTGTTTTTAATTCTTGCTTATTTTGATTTAGAAGCAATAAAATATCTTTTTGGGTAGGTTGAGATGTGTGGAATAGTTGGAACAAATTTTGATTTTGGTGTTAATTTTGATCAAATAACTAATATTATGGAAAATCGTGGTCCAGATTTTTGTGATGTTAAAAGAATAAATAATAATTACTTCGGACATACTAGACTTAGTATTATAGACCTAAATGATGAAGCAAATCAACCTATGATTGTTGATGATATTCTAATAGTTTTTAATGGAGAAATTTATAACTACGATGAGTTAATAATAAGTGAAAATTTAAAATGTAAAACAACAAGCGATACAGAGATACTTATAAGACTTTATCAAAAATATGATACAGAGTTTTTAAATATGTTAAATGGTGCATTTAGTTTTTGTATCTATGATATTAAAAGAGATAGATACTTTTGCTCTCGGGATAGATATGGGAAAAAGCCATTTTTTTACTTTTTTAAAGAGAATAAGTTTATATTTGCAAGTATGATAAAACCAATTATCAAGCTTTTAGGACAGACTCCAAAACTAAACAAAGTAGCACTTTCACAGTATTTACAATACTTCACACCACTTGAACCAAATACATTTTATACAGATATTTTAAAACTACCAAAAGCTAGTTATATATTGTATGAAAATGGTAAGTTTACAATCAAAAAATATTATAAAATTAAAACATACAAATCAATACATGATGAACCAATTGCTTTAAAAAAAATAGAAGATATTTTATATAATAGTGTAGAACAAAGACTAAAAAGTGATGTAGAGGTTGGTACACTATTAAGTGGAGGGATAGACAGTAGTTTAATCTCTACACTTTATAGTAAAATATCAAATCATCCTATTAATACTTTTAGTGTTGGATATAAAACACATAAAAAATATAGTGAACTACCATATGCATCTTTGGTGGCAAAAAATATAGGTAGTAATCATACAAGTTTAGAGATAGGTCAAAAAGATTTTATAGACTCCCTAGAAGATGTTCTTGAATCTCTTGAAGAACCGCATGCAGACCCAGCAGCAATTCCACTTTATCACCTAACTAAAGAGATAAAAACTCAAGGGATAAAAACTGTCTTAAGTGGCGAGGGTAGTGATGAACTATTTTTGGGTTATGATAACTATGCAAAGTTTTTAAACTATTATAAATTTCAAGATTCTTTAAGTGGCGAACAAAACGAATTTTTAGATAGTATAGTAGGAGCCTTACAGACAAATACTAAAGAATCTGAATACTTAAAAAGAGTAGTAAAAAAGCAAAATATATATAATAGTTTTGGTGAAATTTATACAGATACTCAAAGGAAAAGACTTCTTAAAAAAGTAGCCACCTTTAAAACACAAAATCCCAAAAAAGACCCAGTAGATTGGATGAGCTTCATAGATATGGAGATATGGCTAGGTGAAGCATTATTGAGTAAAGTTGATAAGATTTCTATGGCAAACTCTGTTGAAACAAGAAATCCTTTTTTAGATTTTAGACTTGTTGATACTGTTTTTTCTATAGATAGCAGTTTAAAAGTAGGAGATACAAATAAATACCTTCTAAAGAAAATTGCTCTGAAACATATACCAAAAGAGATAATAACTAGACAAAAGAAAGGTTTTAATAGTCCTTTTAACGAGTGGCTTTTTGATGAATATAGTGATAAGTTGCTAGAAGATATATTAAGAGTAAATAACCAAACAGATCTATTTAATGAAACATATATAAAATATATCTATAGCGAAGCAAAACAAAATAGATTTAAACAACATTTTTATGCATTATGGCATTTTTGCAGATGGTATTATAAAAATTACTTAATTTAATTATTAAGATTATATTATAATAAACATAATTTAAAAATATAATTTAAGACTCTATTAAATATTTTTTACTACAATTTTAAAAGTGTTTATACACTCTCCTTTTTAAATAAAAGCGTAAAGCTTTAAAACTTTTAGCTAGAGACAACACATCTTTAGCTATATATCTTAAAATAAAGGTTATAAAATGTTAGATAACGAACCAACAATGAATCAAATAGATGATTATAATAATAACGAGCCAAAAGAGAAAAGAAAAACAATAAACTTTGTAATAATAGGATTATTAGTTATAAGTGTAGTGTATGGGATTATTAAATTTTCATTTAATGATGTAGATGAATATGTAGGTACACCAGAAAAACCTGGCATAAACACAACAAAAAACTAAAACTATTAAATCAACAATACTTTAAAATAGTAAGTATTAAAAGTATACTTACTACTTAATTCCCTTTACTACAAAATACCCCTCAATCAATTTTAAAACATGAAAATCTTTAAAAGTTATAATATGATATAATAATTTTAAATTACACAAAAGGCAACAAATGAAAAAATATCAAGAACTTGAGAAGTGCTTGGATTATCAGTTTACAAATAAAGACCTGATAATCGAAGCACTTACACACAAAAGTTATAAAAAAGTATACAACAATGAAAGACTAGAGTTTTTAGGTGATGCTGTTTTAAACCTTATTGTTGGAGAATTTTTATTCAATAAATTCCCATCATCAAACGAAGGTGAATTATCAAAAATAAGAGCTAGTTTAGTAAATGAAAAAGGTTTCACAAAGTTAGCCCTTGCTATTAACTTAGGCGATTATATCTATCTATCTGAAGCTGAAGAGAGAAATAAAGGTCGAGCAAAAGCATCTATTTTAAGTGATGCTTTTGAAGCTATTATGGGTGCAATTTATATAGAATCAGATTTAAATGTATTAAAACCTATGATATTAAAACTTCTTGATGAAAACTATGATGAGATAAATTTAGATGAACTATTTTGTGATTATAAAACAGCTTTACAAGAGGTAACTCAAGCAAAATTTGGAGCAATTCCAGTGTATAAATTAGAATCAGCTATTGGTCCAGATCATGAAAAAGAGTTTGAATTAAGTCTTTGGATAAATGATAAACACTACGCAACTGCAAAAGGTAAAAGCAAAAAACTAGCACAACAAGCATCTGCAAAAATTGCACTTAATAAACTACAAGGTGATAAATAATGAATAGTTTTGGGGAAAGATTCAAGTTTACTACATTTGGAGAATCTCATGGAGTTGCTTTAGGGTGTATAGTTGATGGAGTTCCAGCTGGGGTTAAAATTGATTTAGATTTTATACAAAGCGAGATGGATAGAAGAAAACCAGGAAAAACAAAATTTGAAACACAAAGAAAAGAGAGTGATACTATTCAAATTTTAAGTGGAGTATTTGAAGGATACAGTACAGGTACGCCAATATCAATGGTTTTATACAATGAAAATCAAAAAAGCCGTGATTATTCAAATGTAAAAGACCTTTTTAGACCAGGTCATGCAGACTTTACATATTTTCACAAATATGGAATAAGAGATTATAGAGGTGGAGGAAGAAGTAGTGCTAGAGAAACTGCATCAAGAGTTGCAGCTGGAGCAATTGCAAAACTTATTTTAGAAGAGCTAAATATAAAAGTACAAAGTGGAATTTGTGAAGCTGGAGGTATAAAATCTAATAAACTTGATTTTGATTATTCAACAAAAAGTGAAATATTTGCTCTTGATAAAGATATGGAAGAACAACAAAAAAATGCTATTAAAGAGGCTCTAAATTCACATGATTCTATTGGTGGAGTAGTTGTTGTAAAAGCTTCTAATGTACCAATAGGACTAGGTGAACCTATGTACCATAAACTTGATGGTCAAATAGCATCAGCCATGATGGGATTAAATGCAGTAAAAGCTGTAGAGATTGGGGATGGAATTGAAGCTAGTAGAAGTAAAGGTAGTTTAAATAATGACCAGATAACTTCAAAAGGGTTTGAATCAAATCATAGCGGTGGAATACTTGGTGGTATAAGTAATGGGGATGATATAATTACAAAAATATATTTTAAACCAACTCCATCTATTTTTAAAGAGCAAAAAACTGTTAATACAAATAATGAAGATGAGATTTACAATCTAAAAGGTAGACATGATCCATGTGTTGCTTTAAGAGGTAGTGTAGTTTGTGAATCAATGATGAGTTTGATACTTGTAGATATGCTATTATTAAATATGAATTCAAAAATTTCAAATCTCAAATCTGTCTATAGTTAAATAAAGTTAATCTTTGATAAACTATACTAATTTAAAAAAATATTAAAAAAAGGACTTTATTGGACTGCATCGGTATAAAAAAAGATGGTCAGGTTTTTGACCTTCAAACTGTAGAAGCTCTAAATATAGAGATATTAGAAAATGAAAAAATAAACGCAGATAGCTCTTCTGATGCTTTAAGCATCTTAAGACATTCAACTGCACATTTAATGGCTCAAGCGATAAAAGAGCTACACCCTGAAGCACAATTTTTTGTTGGACCTGTTGTTTCTGAAGGTTTTTATTATGACTTTAAGTTGGATTCACAATTAAATGATGATGACTTAAAAATAATAGAAAAAAAGATGAAAGAGCTAGCTGGTAAAAAACAACCAATTACAAGAGATGTTGTTTCAAGAGAAGAGTTTAATTCTAAATTTGCTCATGACCCATTAAAACAGATGGTTTTAAAAAACATAACAGATGATACTCTTACTACATATTCTCAAGGTGATTTTGTAGATTTATGCAGAGGACCACATCTTCCAAATACTAAAATGGTTAGAAACTTTAAACTTATCAGAGTTGCTGGAGCTTATCTTGGTGGTGATGAAAAAAATGAGATGATTACTAGAATATATGGTATCTCATTTTTCGATAAACAAGAGTTAAAAGACTATAACACTATGATGGAAGAAGCTGCAAAAAGAGATCATAGAAGACTAGGAACTGATTTAAAACTTTTTACATTTAGTGATGATGTAGGTGCTGGACTTCCTTTATGGTTACCAGCAGGTGCAAGACTAAGAGGTAAACTAGAACAACTTTTATATAAAGCACACAGAGTTAGAGGTTACCAACCTGTAAGAGCTCCTGAGATACTTAAAGCAGAAGCGTGGGTAAAATCTGGTCACTATGCAAACTATAAAGAGAATATGTATTTTACTAAAATCGATGATATGGAGTATGGACTTAAACCAATGAACTGTGTTGGTCATATTGAGATATTCAAAAATGATTTAGTTTCATATAAAGATTTACCTCTTAAGTTCTTTGAATATGGTGTAGTTCACAGACATGAGTTAAGTGGTGCTATGCATGGGTTATTTAGAGTTAGAGAATTTACGCAAGATGATGCACATATATTTTGTACGCAAGATCAAGTTAAATCTGTAATAATAGAGGTGATAGAGTTTGTTGAAAGCTTAATGTCTCACTTTGGATTTGAGTACGAGATGGAAGTTTCTACTAAACCAGCGAAAGCTATTGGTGATGATGCATTTTGGGAATCTACAACCAAAGGTATAAAAGATGCTTTAGATGAAAATGGTTATTCTTATGGAATTGATGAAGGTGGTGGTGCATTTTATGGTCCAAAAATCGATATTAAAATTCTTGATGCAATTGGAAGAAAATGGCAATGTGGTACAATTCAAGTTGATATGAATTTACCTGAGAGGTTTGATATAAACTATACAACTTCTAGTGATACACGTGAAAGACCAGTGATGATTCATAGAGCTATTTTAGGTAGTTTCGAAAGATTTATTGGAATTATGACAGAGCACTTTGCAGGTGAATTTCCTATGAGTATTGCACCAACTGGAGTAATTATTGTCCCTATTGCAGAGTCACATAATGAATATGCAAAAGAGCTAGCAAAAGAGTTACAAGCAATAGAGATAGATAGTGAGATCTTCAATCAAAATGAAAGTTTAAACAAAAGAATCAGAATTGCTGAAAAACAAAGAGTTCCAATGATAGTTGTTGTTGGTGATGACGAAGTTGCAAACTCCAATGTAGCCATAAGAGATAGAAGAAAAAGAGAAAGAAGTGGGATGTCTAAAATTGAATTTTTAGATATGCTAAAACAAAATCAAGCAGGGGATAAAATTTGAGTTTTAAAAACAATAAAAAAGAAGACGATACATTAATGAACGAAGAGATTCGTTTTAAAGAAGTTAGATGTAACGGTGAAGATGGTGCATCACTTGGGATAATGAGTTCAAAAGAAGCATTAGCCTTAGCTGATGAAGCTGGTCTTGATTTAGTTTGTATAGCTGCGACTGCTAAACCGCCTGTTGTTAAGATTATGAACTATGGTAAATTTAAATACCAATTAGAGAAAAAGAAAAAAGAAGCTAAGAAGAATCAAAAAATCATTGTAACAAAAGAGATAAAACTATCTGTAAAAATTGCACAAAATGATATTGATTATAAAGTTAAACATGCTATTGAATTTCTAGAAAAAGGGAATCATGTAAAATTTAGAGTATTTTTAAGAGGTAGAGAGATGGCTAATCCAGCTGCTGGTGCTGAAGTACTAAATAGAGTATGGCCTATGGTAGAAGATATAGCAATCAAAGAAAATGAACCAAAACTTGAAGGTAGATATGTAAATATGTTGGTTGTTCCAGCTAAAAAGTAAAACATATACTTTATTTAAAATTTAATAAAGCACTTTTAAGATATAATCCACAACTTATTTAAGTTTGTGGATTTTTTATTTATATTATCCCAACCTTAACTAAAATTTATTAAAGGAGCCTAACAATGCCAAAGATGAAATCTAATAGTGGAGCTTTAAAAAGATTTAAAGTGAAAAAAAATGGTTCAATCAAAAGAGGAAGTGCTTTTAGAAGTCACATCCTTACAAAGATGAGTCAAACTAGAAAAGTAAACTTAAGAGGTCCAAAAGTTGTTGATGATGCAGATTCAACAAGAGTAAAAAGAATGTTAAATAAAGCGTAAGCTTTATTCTAAAACTTTTTTAAGAATATAGTCCCTCCGATTAATTCGGACAAGATCAGTACAATTTGTACAGACACCTACATACAAAAGTATGGTGGTAAAGAAAGGAAATAATATGCCAAGAGTAAAAACTGGTACAGTAAGAAGAGCTAGACACAAAAAAATCCTTAAAATGGCTAAGGGTTTCTACAGTGGTAGAAGAAAACATTTTAGAAAAGCTAAAGAAGCAGTAGAGCATGCTTTAGTATACTCTTATAGAGATAGAAGACAAAAGAAAAGAGATTTCAGAAGACTTTGGATTGTTAGAATCAATGCAGCATGTAGATTAAACGGTATGACTTATTCAGTATTCATGAACGGTTTAAAACAAGCAAACATTGAACTTGATAGAAAAATATTAGCTGATATGGCTATGAATGATGCAACAGCATTTGCATCTGTTGTAGAAAGTGCTAAAAAAGCTTTAGCTTAATCTTTAACAGCAATTATAAAAAGGGGTAGATTTAATTATCTATCCCTTTTTTTATACTAAAATTAAACCATTTTGATATAATGTCAAATAATTTACCCTTATAAGGAATAAACCCATTTATGTTAGAAGTTAATGAAATTTTTGGACCCACTATACAAGGTGAGGGTAAAAAAGTAGGAACACCCTCCGTATTTGTTAGATTTGGCAAGTGCAATATGCAATGTGCTGGGTTTGAAGTAGAGTATGAAACACCTAGTGGTATTAAAAAATGTTCTTGTGATAGTTTTCATGCTTCAGATATAGCTTTTCGTGATGAGTGGGAAAAATATGAAAATTCTAAGCCATTAATAGAAAAGGTAAACAAACTACTTCCAAACTACAAAGTTGATATAGTTATTACTGGTGGTGAACCACTTTTATATTGGGATGATATAGAGTTCCAAAAATTTATGCACTATTATATCACACATGATTATAAGATCACCATTGAAACAAATGCTTCTATAGATATATCATTTAAAGAGGAGTGGCAAAAAAAAATACTATTTTCAAACAGCGTAAAATTAAGCAATAGTGGTGAACCTTTAAATAAAAGAGTAAATGTAAATACATTGACTAATATTATAAACTTTTGTGATGACAGCTACTTAAAATTTGTAATTGATAAAGAGTTTTTACCGCTTGCCTCAAAAGAGATAGATGATATTCTAAATCAAATACCACAATGTGAAGTATATCTTATGCCTTTAGGTGACACTGCTGAAATTATTGATAAAAATTCTTTAAGTGTTATAGAGTTTGCATTACAAAAAGGATATATGTACTCAGATAGATTACATATAAGAGTTTGGGATAATAAAAGAGGAGTTTAAGATATGATAAGATTGCCTGCAGAGTGGGAAGATCAAGAGTTTGTACAACTAGTGTTTCCACACAAAGAGACTGATTGGAACGAATACTTAGATGATGCTATTAATACATTTGTAGAGATTGCCAAAAATATTATAAAATACCAAAAATGTTTAATAGTGACATCCAGCCTAGCCTATACAAAATCACTATTTGAAACCAATAAAAATAAAAAAAATTTAACATTTGTAAGAATTCCTAGCGATGATACTTGGTCAAGAGATTTTGGTGGTATTACAGTACAACAAAACAATAAAAATACTATATTAGATTTTAGTTTTAATGCTTGGGGTAAAAAGTTCCCTTATAAAAAAGATGATAAAATCACTAAACAACTAAAACTCAAAGGTCTTCTAAAAGCATATTCTCATAAAACTATCCCATTTGTACTTGAGGGTGGTGCAATAGAGAGTGATGGCGATGGCGTAGTTATGACTACTACTGAATGTCTAATGGAGAAAAATAGAAATCCAAGACTAACAAAAAATACCATAGAAAAAAAACTTATGGAGTATTTGGGAGCTAGAAAAATATTATGGTTAAATAGTGGTGCTTTAGTTGGAGATGACACAGATAGTCATATAGATACACTTGCACGATTTTGTCCAAATAATACTATAGTTTACCAATCTTGTGATGATGAAAAAGATGAACATTATGAAATACTAAAAAAGATGAAAAATGAACTTAAAACATTTAGAAATAGCAAAGGATTACCTTATACTCTCATAGCATTACCATGGATAAATGCAAAATGGGATGAAGATGATAGACTACCAGCAACTTATGCAAACTTTTTAATCATAAATGGGGCAGTTTTAGTACCTACATATCAAGATAAAAATGATAAAAAAGCTTTTGATATATTTAAAACAATCTTTCCTAAAAGAGATATTATAGGTATCGATTGCACTACACTTATCAAACAACATGGAAGTTTACACTGTGTAACTATGCAGTATCCGAAGATTAAATAATAAAGAGGTAGATTTATGAAAATAGCATTAGTTCAACAAAAATATTATGACTCGAAAGAGGAAACGATAAAAGCTACAGTTTCTAAAATAGAAGAGGCTAGTAAAAATGGAAGTGATTTAGTGGTACTTCAGGAGTTGCACCAAACTCACTATTTTTGTCAAAATGAAAATGTAGATACATTTGACCTAGCAAATTCTTGGGAAGATGATATAAAATTTTGGGGTGATGTTGCTAAAAAGAACTCTATAGTTTTAGTAACATCACTGTTTGAAAAAAGAGCTGCAGGTCTATATCATAACACTGCAGTTGTATTTGAAAAAGATGGAAGTGTAGCTGGTAGATATAGAAAGATGCATATACCCGATGATCCTGGCTTTTACGAGAAGTTTTATTTCACGCCTGGTGATATGGGATTTGAGCCAATTCAAACAAGTGTTGGTAAGCTTGGAGTTCTTATTTGCTGGGATCAATGGTACCCTGAAGCTGCTAGACTTATGGTACTAAAAGGTGCTGATATACTTATATATCCTACTGCTATTGGTTGGTTTGAAGATGATGAAAAAGCTGAGAAGCAAAGACAACTTGAAGCTTGGATAGCAGTACAAAGAGGACATGCAGTAGCCAATGGAATACCAGTAGTAACTGTAAACCGTGTAGGGTTTGAAAAAGATGATATGGGCGTACTAGAAGGTACAAACTTTTGGGGAAATTCATTTGTTTTTGGACCACAAGGGGAATACCTAGCACATGCTAATCATCAAAATGAAGAGATACTTTATAGTGAAATTGATTTAAAAAGAAGTGAAAATGTAAGAAGATGGTGGCCATTTTTACGAGATAGAAGAATAGAATGCTATAATAACATCACAAAAAGATATATAGACTAGATAATTTAAAAAGGATAAATATGAAATTTACAGGAACAAATGTATTAGTAACAGGTGCAAGTAAAGGGATAGGTGCCCAAGTTGCGAAACAGTTAGCGTCTTATGGACTAAAAGTTTGGATTAATTATAGAAGTAAGCCAGAACTTGCTGATGCAGTAAAAGAGGCTATTGAAAATGCAGGCGGAACAGCTGCAGTTATTAAAGGTGATGTATCAGTGGAAGCAGACTGGTCAGATATGATTAAAACTATAGTTGATGCTGATGGGGCATTGAGCTATCTTGTAAACAATGCAGGAATTACAAAAGATAAACTTGCAATAAGAATGTCAGTAGACGATTTTGATGATGTTATTAATGCAAATCTTAAATCAACATTTATAGGGTGCAGAGATGCTCTTAAAGCTATGTCTAAAAAGAAATTTGGAGCAGTTGTAAATATCTCATCAATTGTTGGAGAGATGGGAAATCCAGGTCAAACAAACTACTCAGCATCTAAAGGTGGAGTAAATACAATGACTAAAGCATTTGCAAAAGAGGGTTCAGCAAGAGCTATTAGGTTTAATGCGGTAACTCCAGGATTTATCAGAACAGATATGACAGATGAACTAAAGCCTGAAGTAAAAGAAAACTATGAAAAAAATATACCATTAAGTAGATTTGGTGAAGCTACTGAAGTAGCTGATGCAGTTGCATTTCTTTTAAGTGATCACTCTACTTATATCACAGGTGAGATTTTAAAAGTTAATGGTGGATTATACGTTTAAAATAAGCTAGTAAAAACACTGTATTAATTTAATACAGTGTTTTTTATATGTCATTCTTTGTTTCTAATAATCTAGCAATAGCTTCATTTGCTTTTTTTGTCTCTTCACTTCTTTGATTGTTTAAATCCTTAAGAGATGCCAATGTCTCCATTTTCTCGTGATCAATATTAGACTGTATTTGTATAGCTTTTCTATTATTTGATGATCCTGCTACTGCTTGCCACTTCTCTTTATTGTTTATATAAACTTTTGTTGATGAACTTGTAGCATTCTTGCTAAAAGAAATAACATCCCCCTCTTGAAGATTAAGAAGTTGTTTTACACTCAATTCTGTTTCAGCCAACATTGCATCAATTTTCATTCTAGCACCTGAAATAAGCGTATTTATATCTTTCTTTTTACTAACTTTTTTATGTTTAGCTTCAGCAAAAACTTTTTCAACAATCACATTCAATAATGACTCAATATAAGAGATTGGGTAACAAATAGATAAAAAGCCTGATTCATCATCAATAGTTATTTCAAATACAACAAGTAAAACTATCTCGTGATCAGAAATAATTTGTATTGCATTTGCATTTGTATCTCTACTTTCTATTTTAAAGTTAATTGTAGCCACATCATCCCATGCTTTTTTAAGATGCCCAACAATTAACTGATAAAAATGGTCAAAAACCTGCATCTCTATCTCTGTTAGCTCCTTTTCCGTTGAATCACTTAAAGCACTATCTCCATTTCCTAAAAGATGTGCAATGATTTTATGACTTATTCCAGGATTACATTCAAGAACAATTCTACCCTCTAAAGGTTTAATAGAAAGTGTATTTAAGCTAGTGATTTGAGGAATTGATAAAATAAATTCACCATAAGTCATCTGTTCTATACTATAAAGTTTAATATCAACAATCTTTCTAAGCATTGCAGAGACATCACTTATTGTAGTTCTTAACATTTTGTCATGTAAAGCATTAAACGCTTTCATCTGTTCAGCAGAAATACGATTTGGCTTTTTAAAGTCATAAATAGCATAACTTTTATCTTTAGCACTAGTATTTGTAGATTCCTCTATCTCACCAAAATCACCATCTTCATCTGCAATATCTAAAAGTGCATCAATCTCATCTTGACTTAAAAACTCTGCCATATTATCTCACTATCTCTAACTCTGCATCTATAGCACCAAGACTATCTAAAAGTTTTATTGTGTCAATTATTTCAGTTATACTAAGCTTCATTATTTTCATCGATCTTACTAAATCTGAAATAGTTGGTTCTTTTTTTGTGTTTATAAGTGCATTAGATAAATTTACTTGAACTGCTTCTTTTCCAATTTTAACATCATCACCAATATCTAGACCAGTGTTAACTTTGTCATCATTCCACTTATCTTCATTAAGTAATGTTTTCTTTATTCTAAGAGTAAAATCTTTTTTAGAAATTGTAACAGGTTTTATTACTATATCAAGCCCTGCAATAATTATCTCTTTTGTGGTATCTATAACTATTTTTTTCTTTATATTTGACTCTAGCTTAATACTTTCTATTTCAGATATAAATCTAATCATTGACATATTCTCAGGTTTTGCTATCTCTATTGTTCTTGTATCATAAGCAACTGCGAGTTTTTTACCAAATTTTTGATTTATTTTTTCTTCACATAAGGCAGCAGTTTTAGCATCTTGTTTTAACAAACTTAATGTAATAAATTTTTCATCTTTTAAAGAGTAAGTAAGCTCTTTCTCAACAATAGCCCCATCATAGATAAAACCGCTAGTTTGGATATCATTGTTTGCCAATATTGTACCTTGTGCTAAAGCATACACATTTCCATCTACACCTTTTAATTGAGTTAAAAGTAATTGCCCTCCGTCTATTGATTTAGCATCACCAATAGATGAGATTTTTAATTTTAATTTATCACCTTGTCTTGCAAATGGTGGTAATAGTGCAGTTACCATTACTGTTGCTATGTTTTTTGACTTAATAGATGATGCTGGTATTTTTATATATGAGTTTCTTAGAAGATTCTGTAAAGACTGCATAGTAAATTGACTTTTATCGCCAGTTCCAGGTAGTCCAACAACCAAACCATGACCAATAAGCTGATTTTCCCTTATGCCAACAATATTTGATATATCTTTAATTGTTTGTGAATATATACTTAAATGTAGAAACAATATCAATAATATTTTTTTCAATTAATCTCCTAAGTATTTTTGTAAATATAATATGAAGATATATTTTATCTAAACTTTAATAAATAGAAGATATAATAATTGAAAATAATTTTTGATTTTGAGGAATTGTGTGAATATATATATTTATGGTGGAAATTCATTTAGAAATAAAGTCCACGCTAGCTTAGACCATGGCAATATCAAATTTAAAATAGAAGATGGTGAAATTATTGATATATTCCCTTTAGAGAATTTTAAAAATAAGATCAAAGATGAACCTACTGAAATTTTTATTATTGATCAAAATAAAATCATTACTGATGATTTCATTAGTAAATACTTAAAATTTTTAATACCAAAAGATGGTATCAAAAAAGCTTTTTTAGATGAATATGGACTTGGAGATATAAATATGAGTGAAATAAGTGATATATCTCTTTATATTGAAAAAAGAATTCAAGCTAAAGAGACTTTAAATCCAAAAGTTAAAGCAGAAGAATTAACTACAATAGAAGAGATGCTTGATTGCTATGAATAGTATTTATTTAACTAAAAAAGAGGTGTAATTATGTCTGATATTTTATCGCAAATAGATCAGTTAACTGAACCGCAGGTTTTAGAAGCTCTTGGTAAAACAATAGTTGAAACAACTCATAAAGGTACAGGGGATGAAGATATACAAAATGTTCCTGATGAGTTTCTTTTAGATATACAAGATGAAGTTATAGTTGATAATCCAATCCCTGAAGTTAACAAAGAAGATAAAGAAGAGATTGATAAGGTAGAAGATGAAAATGGTGAGGTACTTGATAGTATTGATGAGATTGAGATTTTGCCATTAGATGAAATTGAATCAGCAATAGAAACTCAAGAAGAGGACACTTTAGATACTAATTACTCCTCTACAAGTATTGAACTTGCTAATATTTTAAGTAAGTTATTGAATAATAAAACTATTGAAATAACTATAAAAGTAAAAGATTAATTATGGATTTAATGGGTATATCACAAAGTACTGTAAAGATTATATTATTATTAGGATTACCATCATTAATCGTAAGTATGGTAATTGGACTAATTATTAGTATATTTCAAGCTGTTACTCAAATTAGTGATGCATCGTTGTCTTTTGTTCCTAAAATGATTTTAGTTTCAATTTTTATAGTTGCATCACTACCTTGGATTGGTGACCATATTGAGATATATACTTTGGATTTATGGGATATGATTATCGATTTTGGGAAAATGTAATGAT
Organism: Campylobacterota bacterium; assembly: GCA_034718015.1. Taxonomy (GTDB): domain Bacteria; phylum Campylobacterota; class Campylobacteria; order Campylobacterales; family Arcobacteraceae; genus JAIOSF01. Next base: position 17,684 of record JAYEMI010000058.1, on the reverse strand, counting down.
AGATAAATTATATAATTTAAAACAACAACAAATTAATCAACAAGTTTCGCTAAAACAACAAGCTTTATCAAAAATTAAAGAGATAGATGATGAGCTTTTAGAAACTAATACAAGAATACACACAACAACAGTTGATATAATGGGATCAATATCGGATTTTAGAGTACTTCAAATTCATAAAATGACAATGCAAGACCATATGGTAAAGCTGTCACAAAAGAAAGAACAACTTCAAAAGCAAATAGAACATTATAACAGCTTGATTTTATCTTTTAATAAAGAGAGTGAGCAGTTTGATTATATTATTCAGGAAAATAAAAAAGAAAAATTAAAAGAGATCTTAAAAGCTGAAGAGCTAGTATCTTCTGAATATATGCAGTCAAAATACATTAGAGAAAGAAATTCATGAATCTATTTTTTAAACTATTTATTTTAATCTCCTTATCTTATAACATCCTATTTGCAATTGTAATGGAAGAGGGTAATCTATACAAAGAAAAACAAGAGCTAATGGCTGTAAAAGATGAATTAAATGAATTTTATGAATCAAAAGAGTTAGAATACCAAAAGAGAAAAGCTGAATTAGAAAATATTCATAAAAAAATAAAAGATGATGAAGAAAATATAATTAAAATAAGAGATAAGAATCAAAAAACACTTGATGAGATAAATAGAGTAATTAGTTCAAAAGCAATGCTAATGTATGATAAGATGAAAGTAAAAATTGTTGTTAATATATTCAAAGAGATGATAAAAAATGATGAGCTAGATGAAGTTTTTAATATTTTAATAAGATTAAAAGACAAAAGAGCAATGGTGATTTTAAAAAAATTAGATACTAAAGTTTCAACAAAATTAATGAAACAGATGAAAGAGCATGAAGAAAAAATTAAAAAGGAGACAAAATAATGGCTGACGAAGAAGAGGTATCAGAGAAAAAAGGTGGTGGTAATGGTATGATGATAGTACTAATAGTACTTATCGTTTTATTAATAGGTGCAGTAGGAGGTATAGGATATTTCCTTTACTCTAAAGGTATGTTTGATCCAGAAGGTCAACAAAAAACTGAACAATCACAACAAGCAGAAAAGAAAGAGCAAAAAGATGATATAGAGGATGAGGGTGAAAATTTTCTTGCACAAATTGATGGATTAGTATTAAATATTACTGATGCAAAAGGTAGAGCAAAACTAATGAAACTATCTTTTACATTAAAAACAAAAGAACCTACAATCGCAACTATTGTTGAAGCTAATAAAGCTCAATTAATCGATGCTGTTATTAGACAAATAAGTGCAAGAAGTAGTGAAGAACTTTTAACTGTTGGTGGAAAAGCTATGTTAAAAGAGGAGATGTTAGAAGAGATTAACAATATCATAAATGACGCAACTAACGAGGAAGATGTAAAAAGAGATAGTGTTAAAGATATCTTTTTTACATCATTTGTTATAAAATAACCTTGATAGCATTAAAGGAGTAGTATGATAGTTATAGTAAAAGGTAAAGATTATAAAAGAGTAATAATAAAATCTTTATCTATACTTTCACTTTTTATTATGTTTTATTTTTATTATCAACATATGAGTGATAAGTTTAAAACTCAAAATGATCTGTTGGTAAACAAACTAAACACTACAATAGAAACTAAAAAATCTAATAAGTCTATAGAGTTAGAAAAATTAATTTATAAAGAAGCTGTTATTATTGTTGATCTTATTGAACAAAGAAATGTTCAATCGATACAAATTGTAAAAGATAGATTAATGCTTATTTGTGATTATAATAGTAATATCGAGCCTTTAATGATTAGATACGGAGTGAGTGCTCTTATTAAAAGTACTTCAAAAAATATTAAAATAGCCATAGATTTAAAAACTATTGTGGAGAACAAATATGAAAAATAAAATAGTATTGACTATAATAGTTTTAATTACTTTTATTGGTTGTGGTAAAAAACAAAACGATATAGATATTAATAAAAAACCTGAGATGCAGATTCCTAAAAAAATAGTTCAAGTACAAAAAAAAAGAGGGACACTTTATTCAAGAAAAGGTGCATCGCTATTTTCAGATAAAAAGGATCTTCAAGTTGGAGATATAATTCAAATACTTATAGAAGAAACCCTAACTAATGATTCAGCAAACTCAAGGACTACTTCTAAAACAACCTCTAGTTCTTTGGGTGGTGGAATATTTGCACCGTCTGTAGCAGGTGGCGCAACTACTAACACAGCAAATAAACTTAACAGTGCAACAGGTATTGGGTTCTCTACAACTTCAACTGGTTCATTTAGTGGTAATGCAAAAAGTGCTGCAGATGAAGAGTTTACAACTACTATATCAGCAATTATTGAACAAACGTATCAAAATGGAAACTATTTTATAAAAGGGACCAAAGAGATGCTAATAAATAACCAAAAGCAAAATATAAAAATAAGTGGAGTAATTAGACCGTATGATATAAGTCCAGACAATACTGTTTACTCATATCAATTAGCAAATCTTAAGATATTATATGAAAAAGATGGCGAAGAGATGGATGCACTATCAAAACCTTGGGGAACCAAAATACTAGAAATTATATGGCCTTTTTAATCTAAATATAAGAAATGTAAGACTAAAATAAACTTAATAAATAGGGGAGAAAAATGTTTAATTCATTAAATGTAGCACAATCTGGACTAAAAGTATCACAAGTACAAGTTGAAAATGTAATGAATAACATTGCAAATGAAGGTACTAATGGCTACAAAAAACGAGATGTTAATGTAGGCGAACTTGCAATTAATGATACTAGAGAAACAGGTCGTGGTGCCGTTGTTCAAGATGTAACTAGAAATACTAGTGTTTATATGTATCAAAACCTAATCACTGAAGAGAGTAAAAATTCTGCTTTAGATGAACTTAATATCATGCTGGAAGATATAGAGTCTATATTTTATGAAACTGATGATAGTGGACTCTCTGCAGACTTAAATAGATACTTCACTTCTGTTGAAAACTTAAGAACAAGTCCAAATAATGAGATATATAAAAATGATATTAAAAATAATGCTAATACATTAATAGATACTCTTAAAACTCTCTATAGTGAAATTGAACAAAGAGAAGCAACAACACTTGGAAATGCAAAAGATACTGTTTCAGAAATAAATGGTTTACTTTCAGATATTGGTGATATTAGTTTTGATATAGCCAACTCTACAATTGTTCAACACGATTTACTTGACAAAAGAGATGCACTTGAAAAAGAGTTATCAGAATATATTGATGTAGATATTTCAAGAGAAGATAGCTATACTCTTTCAATTGGTGGTGTTGTAGCTGTTAGACATGATAATAATGTAAGAGATCTTCAAGTAGTAGAAGATTACCAAGCACAAAGAGATGTATACACTGATCCAACTCAATCAGGCTATATAAGTTCTATTGTGGATCCTGCTGCTGGAACTTGGGATAGTGATGATCAAGATCAAGAGGAGCAATTAATAAATGTAATTGGAAATGCAACAGGACAAGTTAACTTTCTTGGTACTTTTGTAGCTGGTTCAATTTCAGGAGATACTGCAGATCAAACAGTTGAAAGAATTGTTGCAGATAAAGCGGCTGTTATAGCAAATTGGAACACAGTTTATCCTGATAGAGAGATAAATGACATTGTTAAATCTGCTGCCGGTGCTTTACAGATTATTTATGAAGACACAGAGGGTGATGTACCTATTATAGCAGAAACATCAAGCGAAGGTATCACTTTTATAACTAGCTATGAGACAACAAAAGGTATTGCTGATAGTGTTACATATACATTAAACAATGAACTTTCAGTAACATTAACAGTTGGAGAGGTTCTAAGCAATGCCATTGACACTAATGCAGATGGCGTTGGCGATACAGACTTAACTGTTGATGCAACAAATATAGTGCAAGCATTGACATTTAAAATAAATGAAGACCCAGAGATGTCAAAACACATTACTGCATATAATGGTTCATATACATTTGATAATAATGGAAATAAAGTTTTAAGACAACCAACAAATGCAGAGTACTATTTGGTTGTAGAATCAAACACAAAAGGTGAAACAGGTGCATTTACAGGAGAAATTACAGTAAATGACAAAGATGCTGGGTATACAGTAGATGACGATGGAAACCCTACAACGGCTGAAGTTTACACACAAAGAACACCTATACAAAAAAATGAACTTATAAGCAAAGATGCAATTGATGATATCCATCTTGAGATATATGAAGCAGAGATACCAATAGAAAGTGGTAGATTAAAATCAATGATCGATAATCTAAAAACAGATTCTGGTAATAATTTATTTGCAGAATACAAAGAAAGACTAGATCAATTTGCTTATGCGTTATCTGATTTATCATCTGGATATATTGAAAAAGATGATGGAACATATGTATATGGGTTAGATAAAATAACATATAGTGATGATTATGATAAAAAAATAGAGATTGGTTTATTTACAGGTTCTTCTATTAGTTCATTGGCTTTTAATAATAGTATGGTAAATACTTTAGATCAAAATAAGTTAGATTACTTAGCTGATTTACAATGGAAAGAAAATATTGATTTTGATGGTACGGGTGAAAACCTAACATCATTTTACTCTTTTTATCAAGAACTTAGAATAAATATTGCAGATGATAGAGAAAATATAAGATTTAGAAATGAGTCCCAATCTGCAGTTACTGAGTCACTACAACACAACTATGACAAATTAACAAAAGTTGATAAAGATGAAGAGATGATTGAGTTGATAAAATATCAAGCTGCATATGAAGCAAATGCAAAAATGATCACAGTCGTTGATGAGATGTTAGCAACGATTTTAGGTTTAAAGAACTAAACTAAATTCTTAAATAGGAGGATATTATGGCTGATTATAGTATGGTGGGTAGCTTTAGCTCAGGTGGAGCAGCTGCATTAAATGGTGACTTGATTACAAAGCTTAGAGAAGCTGAAGAAAAAGCAACCGTAAAACCTATTGAAACAAGTATAGAAGATATAGGTAAAGAAGAAGAAAAAATGGTTGAAATAGCCGAAAAATTCGATGCTCTATTAAACTCCATAAGTGTTTTTGATTTATACAACTCTGGAAGTAATGCATTTAATCAAATAAGTGCATCTACTACTGGTTCTTCAGCAATATTTGACGCAGTTGATTTAGGAAGCTTAGATGAGGGAACACTAAGTGTGACTGTTGATTTTATGGCAGAAAAAGATGTATTTCAATCAAACTCATATACTAAAGCCCAAAAGGATGAAACCGATCCTCTAGATATTGGAACTTTAACTGTAACCGTTGATGGTACTGATAAACATTTTGATACATCTACTATGTCACTTACTGAATTAGCAAATAATTTGGATGGTACTGAAGGAATATCTGCATCTATAGAAGAAGTTGGGACTGATTCATATAGACTTGTTATAAAAAGTACAGAAACAGGTGTAGATAATGCATTAGTTATAAAAGGTACTGCTGCGGATGACTTAGGATACGCATTAGATGAATTTGGAACGGATAACTCAACTAATCATGTTCAAACTGCTAGAAATTTAGAAGCAACTATTGATGGTATTTTTTATGATGTATCCTCAAACAGTGTAACAGTAGATGGAAATCTTAAGATAACAGCTACTGATACTGGTAATTCTACTATATCAATACAAAAAGATAGTAGCTATGTTGTACCTGCAATTCAAGAGATGGCAACATCCTATAATGAATTAACAATGATGATAAATGAAGAGATATATTCAGAAGATAGCCCTATAGAAGACAAGAGTAGCTTAAGAAGTATGCTAGATAATTTAAAAAGTATGTTTTTTGATAACTATGGTGCGACTTCAAATAACATAACATGGGGAACTAAAGTTGATGAAAATGGTGACACACTATATGACCATTCTAATGTTACAAATAATGAGTTCAATGTATTTTCATATGGTATGGAGTTTGATAGTGATGGATATTTACTTATTGACGAAACTAAACTCGGAAAAGCGTTAAATGAAAATTTTGATGATATAAAGAATATGTTTATTGGTGTTGCAGAAAATGAAGGATTAGGTACTAAACTAAATGGTTATATAAGTGAGTTAAGTTTATCAGATGGTATGTTAAGTTCATATATTGACAGTATGACTGAGAGAAAAACTAATCTAGAAGAGGAGCAAGAAGCTGCTATAGAAGATTTAGATACGAAATATAGCTTGATGCAAAGCCAATTTATTGAATATGGTTCAATAATTGCACAAATGGAAGCATCTTTTAGTGGACTTAAACAGATGATGGCTGAATCAACATCCGATTAATTTAACTTTTAAAGATATTAATACTTAATATAATTTAAGTATTAATATCATATAATAACTCAAAATCATTGGAGATATAAATGGGATTAGAGATATATAATCAACAAGCAGCAACTACTGACGATCCATATATGTTAATATTAAAGCTTTATGAAGGTTTATTAAAATATTTATCATTTGTTATAGATGCTATAGAAGCAGATAATATAGAGGAAAAATTTGAATACATAAATAGATCAATTGCAATTTTTGATGAATTAAGAAATATACTTGACTTTGATGGTGGAGATGTAGCTTACTATCTAGATGGACTATATCTGTATCAAATAGAAACGTTATTCAGTGCAGGTGTAGATAATAATATTAACTCTGTAGAGCAAGTTAAAAAAGTTGTTAAAGGACTAATTGAAGCATGGAAAGACGAAACTGGTCTTTAAAATCTCTTCATAGATTATCCTCTATAGATTTAATAGAAAATGAAAGTAACAAAGCTGCGTTGCTTTCAAACTGGGTAGAAGAAAATCTTATTACAAATAAAATAGAAAACTTTGATCTTAATAGTAATGATATGATACAACTATCAGAATTATTATATAAAAATATACATTTTTTTAAAACTCATAGAGATGATATAAAAGAACAACTTGACTCTCACTATAAAATAAAACAGTTTTTATCGTAATTATTTTATTTTATAAATATTCCTCTATGATAAAGCCAAATATTATTCACTTTTAAAAACTTGCTTTTTTCAATAAATGAGTTATTTTTATTTTTACAATATATATTTGCTTTAAATGTTACAAATGATTCATCTACCCCATCTAAAAATTCTAAAATTTCCAATCCTCTAAAATCACTTGAGTTACAAAACTCTAAAATATCTTGTTGCCACTTTTCAATATTGTTTGTAAAATCTTGATTTTCACTGTGTGTAGTTTTTATTATATATCTATAGTTTTTTATTGAAAATGCACAATATCTAGAACGCATAAGTTGTAAAGCAGTTTTAGGAAATATCCCTTTGTGGTAAGGTTGGCAACATTTTTTATATTTGTTGCCACTTCCACAAGGGCATATTGAGTTAGAAGATAATTTTATTTTAAATCTTTCTTGATTTTTTCTAATCTTCGTCTTTTTGAAGGATCAAGCTCTCTTTTTCTAATTCTAACAGAAATAGGAGTAACTTCAACAAGCTCATCATCTTCAATCCACTCTAAAGCATGCTCTAAAGACATATCACGTGCTGGAATAATTTTAATAGCTTCATCAGCCCCTGAAGATCTAACATTTGATTGTTGTTTAGCTTTTACAGGATTAACATCAAGGTCATTTGCTCTTGCATGCTCACCAATAACCATACCACCATAAACTTTATCTTGCGGAGATACAAACATAATACCTCTATCTTGAAGATTAAAGATTGAGTATGCAACAGCTTCACCAGCCTCCATAGATACTAAAGCACCATTCATTCTAGATGTAACTGAACCTGAATATGCTCTAAACTCTAAAAATGAGTGATTCATAACACCCTCACCTTTTGTATCAGTTAAGAATTGACCTCTATAACCGATTAATCCTCTTGCAGGTATTTCAAACTCTATTCTAGTTTGACCATCACCCATTGGTGTCATATTTGACATTACAGCTTTTCTTTTACCTAAAGTTTCGATTACAGAACCAGAAAATTCATCAGGAACATCACAAACTAAATGCTCAAATGGCTCACACTTAACACCATCAATCTCTTTAACAATAACTTCTGGTCTAGATATAGAAAACTCAAAACCTTCTCTTCTCATATTCTCAGCAAGAATTGTGATCTGTAATTCACCTCTTCCTCGCACTTCAAATGCTGCTTCACCTTTTGATTCATATTGCATAGCAATATTTGTATTCATCTCAGAATCAAGTCTCTCTTGAATTTTGTTAGAAGTTACAAATTTACCCTCTGTTCCAGCTAATGGAGAGTTATTTACTGCAAATGTAACAGATAATGTTGGCTCTTCAATATGTAAAGGATCAAGTGGCATTGGGTTTTTAGGATCACATAAAGAATCTCCCACATCAACTGTCTCAAAACCAGCAATAGCAACAATATCACCATGACCAGCTTTATCAATATCCATTTTCTCTAAACCTTTAAACCCGATAAGCTTAGATATTCTACCATTTACTTTTTCACCATCAGCTTTTACTAAAGTTACACTCTCACCCATTGAAATTGTACCATTAAATATTCTAGCGATTCCAATTTTACCAATAAAGTTATCATATCCAAGTGTAAACACTTGAAGCTGAAGACCATTATCATCAGAACCTGTTGGAGCAGGAACCTCTTCTAAAATCATATCAAGTAAAGGGATCATTGTCTCACTATCATCATCTAAAGCTAATTTAGAGATACCATTTTTTGCTGCAGCATAAATAACTGGAAATTCAAGTTGCTCTTCTGTTGCACCCATTTGGTCAAATAGGTCAAATACTTCATCAACAACTCTATCCGGTTCACCAGCAGGTTTATCAATCTTATTTACAACAACAATTGGTCTATGTCCAATCTCTAAAGCTTTTTTAACAACAAACTTAGTTTGTGGCATAACACCCTCTTGTGCATCAACAAGTAACAATACACTATCAACCATTTTTAAAACTCGCTCAACCTCTCCACCAAAGTCAGCATGGCCCGGAGTATCTATAATATTGATTCTTACATCTTTATAATCAATAGCAGTATTTTTAGCAAGGATTGTAATCCCTCTCTCTTTTTCGATATCATTACTATCCATCATTCTATCTTCAGTTTCATCTCTTTCACCAAATGTTCCTGATTGTTTTAATAACTCATCAACAAGTGTAGTTTTACCGTGGTCAACGTGCGCGATAACGGCAATATTTCTTATTTCTCTCATTTTTTCTCTTTTTTATTAAATTTTCGCGATTATAGCTAATTATTGCTTCAACTATTACAAATATTATATTTTTCTATATTTATTTTTTCATTAAATAAATTATCAAAAAGAATTAAAACTAATTTTCAAATAAAATATGATACAATAAGCCGAAATTTAATAAAAAAGGAAGCTAAAATGTTAGAAAAAGTAAAAGCAGTAGTTGTTGAACAATTAGACTGTAATGCAGAAGAAGTAAAAGAAGATTCAAAATTTATTGAGGATTTAGGTGCAGATTCACTTGATGTAGTTGAATTAGTTATGGCTCTTGAAGAGGAATTTGATATTGAGATTCCAGATGAAGATGCTGAAGGTATATTAACTGTTGCAGATGCAATAAAATATATAGAAGATAGCAAATAATCTTTAAATTAAAGGATAGAGTTCAGTCTATCCTTGTCTAATATTTAAAATAGAATTTACTTAAATAAATTTTATTTTAAATATTATAATATTAATTTAGAAAATGGAGAAAATAAATATGCAAAAAATTGTAGTAACTGGTATAGGGATGATAAATTCACTTGGACACAATGTAGAAGAATCTTTTAATGCTATAGTTGAGGGTAAAACAGGAATAGATACTATTACTCTATTTGATGCTTCACAATTTTCAGCACAAATTGCAGGAGAGGTAAAAGAGTTTGATCCTACAGCTATTTTAGGTAAGAAAGAGGCTAAAAAAGCAGATAGATTTATTCAATTAGGTATACATGCAGCACAAGAAGCTATGATAGATGCTAAAATTGTAACAGATAATAAAGTTGATAATACAATCGCTGATGATTTTGGTATTGTTTCTGCTTCAGGTATTGGTGGATTACCTAATATTGAAAAAAACTCTATTGTTTGCAATGGAAGAGGACCTTCTAAAATATCTCCATTTTTTATCCCTTCCTCTTTAGTTAATATGCTCGGTGGTTTCATATCTATTCAACACAACCTAAAAGGTCCAAATCTTTCAGTAGTAACTGCTTGTGCAGCAGGAACTCATGCAATTGGTGAAGCAGTTAAAACTATTGCTATGGGTGGTGCGTCAAAAATGCTTGTTATTGGAGCTGAATCAGCAGTATGTGGAGCAGGAGTTGGTGGTTTTGCTTCTATGAAAGCACTTAGTACTAGAAATGATGATCCAAAAACAGCTTCAAGACCTTTTGATAAAAATAGAGATGGTTTTGTAATGGGTGAAGGTGCTGGAGCTTTAGTATTAGAGACTCTTGAATCTGCACAAGCAAGAGGTGCAAATATTTATGCTGAAGTTTTAGGATTTGGTGAGAGTGGTGATGCAAATCATATTACAACTCCTACACAAGATGGTCCATTAAGAGCTATGAAAGCCGCATATAATATGGCTTTAAAAAATAATGGTGGTGAATTAAAAGTTGATTATGTAAATGCACACGGAACAAGTACTCCTGTAAATGACAAAAATGAAACAGCTGCACTAAAATCATTATTTGAAGGTAAGCAAGATATTCCTCCTGTAACTTCAACTAAAGGTCAAATTGGACACTGTTTGGGGGCTGCTGGAGCTTTAGAGGCTATTATATCAATAAAAGCTATGCAAAATGGAATCATACCGCCAACAATAAACCAGATAGAATCTGATGAAAATTGTGATTTAGATTATGTACCAAATACAGCAAGAGAAGCGCAATTAGATATTGTTATGAGTAACTCTTTTGGTTTTGGTGGAACAAATGGCGTTATTATTATGAAAAAGTATAAAAAGTAGGTATTAATTTATGGCAACATATTTAGATTTCGAAGAAGGTTTAAAAAAAATTGAAGATGAGATTATTGTTGCTAAGACAAAAGCTGACGAATATGCAGTTTCTATTTTAGAAAAAAAGTTATCAACAGAAGTTGAAAAAACATACTCTAATTTAACTGATTTTCAAAAGTTAAAATTAGCAAGACACCCTGATAGACCATATGCTTTAGATTATATAAGAGGTTTAATGACAGACTCTTATGAGATACACGGAGATAGACATTTAGCTGATGATCAAGCTATTGTTTGTTATTTAGGTTATATAGGTGATCAAAAATGTGTAGTTATCGGTGAACAAAAAGGTAGAGGCGTTAAAAATAAAATCAAAAGAAATTTTGGAATGCCAAATCCTGAAGGTTATAGAAAAGCTTTAAGAGCAGCTAAATTAGCTGAAAAATTTCAAATTCCTATTCTATTTTTAGTTGATACTCCAGGTGCTTACCCTGGTATTGGAGCTGAAGAGAGAAGTCAAAGTGAGGCAATTGCCAGAAACCTTTTTGAACTAAGTGACCTTGATACTATTATAGTATCTGTAGTTATAGGAGAAGGTGGATCTGGTGGTGCTTTAGCTATATCTATTGGTGATAAATTAGCAATGATGAGATACAGTGTTTATAGTGTTATTTCACCTGAAGGTTGTGCGAGTATTTTATGGAAGGATCAAGCTATGGTTGAAACTGCAACAAAAGCTCTTAAAATAACTTCAACTGATTTAAAAGAATACAATCTAATAGATGATGTAATAAATGAACCATTAATAGGAGCTCATAGAGATAGAGACAATGCTGTACAAGCCCTAGGAAATTATTTTATAGATAGTGTTAATGAATTAAAACAAATATCTAAAGAGCAAAGAGATGAAGATCGATATGCAAGACTTATGAGTTTAGGTAATTTTGCCTAACCAAGTTTACTAATAAAAAAAGGTCACTTTTAAAAAGTGACCTTTTTTTATTCTCTTTACTTTTGCATATACTAAAAGTTCCTATTTATCATCTGATTCATTATGCTTTTTAAATCTTCATTTTCATCATCTTTAATAGCTTCAACAGCTTCAAGTCCTAATGTTTGTGCTTGAGATATACTATCAATTAAAACATTATGCTTTATCATCTCATCTTTAATCCAAGCTTGCTCATCACTATTTAATTCTTTTTTATATAATGACTTTAGTTTTTGTTTATCCTCAATTCTGTCATGCAAAAGTAAATACGGAATAGTCACTTTCCCTTCAACAAAATCAAGCATAGCTGGTTTTCCCAAAGTATCACTATCTTGAGTAATATCTAAAATATCATCAATCATCTGAAAAGCAAGCCCTAAATTTTTTCCATATAAAGCAAAAGCATCTTTATCTTTAGAAGCTATTATCGCTGCACTTGCAGCACTAGCTTCAATTAAAGATGCAGTTTTATTATAAATCATATTAAAATACTTATCATATGATCTATTAAAACTATTTGCCATCTCTACATCATGCAACTCACCAATACTAAGTTTTGTTACGGATGATGCTATTATATAAGCGATCTCTTTGTCCATTGTTGTGAGTTCCGTAAATGCTTTTGAATATAAAATATCTCCAAACATAATTGAAGTTTTATTGTCAAACAATGCATTTATTGATGGTTTTCCTCTTCTTGTATCTGCTTCATCTATTACATCATCATGCAAAAGAGAAGCTGATTGAATCATCTCAACTATTGCACAAAGTTTTATACTTACTTCTGATACACCTGCAATTTTCAAAATTAATTTAGATCGAAGCATTTTACCCTCCGATAATAGGTCAAATAGCTCTAAACTTCTTGAATCATTACAATCTTTTACAAACTCTATTATCTGTTGCTTTACTTGAGTTAGCTCTTCCATAATAATTATTAACTATCTAACCTACAAACAATTTCACCTGCTAGCTCTATATATGTACTTTTTTTATTAAACTCTAATTCACTTGAGTTTTCAAATGAATAATCTTGTATTAGCTTATCAAGTCCTTGTTCACCATGCTCTTTCATCAATAGCGTTTCCATTACTGTGAACTTTTCGAAAAATTGATCCATTTGATCTTTTACTAACTCATCACTTGCAGTATTTAAAATATCCCAAAACTTAGACTTTGGACTTCCTCCAAATACATTATCCTCATCTTCAAATAGCGCTTCATAATTACTCATTTTATCTCCTTTTATATTTATATTATTTTTTTATTCTTACTCTTACAGATTCAGCATGTGCTGTAAGACCTTCAGTATCAGCCAATAAGGCACATTGCTCACCTATACTATTTATAGCATCTTGCGAAAAACTTATAATTGAACTTTTTTTCATAAAATTCTCAACATTTAAAGGGCTGTAAAACTTAGCAGTTCCTCCTGTTGGAAGTGTATGATTTGGACCTGCTACATAATCCCCAATAGGTTCAGGTGTATTTTCACCTAAGAAAATTGCCCCTGCATGTTTTATTTTTGCTAAAAGATCAAATGGATTATTCGTCATCACCTCTAAGTGCTCAGGTGCAATCTCATTCATAAGATCAATTGCTTCATCCATTGTATTAGCAACTATAATACAACCTCTCTCATCTATTGATTTTTTTGCTATTTCTGTTCTACTTAAAACTTTTAAATAGTTATCAACCTCATCACTTGTTTGATTTGCTATAGATTCATCTGTAGTAATGAGTATTGAGCTTGCCATCTCATCATGCTCTGCTTGGGAGAGTAGATCAATTGCTAAATATTTTGGTTTTGCAGTCTCATCTGCTAAAATTCCTATCTCACTTGGACCTGCTATCATATCTATATTTACTTCACCAAATACAAGTTTTTTTGCAGTTGCAACAAAAATATTTCCAGGTCCAGTAATAACATCAACTTTTTTTAGTGACTCAGTTCCATAAGCCATAGCAGCAATTGCACTTGCTCCCCCAACTTTCATAACTGTTTTTATACCACAAAGGTGACAAGCTGCCAAAAGTAATTCATTTGGTTCATTATCAGGTGTTGGTGTACATACTACTATCTCTTCAACACCAGCTACGATTGCTGGAATTGCATTCATAAGTAAAGACGATGGATAAGCAGCTTTTCCACCAGGGATATAAAGCCCTGCTCTATCAACTGCTGTTACTTTTTGACCTAAAATTGTACCATTGTCTTCAAAATCTATCCAAGATTTTGGTAGCTGTTTTTCATGATATGTTTTTATTCTATCATATGCTAAGTGAAGTGATTCTTTTAATTTTTCATCTATGTTATTGTAAGCACTTTCCATATCTTTTGTATCTACAAATAAATCATTATCTTCTACTGGTGACCAATTGTCAAATTTTGTAATATGCTCTTTTACAGCTTTATTCCCATTTTCAACTATCTCATCAATAATTCCATTTACTATAGAAGATACTTTTTTTATATCGACCTTAGCTCGACCCAATATCTCTTTAAATTCATCATCAAAGTTTTTATCTTTTGTATTTATTATTTTCAAGTTTAGTCCTTATTTATCTAATGCTTTTAAAATATTTTCCACAGCTATATTTTCATCCCAATCTTCTACATTTATTGTTATATCTGCTACACTCTTATACTCTTGGACTCTTTGATTGTAGATTTTTCTAGCTTCTGTCAAATCATTTAGTAATGGTCTTTTTTTTAGTTTCTTTTTAGAATTAGGTGCATTATGCAAACCTTCTAAAATTTTATCAAAAGTTGACTCTAAATATATAATTTTACCAATATCTTTAATATTGGATTGCTTATAAAACCCACCACCTGTTGATATTATTGTACCTGTTAAATTATTTTGACACCATAGAGCACATCTTTCTTCTAGAGCTCTAAAGTATGGTTCACCTTTTTGTTCAAAAATTTTTTTGATTTTTAAATTTTCCATACTCTCTATTAAATCATCAGTATCAACTGCGAAATAATCTGTTGCCTTAACTAAAGCACGAGCTACAGTACCTTTTCCAACACCCATAAAACCAATTAGTATAATATTTTCTTTTCTCATAATGGTGGATTTTATCAAAAAAGTTCTTATAAGATGGTATAAAATTAATCAATAAAATTTTGCAAAAGTTATTCTTGTCTATTTTTTAGTTTCTACAAAGTGCATCAAGTAAAATATTTGATATAAATTCACTGATATAATCAAAAATTTTATCTGAATCTTTATTTAGTTCCTTTAATCCGTTTAATTCTATATTTGATATCTGAATCGAATAATAAGATAGAGTAGTTCCCATAACAAGAGACTTTATTAAATGAAAATCCATATCCTTGTATTTTTCTTTTAAATCAAGTTGATTAAGGATCTCTACAAGTGGTATCATCTCTTTTTCTATATCTTCCTCTATTGCATTTTCTATATTTCTACCTAAGTTTGCCATCTCTCTTAAAACTATTGATACTATTTGAGGATTTTTTTGGAATTTTTCTACTAATATCTTTATATACTGTTGAAACTTATCCTTTATATCGATATCTGTTATTAATAGATTTTCAGCACTTGTTTGATTATGTTTAATAGTAGATTTTATAACCTCTTGATATAAACTTTTTTTATCTTTAAAGTGATAATAAATAGTTGCTTTATTTAATTTTAACTCTGAAGCCAAGTTATTCATACTAACCCCATCATATCCAAGGCGCGAGAACTCTTGTGTAGCTATTTTCAATATATTATCTTTTGTCATTTTTATCCTAAAATCATCTAAATAGTTTCATCAACTAACCGTTCGGTTAATAAAAGTATAAACAAAAATATATTAAAATCACTTAAATATTAACTAACCGTTCGGTTGAAAAAGGTTGAAATATGAAAAAACTATCTTTAATAATTCTCTCCTCATTATACTTGCATAGTGAAAATTTAAATGAACTTATAAATTATTCAATGCAAAACCAACTTATAAACTCAGTAAAATATAATATAGAGATATCTCAAAATAAATATAAAAGTATACAAAATAGCTATTTACCAAACATAACAATAGGTACTACATATAGTAATACAGATAATGAAACTATATCAACACCTAAGAGTTCATTAATAAGCTATGCAAATATTAACTATACTTTATATGATGGTGGAGCTAAAGGTTTACTTTACAACTCTTATGAATCTACAATTAAAAGTACAAAAGAAAATTTAAACTCAACAAAAAACAATATAGCATTGCAGGTGATAAATCATTATTTTAGCTACCAATCATTGTTATCACAAAAAAAAGCAAAACAAAAAGAGATAGAGCAATTAAATGCACAATATGATAGACTAAAAAGATTTTTAAAAGCAGGAATAACAACCAGTGATGAAGTGGATAAAATTATCTCAAGAGTTCAAACAGCAAATGTAATACTTCATGAAACAGAATTAAGTATTCAAACAATTTTACATAATTTGCAATATCTTACAGAAAAAGAGATAACAATTACAACTGGTTCAACCATAGATGAACCAGTTGTACAAACAAATAATTTAAGAGCAGATATAAAAGCTTTAGAGTTTAGTATGGATAGTATCTTAAAAAGTGCAAAAGCTATCAAAAGTAAAAACCATCCAATAATAAGTTTAGATAATACTTATTACAATTATCAACTAGATTATGACAATACTACTTATAATAACAATTTAGAGAATCAAAATATATTTAAATTAAATTTTTCATGGAATTTATATGATTTTGGGAAAATATCAAGTGAATATCAAAGTATTTATAAACAGTACCAATCATTGAAATCTAAGTATGAATACGAAAAGAATAAAGCGAGTGTGGATTTAAAGCTTTCAATTAAAGCTTATGAAATAGCTAAGTTAAAGATTGCTTCAGCACTTGCTAGTTTAAAAGCTGCAAATTCAACATATGAAACAATACAAAGTAAATATCAAAATGGACTAGTTGATAATATTGCATACCTTGAGGCATTAAGTGAAAAATACAATGCTTCAAGTCAATTAAAAAAAGCCGAATATGACTTGGAGATAAAAAAAGCAAATATCATTTATCATAGTGGTAAAAATTTATGGGAGTATATAAAATGATGAAACAAAGTGGAATCCTGTTTGCAGGCAAAAAAGTATTAATTGGTTTGTTATTGATTGGAAATTTATACGCACAAAGTATCTATGCTACATTTGATGTAGAAGCAAAAAATAGCGCAAATGTTGCATTTAGTAGTAGTGGTATAGTTGATGAAGTTTCTGTAGATATTGGAGTAGTTGTAAAAAAAGGTGATATTTTAGCTACATTAAAAGCTGATGACTTAAAAGCATTATTGAAAGTTCATAACACTACATTGAAATTTGCAAAAAAAGATTTTGATAGACAAGTTAAGATAAAAAATATAATTGATGAAGCAAAATTTGATAGTTATTCCCAAAAGTATGAAAGTGCAAAAGCACAAGTATTGTATCAAAAGGCACTATTAGAAAAAACAATTTTAAAAGCACCATTTGATGCTATTGTTGTATCTAAAGAGCTAGAGAGTGGTGATGTTGTAAGTGGTCAGATGATAAAAACAGCCTTTAAAGTTCAAAGTATCCAAACAAGAAAATTAGTTTTAAAATTTGATCAAAAATATCATAGCATTGTAAAAGTAGGCGATAA
>JAYEMI010000057.1:0-9460 GCA_034718015.1 Campylobacterota bacterium | reverse complement strand
AGAAGTTGTTGATTATGGTATTATTGGGGTATTAGGCTTGATGAGTTTTTTATCTGTTTGGTTTTATTTTGAGAGACTTATTTTTTTTAGACAAATTGATATTAAGCAATACAATATGAAAGAGAAACTAGAGATAGACTTAACAAACAACATATCTATAATCTCTTCATTTGCTTCAAACTCTGTTTATATTGGTTTATTAGGTACAGTGTTTGGTATTATTATCACTTTTCTTGCTATGGGAGAGAGTGGAAATATTGATGTAAAAATTATTATGAGTTCTTTGGGACTTGCTTTAAAAGCAACTGCTATGGGTCTAATTGTAGCAATTCCATCAATGATATTTTATAATCATTTAGCAAGAAAAATAGAGGTAAAATTAACTCTATGGGATATAAATCAAAAGGAAAAAAGTGCAGCTTAAAAAATTTGATTCTATAAATGTTGTTCCATTTATAGATATTATGCTTGTACTTTTAGTGATAGTTCTCACAACTGCTACATTTGTAGCAAAAGGTATCATACCAGTTGATTTAACAGAGGCAAAAAGTAGTGTTAAGTTGCTTAAAAATAAAGAGCTAACGATAACTATCAAACCAAATGGTGAGATATTTTTTAATGATATCAAAACTAAAAAAGAAGATATAGAAAATAGTCTAAAAGCATACAAAACCAATACAAGTATAAGTTTAAATTGTGATAAAAATGCAAAGTTTGAGAATTTTATTTATATAATAGATATTTTAAAAGATAAGAGTTACAAAAATTTAGGAATAATTACAAAATATGAATAGATATTTTACTACTTTTATAGCAACCGCACTTTTATATACTACATTGTTTGGTGCTTTTTTATATACATATGAAGAACCTGTTGTGTTAAATAAAAATGCAAAACAAAGTGTTGACAATGTAAAGTTTACAGTAGTTTCAAAAGAGAAAGAGACTATAAAAGAGCTAGTAGAAACTGTAAAAAAACCTATAAAAAAAGTAGAAAAGAAGCAAGTAGAAAAACCAAAAGAACTAGTAGAAACTGTAAAAAAACCTAAAAAAGAGATAGTTAAAAAAAAGCTTCCAAAAGTAAAAAAAATAATAAAGAAAAAAGAAGTTGAAATAAAAAAAACAGTTCAAAAAAAAGTAAAACAACAAACAAAACAAAACAAAATAGTAAAAAATGAAAATAAACAAAATGATGATGAAAATAATAAACAAGAAAAAATAGATGATTATTACAGTCAAATAAAAAAAATGATATCACAAAATAAAAAATACCCAAAAATTGCAATAAGAAGAGGTATAGAGGGTAGTGTAAAAGTACAATTTACAATATCATCTCATGGAGAATTAGTTGATTTTAAGATAGTTGAGGGTAAAAGGGTATTTAAAAAATCAATAAAAGAGGTTATAGAAAAAACATTTCCATTAGCACCACCTCAAGGTGTGTTTGTTGATAATCTTGAACTATCATTGACAATAGAATATAAACTATATTCATAAGTTAGAGTTTTGTATTTTAGTAACATATATCTATATATAACTCAAAAATCTTAAATAGCCGTATTTAATTTTATAATTTTAAGTTATCATTACTAATCAAAATTTAAAATTAGGATAGAGTATGATAAAAAAAATAAAATATAGTTTAACAGGGTTAGCATTAGCCTCAACTATTTTTTTGCTAAATGGTTGCAATGAGATAGATAATAGTGGTGAAAATATAGTTGGTAACAACTTGATAAGTGCAGAGGTTATAGAAGATATAAATTCTTCAATGATGCTAAATATTGTAAAATCAACAATGGATGCAAATGCTACTAATGCATTTGGTTATAAAGCAGTTAAAATCAAATATAATACTAATGGACAAAACGATGAAAAGATAACAGCATCTGGACTTTTAGTTATACCTACTGCTAGCGATGCTTATAATGCATATAGAGTTTCACAAGGGGAAGATCCTTTTTCAATATCAATGATTTGTGATAACCATGGTACTATTTTTACAGATGCAGAAGCACCATCTAATGTAGAAGTTTCAAATGGTATGCCAGATCATTCACTAGCTGTATCTATGACAGGATATGCTGGATTTGCAGCTATCTTACCTGACTATATTGGATATGGTGATTCAAATAGTACAAGAAAACCATATATGATGCAAAAATCAGCTGCAAACGATAGTATAGATATGATAAAAGCAAGTATGAAATATATGAATGATAATGGTATACCATATAATGGACAACTATTCTTATCAGGTTATTCTCAAGGTGGGTATAACACTTTAGCATTAGCTAAAGAGATAGAGAAAAGCTATGCTAATGATTTTACTTTAAAAGGTGTAGCACCAATGGCAGCACCATCTATGTTAAAAACTTTTGGTGATGCAGTGCTTCAAACTGATGCTAATATGTCTGTACCTGCTTTTATGGCATTTATTGCTGATTCATATAGCTATTATAGTGATAACCTTACTTTAGATGAGATGATTTTAGATACTAAAATAGATGTTTTTGATACTCTATTTGATGGAACCAATGATATAACAGCAGTTCATACGAATTTACAACTTCCACTAAATGCACCAACTCTTGGACTATTCAAATCTAGTTTTATTACAGAGTATATGAGTGATGAAAATCATAAATTAAAACAACTATTTGAAGAAAATGATGTAGTGAACTGGAAAACAAATAGTAAAATAAATCTTATACATTGTACAAGTGATGAGGTGATACCTTATACTTTTAGTCTAGGAGCTAAACAATCTTTAGAAGCTTATGGCTCGCAAAATATTACATTAACACCTATAGATGGAAACTACACACACTCTTCTTGTGGTGCTACTGCCTATGGTGCAGCTGTACAATGGTTTGATTCTATAAGACAAGGAGACTAATATGAAAAATATAATAAAAATAGCAGCTTTAACAACTATAGGAAGTAGTTTGGTATTTGCAAGTGGTTGGAGACTTCCTGAGTCTAGTTCTAAATCTACAGCTTTAAGTGGAGCTTATATAGCAGCTTCAAATGGAGCAGATGCTACATACTATAACCCTGCAAATATGAGTTTTAATAAAAATATACATCAGATGGAAATAGGTCTTATGAATGTAAATTTGCCAAGTATGAAATATACAGATAACAGAAGCGAAACATTAAGTGGAGAAACAAAAGAGGAAAATACTTTAATTCCAAGTTTGTTTTTAACTTCAAAAGATTATGGAAATAGCCTAAGATATGGATTTTCTATTACTATTCCTGGTGGACTTACTAGAAGATGGGATACACCATATCAAAAAGCATACGCACAAGAGTTTAGTTTAAGGATAATAGAATTAAACCCAACAGTAGCATATAAAATATCAGACAACTTATCTGTTGGTGGTGGATTAAGAGCTATTTACAGTGATGGTGTTGTAAAAAGTGATGGGACGGATGCTGGAAAACCAGCTATTAGAGATATGGAAGGAAAAACTATAGAGTATGGGTATAATCTAGCGTTAGCATATAAACCTACAGATACTTCAAATTTATCTTTAACATATAGATCAAATATAGATTTAAATGAAGATGGAAATGCTAAACTATATGTAAGTGGTACTAAAGTTTATGATGGTGGTGCTAGTGTTACTGTACCTTTGCCTGCTGTGTTAACTTTGGCTTACTCTTTTAAATTTGGTGATACAAATATAGAGCTTGAGGTAGATAGAACATATTGGTCTAGTTATGAGAATCTAGATTTCCAATATGATAGCTCTATAGCAGCAGCTTTAGTATCATCTTTTGATGATCCAAAGCCTAGAGATTGGAAAGATACAGATGCGTATAGAATAGGTATCACTCATCAATGTACAGAAAAGTTTACAGCTATGGTTGGATACTCAATAGATGGAAATGCGATACCAGAGAATGCAGTATCGTTTGAATCACCAGATTATAACTCAAATACATACTCTTTTGGGTTTGATTATGCATTAAGTGATAGTAGCTCATTTGGATTTGGATATTTATATAGTAGTAAAGATGATAGAGAGGTTACAAATACAAATCCTGATGGTACAACATATATAGATGGAACTTTAAGTGATGCAAAAGCACATCTTGTATCTTTAGCTTATAGAGTAGATTTTTAATGGGTTTAGAATATAAATATAATAATTTTTATGAGATTTTAGAAGCTAATAATAAAACAAATCCAAAAAAAAAGATTATATATACAGAGACAGATAAGTTAACAAATAGTGAATTAATAGAAAAGGTAGATAAACTAGCAACATATTTACAAAATAGTGGTATAGTAAAAGATGATAAAGTAGCAATAGTATTAAATAATAGTGAACATTTTGTTATCTCTTTATTTGCAATCACAAAAATAGGTGCAATTGCTGTACCTATCAACAACTTTTTAAAAAAAGAGGAGTTGGAGTATATTTTAAATAATTGTGATGCTAAAATGTTGGTGAGTAATTCTTCATTTTCTAAAGAGCTAATTGATGTGTTAACTACAACAAAAATAGAAAAAATAATTTGGAGTGATAATCCAAAGATTAAAAACAATCAAAATAGTTATATTGAAGATATATATATCACAACAGATAATATTGTAAAAGAGATTTATACACCATCTTTAGATGACACAGCTATTATTATCTATACTTCAGGAACTACAGGTCACCCTAAAGGTGCTATGCTTAGTTTTAGAAATATACTATCAAACTCTATTAGTGGAACACAAAGGTTTAATATAACATCAAAAGATAGATTTATTGTATATCTTCCTATGTTTCATTCATTTACCTTGTCAATTATGGTTGTTTTACCTATATTTAATAACTGTTCAATGGTGATAGTAAAATCAATCTTCCCTTTTGCAAATGTCTTAAAACAAGTACTTTTAAAAAGAGTAACAATCTTTTTAGGTGCTCCTCAGATATACAACGCATTAAATAAAGCAAAAATTCCATGGTATTTTATGTGGTTTAATTCTATTCGAGGTTTTGTAAGTGGTGGTGCTCCTTTAAGTGAGCAAGTTTTGATAGATTTTAAAAAGAAGTTTAAAAAAGCAACCATGCTAGAGGGGTATGGATTGAGTGAATGTTCACCTGCAGTTTCAATTAATACTTTAGAGAAACAAAAAGTTTTAAGTGTTGGTATTCCACTTTTATCTTATGAAGTAAAAATAGTTGATGATGAATTGATTGAGCTAAAAGCTGGTGAAGTAGGGGAGTTAATTGTAAAAGGTGATTGTGTGATGCAAGGATATTATAACAATCAAGAAGCAACAGATTCTACAATAGTAAATGGGTGGTTAAGGACTGGTGATTTAGCAAAAGTAGATGAAGATGGGTATATTTATATAGTAGATAGAAAAAAAGATCTAATTATTGCAAAAGGTGTTAATGTATACCCAAGGGAGATAGAGGAGCTTATATTTAAACTTGATGGTGTTGATTCAACTGCAGTTGTAGGGATTCAAGATGAAACTAAAGATGAAAAGATAGTGGCTTTTATTCAGTTAAAAGAGGATATAAAAGTAGAATTAAGTGAAAAAGATGTAAAAAGTTATCTAAAAGAGCATCTAGCAAATTTTAAAGTTCCAAAACATATATATTTTATAGAAGAACTACCAAAAAATGCAACAAACAAAGTCTTAAAAAGAAAGTTAAAAGAGGATATTGCTTTATATATGAAATAAATGATGATGAATAATCAGGCTTTTAATAGCTTGATTGTTTTATTTAAGCAATTTCTATTTATTTATGCTATACTTCCACAATTTCAGCGTACTCGGTCTACGACTGACTCTTTATTTTACAAATAAAAACTAACAAACAATCATTAGCCTTGATCGAAAAAGTTATCAAACTTTAAAGTAGGCTCTTATACACAAAAGGTACATTACAATGTCATTTTCAAAACTTGGTTTAAACGAATCATTATTAAAAGCTATATCTGATGAAGGATATACAACACCAACACCAATTCAAAAACAAGCAATACCTGTTATTTTAGATAGAAAAGATATCCTAGCAGGAGCTCAAACAGGTACAGGTAAAACAGCAGGTTTCACACTTCCACTATTACAAATATTAAGTGATAATAAAAATAGAGATAATCAAAAGCCAAAAGTAAAAGCACTTATCCTAACTCCAACAAGAGAGTTAGCAGCACAAGTTGATGAGAGTGTTGTAACATATGGAAAATACCTTCCGTTTAAATCTGCTGTTATATTTGGTGGAGTTGGAATCAATCCACAAATAGCAAAACTTAGAAAAGGTGTTGATATAGTAGTTGCTACTCCAGGAAGACTACTTGATCATGTTGGACAAAAAACAATTGATTTAAGTGAAGTTGAGTTTTTAATCCTTGATGAAGCTGATAGAATGCTTGATATGGGTTTTATTCATGATATTAAAAAAGTATTAAAAATATTACCAAAGCAAAGACAAAATTTACTTTTTTCTGCAACATTTTCAAATGATATCAAAAAATTAGCAGATAGTTTACTTGACAATCCAACTCTAATTGAAGTTGCAAGAACAAATCAAACATCTGAACAGATCAAACAATCTATCCATCCAGTAGATAAAGCAAAGAAAAAGCATCTCTTAACAAAACTTATAGATGATAACAGTTGGAAACAAGTTTTAGTTTTTACAAGAACAAAGCATGGAGCAAATAAACTATCTCAACATCTTAATGAAAATCATATAACTGCAGCTGCAATCCACGGAAACAAATCTCAAGGTGCAAGAACAAAAGCATTGGCTGATTTTAAAGATAACTCAGTAAGGGTATTAGTAGCAACAGATATAGCTGCAAGGGGAATTGATATAGATCTGCTTCCACATGTTGTAAACTTTGAACTACCAAATGTACCTGAAGATTATGTACACAGAATTGGAAGAACAGGAAGGGCTGGAAGTAATGGTGAAGCTATCTCTTTAGTTTGTATAGATGAAGAGGAGTTATTGTTTAATATAGAAAAGCTAATAAAAGACAAAATACCAAAAACCATAATAGAGGGATTTAAACCAGACCCATCAATAAAAGCTGAACCAATTCAAAAGCAAAGAGGTGGTCAAAATAGAGGTGGTGGTAACTCAAACAGAGGTTCACAAAACTCAAGAGGAAGAGGGCGAGGTGGTCCAAGCCAAAATAGAGGTGGTGGAAATAGAAACTCTACAAGAAGAGATTCATCAAGCTCATCAAGAAGAACACAAAGCAGATAATAATTTACATAGGTTTTTATGTTATAATATAAGTTATAACATAAAGACAAAGGTTTAATATAGATGTTTGATACACTTATAGCAAAATTAGAAGAGGATAGATATATCACTCTTGAAACTACACCATCACACGAACCAATATTTGATAATATTATTGACAAAATAGAGGAGTTTGATCTTCAAGACAAAGTAGATGGTTTTAGTACTACAGATAATCCTCTTGCAAAACTAAAATACAATGCACTATTTGCAAGTATAAAACTCCAACAAAGGTTTAATAAACCTGTAATTGCAACAATGAGTATGAGAGATAGAAATAAAATAGCACTACAAAGTGATCTTTTAGGTGCAAATGATTTTGATGTTAGAGCTATACTTGCTCTTACAGGGGATCCTGCTCATATGTCAGACCAACCTCATACAAAAGGGGTATTTGAGGCAAATTCTAATATGCTTTTAGAGATAATAACTTCATTTAACAATGGTATGGACTATGCTGGTAAACCATTTAAAACTGCACCAAAAACAATTTATCCATTTTCAGTAATAAACTCTTATGCAAAAAATATGAAATCATTAGAAAAAAAGATGTTTAAAAAGATACAAAATGGAACACAAGGGATTATCTCTCAACCTGTGTATGATATAAAAAATGCAAAACAGCTTATAGGTTACATGGATGGTGCAAAGAGTGGTTTTAGTGATGACAGATCTAAATCGCAACTTATATTGGGTGTTTTTCCTATAACAAAACTTAGAACAGCTCAGTTCTTATCTTCACATGTTCCTGGTATCTTTGTGCCACAAGAGTGGATAGATAAACTAACAGCTGCAGCAAAAATAGGGGAAGATGAGGAGAAAAAAGTTGGTATGAAACTAAGCTCTGACTTACTAAAAGATATCCAAAAAATTTATCCAAAAGTTCATCTTATGACTGCAAATAAATTTGATATTGCTAGTGAATTGTTGGACTAGATAGTAATTTACTCATTTAAAAGCTAGAATATTAGCTAGGGAAAGGGCTAGAGATTATGAAGGAGTTGAGGGGTTGCATTATGTTGAGAGATTGTGGTAAAATTATGTTTAAAATAGATGATAAATAAACAACAAAAGCAAAAGGATTAATAAATGGATAAAACAAAAGTAGATGATATGTTAATCGAAATGATTACCCCAAAAGTAAAACAGATAGAAGAGAAGTTTGGAAATGGAGAGGGATTAAGTCAAGATGATATAAATACTTTGCTTTTAAAGTCACAATACAACCATATAAATCATCTTGATAAAAAGCTAGATGAGGTAGTACAAAGTGTTGTTGACCTTGAGGGAAAATTTACAGGTCTTGAGGGAAAATTTACAGGTCTTGAGGGAAAATTCACAGCTCTTGAGGGAAAATTCACAGCTCTTGAGGGAAAATTCACAGCTCTTGAAGGAAAGTTTACATTGCTTGAAAATAAATTTGAACTTCAAGCACAACAAATAGAAACAACCATACAAAAAGCTTTAAATAAAAATATGATGCTACTTATTACAGTGATGGGTGTATTTGTGATATTATCAAAACTTGTGGATAAGATTTAAGCCATGAAATACAAATCACTCATCTCACTAGACTATAAACTATGAGAGCTACAAAAGAAAATATTATAGAATATTTAAAAGAGTTAAAAAAAGAACTTTTGTCAGATGGAATTGTTACTGTAGCATTGTTCGGTAGTTTTGCTACAAAGAAACAAAATGTATATAGTGATATAGATATTGCATTAAAGGCTATAGGAGAATGGAAATGATTAAAGATTTAAAATATTATATATCATTAGATTATGATATAGCAGTAAGAGATTTAGAGGAAAATGAAGGTGGTGGAATATTGGCTTATTATATTGACTTACCTTTTATTATTGGTGATGGAGATACTAAAGATGAAGCTATAGAAGACTTAAAAAATGCTTTTAAGTCTTATGTTATTGTCTCTTTAAAACACCAAGATAGAATAATAGAACCTAAAAAAGGACAAAAAAGTAAACGAATAAACATAACATTGCCAGCTGATTTATTAAATTTGATAGATAATTTTGCAAAAAATCACAATATGAGTAGAAGTTTATTTTTACAACAAGCTAGTAGACAAGTATTAGCAGGTTAAATTTGTATATAGAAAATTATTTTTACTCGTTCCCATCGTCCCCGATGGGAATGAATATAAGAGCTAAATAGATATAAAA
>JAYEMI010000056.1:2855-9478 GCA_034718015.1 Campylobacterota bacterium | reverse complement strand
GTCATACCCAGTCCCATATCGAACCTGGCAGTCAAGCTCCTCATCGCCGATAATACTGCAGGGTCCCCTTGTGGAAACGTAGGTCGCCGCCAACTTTTGAGATGTTTTTTTATGTCTGATTTTTTAAATAATACTAGTTGTATTGAATATTGTAAGTGATTTTTATTTTGTAAGAAAGTCACATATTGATGTGACTTTATATTATTTAATTATCTCTTGAAGTTACTTCTAAAAGATGCCAACCAAATTGAGTTTTAACTGGTCCATGAACTACACCAACTTCATCATTAAAGACTACTGCATCAAATTCTGGTACCATCGCACCTTTTGGGAAAGTTCCTAATTCCCCACCATCTTGTCCAGATGGACATTGAGAATACTCTTTAGCTGCATTTTCAAATGTAGTTTCTCCACTATTAATTTTCTCTTTTAAATCATTACACATTACTTCATCTGTAACTAATATATGTCTTGCACTAGCTGTTGCCATTATTTTTCCTTTTTTATTTTTCTTATTATACTAAAAAATAATTAATAAGCTATTTTATAGTAAAATGCAATATCAATACATTAGGAATATATAATAATGAAATTTTCAAATTCTTTTATACCAACAACAAAAGAGACACCAAGCGATGCAACATTGCCATCACATCAGTTTTTAGTACGAGCTGGATTTATTAACCAACAAGGAAGTGGTTTGTATAACTATATGCCATTAGGAAAAATAGTACTAGATAAAATAAGAGCTATAGTAAAAGAGGAGCTGGATAATGCTGGTTGTATTGAAGTACAACTAGGTTTTGTAACACCATTAGAATTATGGGAAAAAAGTGAGCGAGCTGATACTATGGGTAAAGAGATGCTTAGAATAAAAGATAGACATCAAAATGATTTTGTGTTAAGCCCTACAAACGAAGAGGCGATGGTAGAATTAGTAAAAAATAGAGTTAAAAGCTATAAAGACTTACCTGTTAATTTATATCAAATAAATACAAAATTTAGAGATGAGGCAAGACCCAGATTTGGACTTATGAGAGGTCGTGAATTTTTAATGAAAGATGGTTACTCTTTTCATAGTTCAGTTGAAGATATGATAAGAGAATTTGCATTAATGGAAGAGACTTATAAAAAAATATTTACAAGATTGGGTCTAGATTTTAGAGTAGTAGATGCAGATAGTGGTGCTATAGGTGGAACTGGTTCTAAAGAGTTTCACGTAATAGCAGATAGTGGAGAAGATGTTATAATTATATGCGATAGTTGTGATTATGGAGCAAATATTGAAACACTTGAAGATTTTGATGAAAAATTTGGAGATGAACTGAGAGAAGACTCTTATGAAGAAATCAAAAAATTAGAGATAGAAACAAAATGTGAAAAGTGTGGTGGAAAACTCTCATATACAAAAGGGATTGAGGCTGGGCATATTTTTCAACTTGGAACAACTTATAGTGAAGCATTAGATGCAAACTTTTTAGATAATAATGGTAAAAAACAGCCATTTCAAATGGGTACTTATGGTATAGGTGTGAGTAGAATTATGGCTGCAGTTATAGAGCAAAGTCATGATGATAAAGGGTGTATCTGGACAAAAGAAACTGCACCGTATAGTGTAGACATCATAGTGTCAAATGCAAAAAAAGAGGATGAATTAAATGCTGGTCTTGAAATTTATGAAGAGTTAAAAACTGCTGGAGTTGAAGTGATTATTGATGATAGAACTAAAGAGAGATTTGGTTTTAAAATGGGTGACTTTGAGCTTATTGGTTTTCCTTATGCTATAGTTGTAGGTAAAAAATTACAAGATGGTTTTGTTGAATTAGTATATAGAAAAACTAATGAAAAAGTAGAAATAAAAGTTGAAAATATTGTTGAAGAGTTAAAAAATATATTGTAAAATATGAATATAAGTTTTTTAAATTCAATAAAAGATAATAATCAAACTACCAAAGGTAG
This sequence comes from Campylobacterota bacterium, assembly GCA_034718015.1. GTDB lineage: Bacteria > Campylobacterota > Campylobacteria > Campylobacterales > Arcobacteraceae > JAIOSF01. Next base: position 7,519 of record JAYEMI010000056.1, on the reverse strand, counting down.
AGAATTTTTGTATGAAAATTTAAACATTAAGGAAAAGCAATATTGGGAGGAGATATCATTGAGTGGTATCTCAAACTGGACACAGCTTTTTTCTTTAAAATCAAATTTAACCCCCAATAAAATAGTGATAAATGAAGTCGATACAAAAAAGTCATTTACATATAAAGAGCTTGAAAAACAATCTGAAAATATAAAATTCTTTTTATTGGAAAATACTAAAGAGTATCAAATAGGTTTAAACTATCACAATAGCTTTCTTTTTTTAGCTGCACTTATTGGTATCAATAAAGCTGGAAAGTTGGCAGTTTTATTTAACAATCGTGAACCAAATAAGAGACAAGAGGAGTTAGCAAAAAGCAGTAATACTACTATAGTTTTAGGAGATAAAATAGGTTGTATTAAGAATTATAATATTGAAAGAATATCAAGTTATAAAAAACTTAATACTCATAATTTTATAGTTGAAAATGCACTAGATGACCCAGCTTTTGTAATTTTTACAAGTGGTACAAGTGGACCTAGTAAAGGGGCTTTGTTTTCACATAGAAGAATGATAGGTGCAGGAATTGCATGGAGTTTAAGAACTGGTATGAATAGTGTTGATAACTGTTATATCCCTCTTCCACTTTATCATGGAAACGCTTTAGCGGTTGCATTTTCAAGTGTGATCTATAGCAATAGTACTGCTACAATAAGAATTAAGTTTTCAACAACTGCATTTTTTGAGGATATCAATCAATATAAATGTACTCATATGGTTTATATAGGAGAACTTTGGCGATATATTTTAAATAGATATACTAAAAATGAAAATAAATATTTAAAAGTAATATTTGGTAATGGTTTAAATAAAATATTATGGAATGATGTCGTAAATAGATATAAAATATCGCATGTTGTTGAGCATTTTGGAGCTACAGAGATGCCTGCTGGTGCTTTAACAAATTGGTTTGATATAAGTGGATATTGTGGATATTTAAGGTCAAATGATCCTAAACTAAACGAGATGGTTCTTGTTGATGAAAATTATAATAATGTAGAGTTTGGAAAATATGGAGAAGCTTTATTTTTAGTTCCAAGTGGAGAGTATAAAGGTTATTTAGATAGCTCTTTAGATGAAGCAAAACTATATAGAGGTTTATTTAAGAAAGGTGACCTTTGGTGGAAAAGTGGTGACCTTCTTAAGTCAGAAGAGAATGGATTTTTTACTTTTATTGAAAGATTGGGTGATACATATAGATTTAAAGGGGAAAATGTAGCTTGTGTTGATGTGGAGTATGCAATACAGGAAAGTGGATTATTTGAAGAGGTTGTTGTATATGGAGTAGAGTTGCCAGGTATTGATGGTAAAATAGGTATGGTATCACTAGTTTTGCAAGATAAAATTGATTTAAAATCTTTTCTTATAAACTTAAAATCAAAAATATCATCTCACGCTTTACCATACATTATAAAACTTGAAAAAAATAAACATAAAACAACAACAACATTGAAAATACAAAAAAATCTTTTAAGCAAAGATGGTATTAAAAAATATAAAGAGTCTGAACATTTTGTTTTAATAGATGGTACTTATAAGGTTTTGGATCAGTTACTGTATACTAAAATTTTAAATAGTGAAATAATATTAGGAAAATAGATTTTGAGAATAGTAGCAACAAGACTTCATACAACTAATGAACATGTTTTAGTTGATTCAAAAAAAATATATGAGTGGTGTAATCATGTGCTTAAATATTGTGATAAACTAATAGTAGTAGTAGATACAAAATATTTACAAGCAATAAATAATGCAAAAGAAGATTTCCAAAAAAAGATTGAGATTTTTCATATAGAGCCATGGATTAGTTTTACGCAACCACTTAATTTATTAGTTGAGAAGGCATTATCTTTAGGTGCTAAGGAGTTGCTTTTTCAAAGTATAGAAGTAGAGATATCTTTAGATGATATGGAAACCTTAGAATCCCATTTAGAAAATGATACACTAGTAGTTGGTGCTAAGTTACATAATAGACATGGTCATACAAATGAAACATGTAAAATAGATGGTTGGAGTAGTCCTTGGAATACTTTGGCCCTATGGAATATAGAAAAACTTGGACTTACAGGTTTTTTATCTATATCTAGTGGAAATCTTGAAAATATACCAGGAGGTATTGAGGAGGTGGTAACTATATCGCTTCTTCAACAGTTAAAAGTAAATCAAATGAAAGCAAAGTTGATCAACCTTTCAAGTGTAGTGTGGGAAACTTCCTGGGATTGTGAGAAAAGAGAAGAGTATCATGAAAATAAAATGCGATCAAAAGATGAAAGAGCAAAAAAACAGCTTGAAAAACTTGGTGTAAAAGCTGGAGAAGTTATAATAATAGGTTAAGATGATGATAGATGTGTGCGTAATTGGAATAGGTGAATATGTAACGGGGCTTAGTGGTAATAGTGCTGCAGTTTCTGATAAAAGTCTAGGGGTAATAGCTCTTAGTTTATTTGATTTAAGAGACCAAGGTATAATAGGAGATATAAAACTTGCAGGTAGAGATGGAGATAGATTTGACTTGATAAAAAACCATTTTGATACAAATATGAAAAAAGCATATCCCTCATTAAATAGTTCGTTTGATGAGTATCCTAAAAGTGGAAATAAAAGTGATACAGCTTATAAGGAGGCTATTAAAAGTTTAAAAAAAGGGTCGTGTGTACTTATTTTCACCCCTGATGATACACATTTTGATATTGCTAGATATGCTTTAAAAAAAAAGATGCATACACTTGTAGCAAAACCTCTTGTCAAAACTACAAAAGAGCATATAAAATTACAAAAGTTAGCAAATAAAAACAATTTACTTTTAATGCTAGAGGTTCATAAAAGGTTTGACCCAATATATGCTGATGCAAAAGACAATATACAACTTTTAGGTGAATTTTCATATATGAATAGTTATATGTCTCAACCAAAAACACAACTAGATACATTTGCCTCTTGGGCAGGTATATCTAGTGATATCAGCTATTATTTAAACTCACATCATATAGATTTTTTATGTTGGGCAGTTGATGGTATTGCTACGCCTATATCTGTAATTGCAACTGCATCAACAGGTGTTGCAGAGAATAAGCTAAATAGAAAAGTTGAAGATACTATAACTCTAACTGTTCAATGGAAAAATATAAAAACAAAAAATCTAGCTACTAGTATCCATACTGCTTCATGGATAGCAGCACCCTCAGATGTACACTCTCAGCAAAGATTTTTTTATATGGGACATACGGGTGAGATAAATATAGACCAAGCTCATAGAGGTTACACACAAAGTAGTGATAGAAGTGGCTTTAAAAGTTCAAATCCACTTTTTATGAAATATACACCAAGAGATGGGAAGTTTGCTGGGCAAGATGGCTATGGTTATAAAAGTATAGCTACTTTTGTAAAAAGCTCTTTAGAGTTGAAAGAGTGCTCAAGTAAATCAAAAGAAAAACTAGAAGAGTTTAATAAAACATTGCCAACTATTCAAAATACTTTAAATGTTACAAAAATATTAGAAGCAGGTAGAATAAGCCTTGATAAACAAAGAATTGTTTATTTATAGTTTAATAAGAATATCATCTTATAACTTCATCAGCATCTAAAGTAGCAGTTCTCCAAGAGGGTATAATAGTAGCAGCTATATATACAGGAATTGTTATAAAAAACACTAGAGTAAGTGTTTGATAGTCAACAACAAAAGGTAGATTAAATGTTGTTTTTAGTTGACTATACCCTTCAAAAATATCTCTTAATATTGGAGCATTTAAAATATATACAAAAATAAAAGCTATTAAAATTCCAAACATATATCCAAAGAATGAGATGATAAAGCTTTCATAGAACTTCTCCTTTAAGACATCATCTACAGTCCAGCCAATAGCTTTTAGAATACCTATCTCTTTTTTTTCTAGTGAGCTTAATCCACTTGTTTTATCATATATAATTATAAAAAATGTAAAAAGCGATATTATAAATAGAGCTAAAAACACACCACTTTTATAGTCAAATATATTTTGGTAACTTACTTTATAATCTTCGTTGGTTATTACTCTTGTAGTTGGATATAATATTTTTATTTTTTCAACAATAGTTGGTATCTCTTCTGGATTTGATACTTTTACAACAATATCTGTAGCCATATTATCTTTTATATCAAGTAGTTGATATGCTAACTCTTTTGAGACAAGAATCATATCGTTACTTTGTAATTCGATATCACTATTAAATACTCCACCTATATTTACTTTTTGAAAAGTGCCATCTGGTAATATAAAATTAAAATAGTTTTTGTAGTAGCTATTGGCTAATACTCTTTTTACTCCACTACCAATTAGCATTGAGTTTGTATCTAGTACATCTACTTTCGTTTTATTATTTATTATATTTTCAAGACTTTGTGTGTATTGTGATTCAAAATTATCTATCCCCATAATAGTAAAATTCACCCCTGCATTTTCAAAAAAATAGTATCCCCAAACTCTTGCGTTCACATCATTAACACCAACAATTGTAATTATTTGATCTATGTAACTATTTGGAATATCTGTCATTTTTCCACTTCTAAAATTTTGTATAGTAATAGATGGTAATTTTTCAATAGTTGTATTTAGTTCATATTTTATAGAATTTGCTATAAAAAATA
>JAYEMI010000056.1:0-2755 GCA_034718015.1 Campylobacterota bacterium | reverse complement strand
TATCATTGTGTTTATAGAAAATCTGTGCAGCCCATCTTGGATATTTATAAGTAAACATCCCACAAACAGGACACTTTTCATTTTTTTCAACTTCAACCTTACCTGCAATTTGTCCTAAATCTCCAAATCTTTTAACTTCCCATATATATAAAGCCACTGCTTGAAGATCTTTCTCTTTTAGTTTTTTACATAACTTATTTGATATTATATCCTCTTTTAATTCATTGATCTCTAGATAGTTTGTTGGATCGATTTTATCTTGCTTACATACTTTTGAAAATATTTTCTTCCCTCTTGGGTATACTTTTTTTTGTTTCTTTTTGCTAATCATTGCATTGTCAGTTTTTAAAGATTCTTTTGCTTGTTTAATTGCATCATCGAAAGTTGATATTTTTCCCTTGTATATTTTTTTGAATTCTAATGCATCTTTTTTCTCTTTAAAAGCTAATTTACTAACTTTTGTCATAGTTCCCATAATTTTACTATTTATTAAGTAGTATGCAGTTTTAGCATCTATATATTGTTCTGTTTTAGCATCAACAACTTTAATACTATTTTCATCTATCCCATACTCTTGCATATCAACTACTAGACATCTTATACTGCAGTATTGTCTGTTTAAGCCATTCATCTTTAGTTTTGCTATGTATGAAGTTTTATAGTAGTTTTCTATTTTCATTCCACATACAGGACACCAATGTTTTGCATCGCCACTTTGTACTAATTCTACTGGTACTGTTGCTTTTTTTAAGAATTGAGCATTTACTGAACTTGAACAAATAAGAGCTATGAAAAAAATAAATTTAAAATACATATAATAACCACCTTGTTTTTTAAAATATTACCATTATTGTATTAAATAAGTGTTAATACCAAATCAAATTTATGATATAATCCAAATATGTTTACAGGATTAATAAGAGAGATGGCACAAGTGGTAAGCTTTGCTAATAATATTTTAACTTTAAAAGCTAAATATATACCTAAAATTGGTGATAGTATAGCAATAAATGGTGCATGCTTAACAGCAGTAAGAGTTGCTAATGGAACATTTAGTGTAGAGTTGTCTCCTGAATCACAACAAACTTTAGCTATGGAAAATTATCATGGATTTGTTCATATAGAACCAGCAATGATGATGGGCGATAGATTTGAGGGTCATATAGTACAGGGTCATGTTGATTGTATTGGTGTAATTAAATCTATACAGAAAAATGGTAATTCAACAGACTTTTTTATATCAATCCCAAACGAATATTTAAGATTTGTAATACCAAAAGGTTCTGTTACTATTGATGGGATAAGCTTAACCGTTAATGATGTTTTAAAGGATAGTTTTAGACTAACCATAATACCGCATACTATACAAAATACTTTATTTAAAGATTATAAAATAAATACTAAAATCAATGTTGAGACAGATATGTTTGCACGATATATCTTTAACATGTTTAATAAAAAAGATGATAAATTATCTTGGGAAACTGTTGATAAGATTATGGCTAATTATTAAAAAATAAACAGTGGGGATATTGGCAAGTACCACAGTCAAATATAAGTGGGAAAGACTTTCCTATTGGGGTGAAGTATCGATAATGATTGGACAAAACTTTCAAACTACGGGCAAGGTATCAAAATATTTGTTAATATTTTGGGTTCAATGCTTTGTTTGAACAATGAAGCTATAACCCTTGATAATGATATGTTGCATTGTGAGATAGAACAAAATCACGAGGTAAGAGGATGGTAAAAATACACTACTAAATCAAGGTGCAACTAAAGAAGAAAAAATAGATGCTCTCTTAAGAATAATATTTAGATTGAGAAATAACTTATTTCATGGTGAAAAAGTAGAAATAATATATGAACAAAATAAAAATTTTGAGATGGTAAATCTTTTTTTAATTCATATATTAAATAAAAAAAGATTGTTAATGATATAGGAGCGAAATAAATTGAAAACACTATATATAATATCTGGAGCAAATGGTAGTGGTAAAACTACTTTTGCCAAGTCATTTTCTACTATAAATGACCTATATTTTATAAATGCAGATGAGATAGCAAAAGAGTTAGATAGTAAAAATATTACAAAATATAAGATAAAAGCTGGAAAGATATTTTTTAGTGAATTTAAAAATAGATTGTCTTTAGATAAATCATTTGTAATAGAAACAACACTATCTGGGAAATACCTTATAAACTATATTAAAAAAGCAAAAAAGCTAGGTTTTGATACAACATTGATATATCTATATCTTGAAAATCCTGATTCAAATATTAGCAGGGTCAAAAATCGAGTTTTAAATGGTGGACATCATATACCACAAAATGATATAATACGAAGATATTATAGAAGTAAAAACTTATTTTATAATAGTTATAAAGATATGGTAGATAATTGGAGTATATATTATAACTCTGATGAGATATTTGAAAAGATTGCTATTAACAACAAAATATTAGATGATGAAAAATATGAAAAATTTATGAAGGATATAAAATGCAACTAGAAAATAATATTATAAGTGATGATATGATTCAAACTATAGGAAATAATGCAGTAAGAGAAGCACAACGAAAAAGTTTAGAAAATGGCATACCAAACTCATATAGTAAAAATGGTGTGATATATTATCAGCTACCTGATGGAACTATTACTATGGAAGATCCATTTGCAAAAGGTGAACTTAAAAAAAGACTTGATGAGCTTACAAAGTGATAAAATACATTTTAATTAAAGTGGGGATATAAT
>JAYEMI010000055.1:0-9616 GCA_034718015.1 Campylobacterota bacterium | reverse complement strand
AAGATCCCAGTAAGACTAACTGGTTGATAGGCTAGATGTGTAAGCACAGTAATGTGTTCAGCTGACTAGTACTAATAGATCGTTTGGCTTATTTATATGATTTCTTTAGTTTACCATCTTATTAAGTATAATGACGTTAAGAAAAGGAATACCACCTTTAAATTAACAACTTAATAGATAACTTATAGTATATAGAAAGTATCTGTTTATAAAAGACTTTAACATTGTTTACTAATATAGTTTTACTATATTACTCTATACAACAATTGAAACATTTCAAATGTTGGTGGTTATAGAGAGGAGGTCATACCCAGTCCCATATCGAACCTGGCAGTCAAGCTCCTCATCGCCGATAATACTGCAGGGTCCCCTTGTGGAAACGTAGGTCGCCGCCAACTTTTGAGATGTTTTTTTACTCATAATAATCAATAAACATCACTTTATATAATACAACAAGTCTAAATCTTGAATTAACTAAAAATTAGAATAATATAAACCAAAATTTAAATTTGAAGTTCAATTATTTATTTTTTATTAATAAAAAAATACTATGATATCAAATAAAGGAGTAATTTATGAAAATAACTAAATATATATTGTTTTTTACAATGTTTTTTAACTTTAATTTATATGGAGGATCTGAAAAATTAGTGGAGAAGATGAATTATGAGATCTCTTATGAACAGGCTTTAAAAAAAGCTCAAAAGTTAAATAAACCACTAATGCTGGTAATTGGGCAAAAGGGTTGCCCTTATTGTATGAAATTTGAGGTTAAAACTCTTACTAAAAAAGTTATTCATGATAAGGTTGAAAAGAATTTTATACCTCTTAGTGTATTGAGAAATATAGATGATTTTCCAAAACAGTTTAACCCCAAAGGTGTTCCTACTGTATATTTTATAGAACCAAAAGAGCAAAATACTTTTTATAAATCATTTGGATACAAAAGTAAACGAGAGTTTAAAAATGAGATAGATAAAGCATTGGAAATATTTAATAAAAAACATAAACATTAAAATAATATTTAAGTGTTAGGAAATAATGAATGGATGATAATAAGCAAAAGAATATAGCAATGTTCATAGATTGTGATAATGTAAGCTCAAAATATATCGAAAGTATTTTTGATGACTTATCTCAATATGGAAAGGTAAATATAAGAAAAGCATACGGGGATTGGACAAGTGATAATTTAAATAGCTGGTCAAAAGTTCTGCAAGATTATAATATTCAACCATATCAACAGTTTGCATATACTGAGAAAAAAAATGCTTCTGATATTGCTATTGTGATAGATGTTATGGATTCTATATATACAAAAAATATTGATTTTATTGCTTTGATTACTAGTGATAGTGATTTTACACCACTTGTTACAAGAATATTATCAGATGGAATATCTGTTTATGGTTATGGTGAAGCAAAAACACCAAAGGCACTAGTAAATGCATGTTCTCAATTTATTTATGTGGAAAACTTTTTAGGGTTACAGCAGAGTAATAGAAAGATAAAAAATCAGAACTTAGAGCAATATGATCAAAATAATGAATTTAAAAATAGTTATCAAGGTGAAAAGTATGATGCAAAAAAAGATTATAAACTTAAAAAGTCTTTGATACAAGCAGTAGATAAAGTTTGTGATAACAGCGGATGGGCTGATTTAAAAGATGTGGGACTATATGTTGGTCAAAATAGTCCATTTTCTCCAATTAATCATGGTTTTAAAAAACTTGGAGCATTGATTAAGTATCTTGATATTTTTGATGTTCAATACATCAATAACAACCTAACAATGCTTGTAAGGATAAAAGATTATATGGACTAAATTTAATAGGTATACAATAGGTTGTATTACTTATAAATAATTTTTATAAAACCAATCAAAAATAAAATTATTGCAAAGTTATCATATCCATTAATAATTGGCTTAATATAAGTTTTTATCTCGTCAATTAATGTTTCCATAATAGTGTCTTTTTGAGCCAATTACTAAGTGCAACTAAGTCGCATTTAATAATAATTTACTATAATTCTAGAAATAAATGCAACTAAGTCGCATTAAAAGGTAAATTATGAAAAAATTAACATTATCATTGCTATGTGGAATATCACTTTTGTATTCAAATAGTGATATATCTATTGTAACTGGAAAAAAAGATTATAGTAATTCAAAAACTAAAGTTGATGGAGATACATTATATGTAAACTTATCACATAAGTACGAGAATGGAAAAATATCTTTAGGATATTTAAAAGATGATGTAAAAAGAACACACTCTATTTTAAATACAGATTTAGAAGATCTTGAGGTTGAGAAATACAATGGTTTATATCAACACTCTATCACTAAAGCAGTTGATCTAAAAGTAAGCTATATTAAAATAGTTGATAATCTTGCACCTACAGATGATGGGAAAGTATATGGATTAGGGGCTGGATATAAGTTAGTAAAAGGCTTTGGTGCTAAGATAGATTATTTTAGAAGTGATTATGAGTCTTTTAATGTAAGTCAGTACGATTTATCGCTTTATAAAGGCTTTAAAGTAGATGCTTTAAAAGGTAAATTTACAGTTGGAACTAAAATGATTAAGATTGATGGAGACACCTATAATCCAAATGATCCCGTAGTAAAACAATATGACTTTTATAAAAAAAAGTATAATCCCTTGTTCGTAAAACTTGGTCTTAATTATCAAGGCTATGTTGCTGGAGTTGGAGCATTTTTTGGTAAAAGAATGTTTACAGTGATGGATGATGGTGCAAAAGTACAACATCATGCTATGGAGCAAGATAAAACATATATGTTAAGTCTAGGGAAAAAGTTTGAAAACTTTGATATTATTGCAAAATACTCTTTCCAAAATGGAAATGAACTACCAGAGAAACAAAAAGATGTAGATACAAAAGTAACATCAATTACTATGAAATATAAGTTTTAGTAGCTTTTTATTATCTTAGAGTTTTCTATTGCATAATCTGGGATAAGTCCTATACTTACTAGAATATATACTCCTGAAGATTTTGGTTTCTTTTGTTATAATTTAAGATATATTTTGAAAGTCGAGGTATAGAAACTATGAATAATTCAATTATAAATAAACTCAAAGAGTTAAAACCAATTTTAAAAGAGAGATACGGTATAGAGGAGTTTGCAGTGTTTGGAAGTGTTGCAAAAGGTACTGATACAGAAAAAAGTGATGTAGATATTGCTATCTTAAAAATGCAAATAAAGAGTGGATTTGATATATTTAGAGCAAAAGACTTTTTAAAACAGAACTTGGGGAAAGATGTAGATATGGGGACTTTTAATTCTATGAAGACATTTATAAAAAATAGAATCAAAAAGGATTTTATCTATGTTTAATATTGATAAAGTAGATAGAGATATAGAGCTTTTCATATTTGATATCTATATTGCTATTCAAAAAATCAAAAAAGTTTCAAGTAATTTTGATAATGTTCAAGAACTTTTACATAATTTTACTTCTTGGGATAGTGTTATAAGAGAGTTTGAGATTATAGGAGAAGCATCAAAATATTTATTAAAAGAAAAATTATTGTCAAAGGATTATCAAGTAGTGGTTGATTTTAGAAATCATATAACTCATGAGTATTTCGGTATAGATCCAAATATAGTGTGGGTAACCATAAATATAGATTTAGATCCTTATGAAAGATTAATAATAAAAATAATTCATGATATAAAACAAGAGCTAAAAATAGAACTGATAGAATCTTTTATGGAAGATAATAGTTATTTAAGTTTTATAATTGAATCGTTAAAGAAGTTAAAATAGGTGATAAATAAACTAAAACCCAAATCATAATTTAGTAGAAATGTTTTAACTCTAATGACAGGTACAACTATATCACAGGCTATACCTATAGCTATTAGTCTTATTTTAACTAGGATATATAGATCTGGAGACTTTGGTTTCTTTTGTTATAATTTAAGATATATTTTAAAGGTAAGGATAATAAAATGCATACAGTACAATTAAAATTAGATGATAGCATATATGAAAATGTGATGTTTTTATTGAATAATTTAAATCTTAAAGGGATGAGGATAGAGGAAAAAACTAATATAGACTCTTTAGATTCTAAAAATATTAATGATATAGATATGTTCTCTAATCATTCTGCTAATTTAGTTGAAGATTGGTTAGATCTATCTGAGGATGATGTATGGAAGTAAATCAACTTGATATTGTTTTATGTGAATTTTATTTTAGTGATTTAAATAGTTTTAAAACAAGACCTGTTTTAGTATTTAAAGATAATTTACCTTATGATGATTTTATAGCTATACCAATAAGTAGTAAAATAGATAATTTAAAAAAAGATGAATTCTTATTAACAAGTGAAGAGTTTAAAATAGGAAATATACCAAAAAAGTCTAAAATGATTTTAAGAAAAACATTTGTAGTATCTAAAAAAGTGGTATTAAAAAAATATGGAACTTTAAGTGAAGATAGCTTTAATAAATACAAATCTGAATTTTGTAAATATTTTCATTGCACAAAATAGATAAATAGTTGTAAATGATACAAAAACTCAAGCCAAAGCAAAGCTTATTTAGAAAATCAGAATTTAGCCGAAATATTCTCACTCTTATGACAAGTACGACTATTACTAAAAGGCAAAAATATGAATATTGAAAATAATAATTTTATAACATTTGTACAAGAGATAAAATCTAAAATAGTATCATCTCAATATGAAGCACTAAAAACTGTAAATAAGAAGCTTATCAATCTATATTGGGAGATAGGTAAAAATATAGTTGAAAAACAAGAACAGTTTGGATGGGGTAAATCTGTAGTCAAAAATTTATCTGATGAACTTAGAAAAGAGTTTGTTGGGATGAAGGGTTTTAGTGTTCAAAATCTTTGGAATATGCGTTTGTTCTATTTGGAATATGCTCAAAACACAAAACTCCAGACATTGTCTAGAGAAATAGGATGGTCTCATAATGTTGTTATATTTCAAAAGTTAAAAGATACTTTTGAAAGAGAATTTTATATAAAAATGGTTATAAAGTTTGGTTGGACATATAGAGTTTTAGATAATCAAATAGATAATAAATCTTATGAAAAGTTTCTACTTAACCAAACAAATTTTGATAATACTGTTACTAAAAAATATAAAAATCAAGCAAAACTAGCAGTAAAAGATGAATATAACTTTGATTTTTTAGAGCTAAATAGTGAGCATAGTGAATATGAACTTGAAATAGGGCTTATAAATAAAATACGGGAGTTTTTATCTCAAATGGGTACTGACTTTACTTTTATAGGAAATCAACATAAACTAGAAATTGATGATGAAGAATACTTTATAGACTTACTTTTATATCATAGAAGATTAAAATCACTCATAGCGATTGAATTAAAAATAGGAAAATTTAAACCAGAATATGCAGGTAAAATGAACTTTTATTTATCCGTTTTAAATGATACAGTCAAACTAGCAGATGAAAATCCATCAATTGGGATAATAATCTGTAAAGAAAAAAAACGAACAACAGTAGAATATGCTTTAAAAGATAGTACACAGCCTATTGGAGTTGCAACTTATAAACTAACAGAATCTCTACCCTGTAGTCTAAAAGGGCTATTGCCAACTTCAAAAGAGATAGAAGAAAGATTAATAAATTTGATGGAAGATGAGTTTAATGCTAACTAAACTCAAGCCAAAATCAGAATTTAGTAGAAATGTTTTGACCTTGATGACAGGTACAACAATAGCTCAAGCTATACCTATAGCTATAAGTCCGATACTTACACGGATATATACACCTGAAGATTTTGGGGTGTTTGCACTTTATATGGCTGTAGCTTCAATTATAGCAGTAATTGCAACAGGAAGATATGAATTGGCAATAATGCTTCCAAAAAAAGATGAAGATGCTGTAAATATAGTTGCATTATCAATTATAATATCTTTTTTTGTAAGCTTTATATCTTTTTTAATTGTATTTATATTTAATGAAAATATTACAAATTTACTTGGTAATCCAGAGATAACAAATTGGCTTTATTTTATACCAATAACAGTTTTACTTACAGGTATTTATCAAAGTTTTAATTATTGGTCTAATAGAAAAAAACAGTATAAAAGATTAGCGACTAGTAGAGTGATACAAAGTGCTACAGCAGGTACAACAAATCTTGGTATGGGATTTGGTGGTTTTGGAAGTACTGGACTTATATTTGGTAGTATATTAGGTCAGGGAGTAGCTACTACAATACTTACTAGAATGGTATGGAAAGAAGATAGTTACAGGTTAAATGAAATAAAAAAATTAAAGATTTTTGCACTTAGTAAAAAATATAAAAAACTACCAATATATAATCTACCAAATGCTTTAATCGATGGATTTAGACTTTCAGGTATAAGTATTTTGATAGCTAAGTTTTTTACTACAGCAACTTTAGGACAGTTTTCTTTAGCTTGGAAAATGCTACAAACTCCTATAGCTCTTATTGGTGGTTCTTTATCTCAGGTGTTTTTTCAAAAAGTATCTATTTCTACAAAAAGTGATTTGCATAGAATTGTTGTTAAGTTTATTTTACAAGCTTCTATGGTTGCAGCCCCTATTTTCTTGTTGATATATTTTTTTGCTGTAGATATATTTATATTTGTATTTGGTGAAAATTGGAAACTTGCAGGCGAAGCGGCATCAGTTATGACACCATGGTTATTTTTAAATTTTTTAAGTGGACCCTTAGCTAGTGTATTTATTATACTAAATAAACAAGAGACAATACTACTAGTAGCTATTATTTATATGATTTTCCCAATAAGCATTATATTTATTTATAATGATATAGGATTTTTAAATGTATTAAATATCATTTCAATAGGAATGAGTTTAATATTAATTATTTATGGTGTTCTATGCATTTATTATACGAAGGAAAGAAATGTTAAAGAATAAATTAGTCCAGACAATATATAGAATGTATCCTTTAAAAAGAGGAAAAAGATTCTTAAGACCATTGTATCAACTTATTGGTGGATATGAAATTATTAAGGATAATAACAATAATAAAGTATTGTTAAACTTAGAGAATTATATAGATTCAATTATTTATTTTGAAGGCTCGTATGAAAGTGTACATTTAAAAATATTATATGATATGTACATAGATAATAAATGTAATTATTTTATTGATATTGGTGCAAATATAGGTGTTTATTCTGTTCCTTTCTTAAAATCAACAAATACAAAACAATGTTTCTTGTTTGAACCAGATCCAAATAATTTTGCCCAGTTAAATGCAAATGTTTTTTTAAACAAGGTTTCTGAGAAAGCCATATTGCATAATTGCGCATTATCTAATAGCAATACAAAAGGTAAATTGTATATTTCTGATGAAAAAAAAGATATTGACTTAGGAAAAGTAAATGCAGGAACACACTCTTTAGATAAAAATAACAGTAGACATGGCAAAGAGATAGAGGTTAATATCTATCGTACTGATGAATTGATAAATTTAAAAAATGAAATAATTTGTTTTAAAATCGATGTAGAAGGTCATGAATTAAATGTGCTAAAAGGTTTAAAGAAATTAATAGATAACAATAAATGCATCATCATGGTTGAAATTTTTAAAAGTAAATTTAACATAGTAAATGAGTATCTAAATAAAAATAATTTTAAGCAAATTAATTTATTGGTTAATATAGGTGATAATTATTTATATAAAAATTTTGAAAAATAAAATGAATATATTACAAGTAATCCCATGGTGTCAATATATAAGAAATAGTTATAACACTACCTCAGGAACTTTTTTTAAAGAACAGTTTAGATATTTATTCTCAAAGATAGACATGACAGTTATCCACATAAATTATATTAGTATATATGATTGGAAAAAAAATATATGCAGATTATTTAAACTAGAAGTTATATCGGAGCCAAACAACAATGAAGATAAAATCTATATAGTGAATATTCCTTCAATTCCTAAGCTTCAAAACGTATCACTTTTTCTTTTAAAAAATGCTGTAAAAAAGCACAAGTATAATCAAGATAAAACTCATCTAGCATTCCATTTTTCTCAAGAGTACAGAAAAAATGTAATTTTGCATAAAGATTATTATTCAAAATGTAAAAGCCTTTTGGATAAGTTGGAGATTAGTTAATGTCACAAAGTATATTAATACTCCCAACTGCCTACCCAAATATCTACAATGATCACTCATCCATTTTTGTACAAGATCAAGCAGAAGCATTAACAAAGTATGGAGTAGATGTTTCAGTTGTTGGAGCTATACCTATATCGTTTAAATATATTTTTAAAAAGAAGTTTTTAAAATTTGGTACTTTTAGGCACAAAAAAAATGGTGTGAATGTAAAGCTTGTTTTATTTCCAGCTATCCCTAAACTAAGATTTTTCAATGAATTTATTAGAACTCAAATCAATAAGTATCTATTAAATAAACATTATAAAAACAACTCTATTGATGTAGTACATGTACATAATAGTACAGCTGGAAAAGCTGCTTTATGGATAAAACAAAAGTTTAATATACCATATGTTGTGACTGAACACTCATCTGCTTATGCAAGAAAATTAGTCTCTCAAAAAGAGATAAGAAGTTATACTTCTATTTATACAAATGCTAATGATAGAGTTGCCGTAAGTAAAGAGTTTTGTAAGATACTAGAAGATACTTTTCATTTGGAGTTTAACTATCTACCAAATGTTGTAAATACTGAATATTTTTTACAAAAAGAGGAGTCTTTACAGAAAGATTTTCTGTTTATAAATATTGCAAATTTAAATAAAAATAAAAATCAAATACTGTTAATTCGAGCATTTGCTAAAGTATTTAGTGAAAATAAAAATGTAAGATTATCTATATTAGGTAGTGGTTCAGAGTATAAAAACCTACAAAGTGAAATATATGCCTTAAATATGCAAGAGCAAATAAAGCTTTTTGGATTTGCACCAAGGAAGCAAGTTTTGGAAGAGCTACAAAAATCAGATGCTTTTGTACTTTCTAGTAAATATGAAACATTTGGTGTAGTGGTAATAGAAGCTATGAGCTGTGGACTTCCTGTAATTGCCACAAAGTGTGGAGGTCCAGAATCTATAGTAGAGAATGATGAATTGGGTATATTAGTAGAAAACGATGATTTAGAAGAGTTGTCAAAAGCTATGAAAGATATGTATGAAAATAGAACTGACTATGTTGGTGATAAAATAAGAGCTCATGTGGTTGAAAAATTTTCCCAAAAGGCTGTTGCTTCAAAGCTTATAGATATTTATGGAAAAGTTATGAATAATTCAAACTCAAATAACCCACCTAAAATCAGCACATCCAAGATACGACACTAAAATATGTATAATATATTTGACAGAATAGATATAATAAGATAAAATGACAAATATATTAAACAAAAGAGAATCTATGGACTTTACAGAATTTGGGAAAACTATATCAAGTTTAAGAAAACAAAAAAAAATATCACAATCATTAATGTCAAAAAACTTAAATATATCAAGAGCAACACTAAGTAGTTTTGAAAATGGAAACCATGTAGATATAGGCTTTAAAAAAGTTATACAAATAGCTGATTATTTAGGATATGAGATAG
>JAYEMI010000054.1:0-9676 GCA_034718015.1 Campylobacterota bacterium | reverse complement strand
ACAAGTATATGAAACAACAATAGAAGCTTTAAAAGCAGTATCATTTGGAAAAGCAGATGGTACTATAAATAGTTTAGGAGTTGTAAACTATTTTATTTCAAAATATGCATTAACAAATATTGAGCCAGGATTTGAAGTTGATGATAAACGATTTAATCTTGAGCTACATTTTGCTACAAATAAAAATAATATATTAATAAGAGATATTTTAAATAAAGGACTAAGTCAAGTTAGTCATGAAGAGAGAAATAATTTAAAGAAAAAATGGTTTGTAGATTCCAGTATTAATAAAGATAGCAAAATTTTATTAACGAAAGATGAACAATATTTTGTAGATAATAATATTGTAAAAATAGGAATGATAAAAGATTATTACCCATTTAGCTTTAAAACAAATGGAGAAATGGATGGCTTTTCTTATGACTTACTAAAAGAAATATCAAAAAAAAGTGGATTAAAATTTGATATACAAATGGATGGTTGGAGTAATACTCTTACAAAGTTTAAAAACAAACAAATAGATTTAATTGATGTGATCTCGTATACAAAAAAAAGAGCAGAGTTTGTTAATTTTACAAAAAGTTATTATGATATTCCAAATGTTATTTTTGCTAGAAAGGATGAATTTAAAAACTATCAAGGTTTTGAATCTTTAAAAGGTAAAAGAGTTGGAATCACTAAAGATATCTATTATTATGATGAAATTAAAAGTTTAAACCTTTTTGAACTTGTAGAGTTTAAAAGTTCAGTTGAAAAGATGAAAGCACTTGCATATGGTAAAGTTGATGTTATTTTTAACAACTTAATAAGTGGACAAAAATATATTAAAAAAGGTGGATATTCAAATATTGAAGTTCTTGAAGAACTTGATGAAAATATAGTTAAAACAGAGGATTTAAGAATAGGTGTACAAAAAGATAATAAAGTTTTATATGAAATTATCAATAAATCACTTAATTCAATGACAAAAGAGAAGAATGATAAATTAAGAAACAAGTGGTTTGGAGCTAATATATCTAAAAAAGAAGATAAAAACACCTTGATTAAATTATCTTTTGAAGAGAAAAACTACCTAAAGAATAAAAAAGTTATAAAAATGTGTGTAGATCCTAACTGGATGCCATTTGAAAAGATAGAAAATGGAAAGTACATTGGTTTAGTATCTGAATATATGGGTATGTTTAGTAAAAAAATTGATCTACCTTTTGAATTGGTAGCTACAACTACTTGGTTAGAGTCTTTGGAGAAGATAAAAAATAGAGAATGTGATATATTAACTTTAGCAGAAAAAACACCCTCAAGAGAAAAGTTTGTTGATTTTACCACACCATATATTAGTATACCTGTTGTAATTGCTACAAAAGTTGGTATCCCTTTTATTGATGATTTAGAACAGCTTAAAAATAAAAAATTAGGTGTTGTAAAAGGTTATTCATTAAAAGAAAGACTTAAAATAGAATATCCAAATATAAATATAATAGAAGTAGACTCAATAGAAGATGGACTTAGAAAAGTTGAAGAGGGTGTTATATTTGGTTATTTAGATAACTCTATTGTTATAAATCATGAGATACAAAGAAACTATATTGGTACTATTGCTATTACTGGTAAGTTTGAAGCTAAGGTAAAATTGGCAGTTGCTACAAGAGATGATGAGAAAATATTAAATAATATTTTTGAAAAACTTGTTCTTAGTGTTGATTTAGGTACTAAACAAAAGTTGTTAAATGATTGGGTTAATGTATCTTTTAAAAATAAAATTGATTATACTTTAGTATGGCAAATTTTAATAGTGTTTCTTATTGTATTAATTGTAGGAGTATATTGGAACAGAAGATTAACTATATTAAATAATAAACTAGAATTTCAAAAAGAAGCACTAGAGTTATCAAAACAAAAAGCTGAAGAGGCAACAAAAGCAAAATCAGAATTTTTAGCAAATATGTCACATGAGATAAGAACACCAATGAATGGAATTATAGGTATGTCCTATTTAGCACTACAAACATCTTTGGATGATAAACAAAAAGACCATATTCAAAAAATAGATAACAGTGCTAAATCATTGCTAAGTATTTTAAATGATATATTGGACTTTTCTAAAATAGAAGCTGGAAAACTCACAATTGAAAATATTGATTTTAATTTACCAAAAGTGATTCAGCAGCTATCTGATCTATTTGCATTTAAAGTAAAAGAGAAAAATCTTAAATATATAGTTAATTATAGTAAAGATTGTGCTACTAATTTTAATGGTGATAGTTTAAGACTCTCACAAGTACTTACAAACCTAATAGGAAATGCAATAAAATTTACAAATAATGGTTCAGTCTCTATAAATATAAAAAAAATATCAAATAATAGATGTAGCTTCGAAATAGAAGATACAGGAATTGGATTAACTAAAGAACAACAGTTAAATTTATTTAAATCATTCTCACAAGCTGATGGAAGCATAACTAGAAAATATGGTGGAAGTGGACTAGGGCTTATAATATCAAAACAACTAATTGAACTAATGAATGGTGAAATAAAAATAGAAAGTGAATACAACATTGGAAGTAGATTTATTTTTGAGATCGATTTAAAACAAATTGATAATGAGATAGTTGATAAAAATAAAGAGATAAAACAAACTAAGAATACAGATAATATAACAAAAAGTATAAACTCTTTAGATGGTTCAAAAATCCTATTAGTTGAGGATAATATCATAAATCAAGAGATCGTAGTAGGTTTATTGGGAAATAGTGGAATTGATATGGAGATAGCACCAAATGGTAAAATTGCTGTTGATATGTTTACTAATCCAAATAAACAATATGAATTAATTTTAATGGATCTTCAAATGCCAATAATGGATGGTATAGAAGCTACAAAAATAATAAGAGAAATAGATAAGGTTATTCCAATAATAGCACTAACTGCAAATGCTATGAAAGAAGACATAGAAAAAACACAAAAAGTAGGTATGCAAGAACACTTAAATAAACCAATAGATGTGAAAAAATTGTATGATGTAATGTTAAAATATATATCTGTGAAAAATAATAAAGTAGATGATAGTACAAAGGTGAGCTTTAATATACTCGAAAAGTACAATTTTAAATGTATAGATAAACAACTTGGACTCTCATACTTGATGAATAACGAAGATTTATATATAAATATATTAAATAGTTTTTATAATAACTTTAAAGATCTTGATTTGGTAAAACTTCAAGAAGATGAATTGAAAAGAACACTTCATACTTTAAAAGGACTATCTGGAAATATAGGTGCAAAAGAATTAAATAGTATTGCTCTAGAGTTAGAGAATAAGATTGATGAAAACAATATTTTGATTTTTAATAATGAATTAAATTGTGTATTAAATGACCTAAAAAGTATTGTGCTAATTGATAAACAAGATAGTCCATCTTTAATGCTAGATGAAGATAAAAGGTATCAATTATTTAATTCCTTAGAAGATGCAATAAAGACACATAGACCAAATAGATATAACCCAATAATAGAAGAGATAAAAAAATATAAATTATCAAATAGTGATAATTTAGTATTTTCAGAAATAAAAGAGAATCTAGAAGAGTATAAACTTGATGCTGCAATAGTATTATTAAATAAAAGGTTATTAAAAGTATGAAGTTATTAGTATCAGCATTAGAAACATCATCAAATATACATCTTAAAGCTTTAAAAAAAGAGCTTGATGATGATATTGAACTTATAGGGATATTTGATAAAGAGTTAGGGAGTCCAACATATGATATAACAGCAATGGCAGTGATGGGCTTTGTTGATGCTATTAAAAAACTACCATTTTTATTAAAGCTAGTAAATGAGATGGTTGAATTAGCAAAATATGCAGATAAGGTTTTGCTTATGGATTCTTCAGGATTTAATCTGCCTTTAGCAAAAAAGATAAAAAAAAGATATCCAAAAAAAGAGATAATATATTATATACTTCCTCAAGCATGGGCTTGGAAAAAGAAACGTATACCAAAGATTGAAAGTAATTGCGATACATTATGTTCAATTTTACCTTTTGAAAAAGATTTTTATTCAAAAAAAGAGATGATCAGTTATGTTGGCCATCCACTATTAGATGAGATAGAGTATTTTAAAGAAAATCTATCAAATACAAATCAAGTAGCTTTTATGCCAGGTAGTAGAAAAGGTGAAATAACCAAACTTATGCCAATATATAAACAAATCATCAAAAAAATAAATAAAGAATCAATCTTGATAATACCTCCACACTTTGATACAGAATATATAAATAACACTTATGGTGACATATCAAGTTTTAAAGTATCTACAAATGCACATAAAACATTACAAGAGGTAGACTTTGCATTTATATGTAGTGGTACTGCTACATTAGAAGCAGCACTCATAGGTACACCTTTTGTTTTGAACTACATCGCAAAACCTTTTGATTATTTTATAGCAAAACATTTAGTTAAACTAAATTTTATAGGACTAGCCAATATCTTTTTTGAGAAAATGGGAAAAGAACCTATTCATAAAGAATATATACAAGATGAGGTGACAATAGAAAATTTATTAAATGAATACAATAATATTGACAAAAATAAGTTTTTAGAAAACTCATTATTATTAAGAGAATATCTTAAATATGGTAGTTCAAAAACAGTAGCAAAAATCATTAGTCAATAAAATATTCAAACTTTATCTAATATTAAGTAAAAATTAACTATAATTCGCTTCCATTTCTATAGCCAAGGGAAGTTTTTATAAAACTTTAACTATAGGTTTTATAAAGAGTTGGTAATGGATTTTATTTTATTACCTGTAATAGAATTTGGAAAAAACACAAAAAGGATGGCTGATTATGAAAGTAAGAGCTTCAGTTAAAAAAATGTGTGACAAATGTAAAATTGTCAAAAGAAAAGGTGTTACTAGAGTAATCTGTGAGATCAAAAAACACAAACAAAGACAAGGATAAGCCATGGCAAGAATTGCTGGTACAGACTTACCAAACAAAAAGAGAATGGAGTATGCTTTAACTTATATTTTTGGTATAGGTTTACATACATCAAGATTAATCTTAGATGCTACAGGTATCTCATATGACAAAAGAGCTCACGAACTTACAGAAGATGAAGTTGCAGCAATTAGAAATGAGATTCAAGAAAAATACATCGTAGAGGGTGATTTAAGAAAACAAGTTGCTATGGATATTAAAGCATTAATGGCTTTAGGTTCTTATAGAGGTTTAAGACACAGAAGAGGTTTACCATGTAGAGGGCAAAAGACTAAAACTAATGCTCGAACAAGAAAAGGTAAAAAGAAAACTGTTGGTGCAGCAGCTAAATAAGGATAACTAATGGCAAAAAGAAAAGTAACTAGAAAAAAAGTTGTAAAAAAGAATATTGCTGACGGCGTTGTTCATATAGCAGCAACATTTAATAATACAATGGTAACAGTAACTGACAATGCAGGAAATGCAATTTCTTGGTCAAGTGCAGGAAACTTAGGTTTTAGAGGAAGTAAGAAATCAACTCCTTTTGCAGCAACAGCAGCAGTTGAAGATGCTATGGCAAAAGCAATTGAGCATGGTATTAAAAATGTTGGTATTAAAGTACAAGGACCTGGTTCTGGTAGAGATACTGCAGTTAAAGCAATTGGTGCAATTGAAGGTATTAATGTAAGATGGTTTAAAGATGTTACTCCATTACCACATAATGGTTGTAGACCACCAAAACGAAGAAGAGTATAAGGATAAGGCATGGCAAGATATAGAGGACCAGTTGAAAAACTAGAAAGAAGACTTAATGCTGACCTTGGACTTAAAGGTGAAAGAAGACTAAACGGTAAATCTGCTTTAGAAAAAAGACCTTTTGCTCCTGGACAACATGGACAAAGAAGAGCTAAGCTATCAGAATATGGTATGCAGCTTCAAGAGAAACAAAAAGCTAAAATTATTTATGGTGTATCTGAAAAACAATTCAGAAAATACTTTAAAGAAGCAGCTAGAATTGAAGGTAATACAGGTGCTAACTTAATTACTTTAATTGAACAAAGATTAGATAATGTTGTTTATAGAATGGGATTTGCTACAACAAGAGCAAATGCAAGACAATTTGTAACACATGGTCACGTTTTAGTAGATGGTAAAAAAGTTGATATTCCATCTTGTATGGTTAAAGCTGGACAAAAAATTGAAATTAGAGAAAAGTCTAAAACAAATACTCAAATTGTTAGATCTTTAGAGCTTACTAACCAAACAGGAATGGCTGAATGGGTTGATGTTGATAAAGATAAAGTATTTGGAATCTTTACTAGAATACCAACAAGAGAAGAAGTTGTTATACCTGTTGAAGAAAGACTAATAGTTGAGTTATATTCTAAATAATAAATAATTTTAACAAAGGAAAAAATATGAAAAAATTTGTAGATGCTCCATTTTTACCAACAGAAGTAGAAATTGAACAAATTACTGACGATAGTGCTAAAATTAGTGCTTTTCCTTTTGAAAGTGGATACGCTATTACTTTAGCACATCCATTAAGAAGACTTTTAATGAGTAGTTCTGTAGGATTCGCACCAATTGCTGTAAAAGTTGAAGGTGCTAAGCATGAGTTTGATTCTATAAGAGGTATGCTTGAAGATATTGCAATTTTTATTATTAATTTAAAAGAGTTAAGATTTAAAATTAAAAGTGATAAAGAACAACTAGAGATAGAATATTCATTTAATAATGCTAGAGAAATTAAAGGTTCTGACTTAGAGAATGATGATATTGAAGTTATAAATGGAGATCATCATTTAGCTACAATCAATAGTGATTGTACACTGAATTTTTCTATTATAATTCAAAGAGGTATTGGTTATGTATCAAGTGAAGATTTAAGAGATTTAATCCCAGCTGATTATATACCAGTAGATGCTTTCTTTACTCCAGTAAAAAAAGTAACATACGATATTGAAAAAATGTTAGTAGAAGATAATCCTAATTATGAAAAAGCTGTTTTTACAGTACAAACTGATGGGCAAATATCTCCTATAGATGCATTTAAAGAAGCTGTTAATACTATGTATTCACAGATGTCTGTTTTCAATAAAGTATTTGATCTTTCAGAAGTAAAAATGGTAGAGATTAATAGTACAGAAAGTACAATAGATTTAAAAGATTTAATTGTAAAAATTGAAGATTTAAATTTAAGTGCAAGAAGTTTTAATTCGCTAGACAGAGCTGGAATAAAGTTCGTTGGTGATTTAGCACTTATGAGTGAAGTGGAAGTAAAAAGTATTAAAAACTTAGGAAAAAAATCTTTAGAAGAGATCTCTGATAAATTTGCAGAGATTGGATTTCCAATAGATGGTTCTTTAGATGAAGATACAGCATCAGCTTTAAGAAAAAAATTAGAGCAATTAAAAGCATAATAAAGAAAGGGATGAATAATGAGACATAAGCATGGATATAGAAGGCTTAATAGAACATCTTCTCATAGAAAAGCATTATTAGCTAATTTAGCTATTTGTATAATCGAAAGAGAAAAGATTGAAACTACTTTACCTAAGGCTAAAGAGTTAAAAAGATACGTAGAGAGATTAATTACAAAAGCTGCTGCAGGTGACGATAGTTCACATAAAGCTGTTTTTGCTGCATTACAAAGTAAAACTGCTACTAATAAACTAGTAACAGAAATTGCACCTAAGTATGCAGATAGAAATGGTGGTTACACATCAGTTATCAAAACTAGAATTAGACGTGGTGACGCAACACAAATGGCATATATCTCATTTGTTTAAGATATTTACTATTTAGTATTTAAAAGGTGGCAAATTTGCCACCTTTTTTTATTGCTAATTTTCTATATATCAGTATTGCTTTAAGTTTTTTTAAATATAATAATCAAAAATAGGAGATATCTTTGAAATTTAAAGTTTCGTTATATTATTTATTAACAACTTCACTATTAGCTTTAGAAAATTACGAGTTTAATATAAACTTAGAATATTCATCTTTAAAACTTGATGGACATCAGAGAGTTGCTACTTCAAATAACAATATAGATTTTAGTAGTATGGGAATATCTAGAAGTAAAGATATGTTTATTCCAACAATCGACTTAATATATAAGCAACAACATAAATTTCATTTTTCATACTATACATTGGAATATAATGAAAAGAAACTCTTAACTCAAGATATCTATATATACGATGATACAATAGCTACATTTCCAATAAACACAAATATGGATACAAATATGGATACAACTTTAATGACACTAGGCTATAGAAATATAAAAGGAGATTTTAGTTATGGATTTGATATCAAAAATTATAAATACGATGTAAAATTATCAAATAAAAAAGATGACTTTAGTGTGGAAAATAGTTTTACATTTTTAACTTTAAATCTAGATACAAAAACAAATATAAACAAATATAACTTAAACTATGGAGTTGGTCTTGGTGATGGTTCTGATATACAGTATATAAACTTATATTTAGAAGGTGGTTATAGTTTTGATTATAAAATCAAACCAAATTTATCTTTGGGATATAGAATGAGAGAATTTTATATATTTGATGGTATCTACGAATCATTTCATAGATATCAAGGACCGTATGTAAATTTAAATGTTAAGTTTTAGTTTTTATTTACTAAAGATATAAGCACTACCAGCGTCACTATATCCATTTACATCTTCATCTGGAGCTCCTACGATTAAATAGCTATCGCTTAATGCTACAGATTGACCAAATTTATCCCCAGTTTCCTTGTCAAATGAATATATAGTTGAATCGTATGTAAAACTTTTATAAATTTTTATTTTTCCAGTGCTTGAAGTATCAGTTGCATTTCCAACAGCTAAATAACTTCCTTTAATTGAAACTGAAGTAACTACTGTTGTTAAGGTACCATATAAAGCCATTGAACTTAATGTATATATTTTTACAGTAGTTCCTGTGGCAACTGCTAAGTATGTATCATCAGCAGAAATAGAAATAGGATCAGTAATATCTGTAGTTGAATCCAAAACACCATCTAAATCATATTTATATATTGTATCATTAGTATCATCACCAACAAATATATTTGTACTATTAATTGCTAGACTATCAATTATATCTGGTGTAATTACTGTAGGGCCAGTGAAGCTACTACCATCTTGTGTATATATAGATATATTCTCATCATCTGCAACAACAAGTTTTGAACCATTTGTTGCAATATCTTTTCCAAAGTTAAGACTTGTACTTGAAACTCTTGTCACTAATTCTTTTTGAATATTATATACATAAACAGCTTTTTCAACAGAATCACCAACATATATATAGTTGCCATATGTAGCAACTGATACTCCATACTCTTGATTAGCTTCAGGTACTACTTTTTTAAGTTTGGGATGCTTTATCTCAATATCAACGGTTGTACCACTACTACTCCCTGCATCATTTGTAGCAGTTGCAATAAAATTATAGGTATTGGTATTATAATCGTATTGTAAAGCATTTTCAAGAGTAATTACTCCACTATTAGAAATACTAAAATTAGAACTATTACTACCTTCTAGTTCTATAGAAGTTATATCTGTATCTCCACTACTTATTATATTTATTGTACCAATTTCTATATTGTCTATTGCATTTGGATATATGCTTGTACTAAAGTTACTTATCGTTGGTGTTGTTTCTG
>JAYEMI010000053.1:0-9786 GCA_034718015.1 Campylobacterota bacterium | reverse complement strand
AGATACTTCCTTTAAAATTAGTTCTTTTTTTATATCTTTTAATTGCTTATTTATTTTTTTTGACATTTAGAATTCCCCTCATTTTTTGATTATACTAATAATATTCTTAAAAGTGAATATTATTCATATTTGAGTATTTATTTTATATTGTATGATGAGTAGTTTAAAAACTTGTTGGTACACGGACTTAATAAGGACTAACTATTTTTAAAGTGTTAAAATAGTATAATTGTAAACTTAGATAAAGATAGTATTTATAAGGGTTTGTAGCTATTTCGTAAAATTAAACTTGTTTAATTTAGAATAGGTTACCTTGTTAGTTCCTCTGAGACTGTGAAAGAACTCAACCACAATCAATATAAAATAATTCTAGCAAAAGTACCATAAAATCAGGCATAATTTAATCATTTGAAAACCACTAAAATGGTATAATATATACTATATAAAGGTAGTTTTATGGGTATATACAAACAAGGATTAGATAGAAATCAACAACTAATATTTCCACCAAGTTTAGAGAAGTAATGGCAAACTTATGACTTAATGTCATAAGGAAACTGAACGCGTTTAGTTGATGATAATAATATAGCAAGAGCAATTGAAGAGTATGTTGAAGTATTAATGCTAGGTCATAAAAATGCAAATATAACACTTTCTACATATGCAAAATATATTAAGAATGAAAAAAAATCAAGAGGCTCTTTTTTGTTAGAATAGTTAGCACAAAACTAGCACAGTTTTAGCACAATCAAAAATTAGGTGCTTCCTAAACCCCTTATTTAAAGGGCTATTAAGACAACGGAAGCGTTATTGCAAAATAAGCACCTGTATACTTATCTCCTTCGTATTCAAACTTAGTATTAGAAGCGACAATTCTCCCTTGAGCTTTTTCAATAATAAGTTTACTCATATAAAGACCGATTCCTGTACCATCTGTACTACCTTTTGTAGTAAACTTATGATCAAATATTTTAGGTATTATATTTTGAGGTATACCACCACCATTATCATTAATTGAGATAACTATATTATGTTCTGTTTTTTTAGTAGAGATTAAAATCAGCTTTTTTTTCTGTTCTTTTTCATCCAATACATCCTTAGAGTTATTTAAAATATTCATAAATACTTGAATTAGTTCATTTTTATGTCCATTTATATCTAAATCATCAGTATTTACTATAACTTCAATATTTCTATTTTTAAACTTTGATGCTAATAGTTCTATAGCTTTATTGATTGAATCTTTTATATTAAATACTTCTTTCTTTTTATTATCTTTATAAAAATCTCTAAAATCATCTATAGTATCCGATAAATGTTGTGCACTATTAGTAATTTGGTCACAAGAGTTTAGTAACATTTCATCAGTTAGCATATCATAATCTTTTTGTAACTTTATACCACTTGAAGCAGTAGTTATAACAGATAGTGGTTGCCTCCATTGATGCGCTATATTTTCAAGCATCTCGCCCATAGATGCCATTTTAGATTGCTCAAACAATGCTTCATCTTTCTCTTTTATGTCAGTAAGGTCAACCATAGCAGAAACTCTAACTGTTTTCCCTTTTTTATTTATAAAGTTATATGCTTGAATTATTGCTGGAAAAGTTGTGGAGTCTTTTTTGATACATATAGCTTCATATGGTTTAGTTATATCTAGGTTTTGTTTATTTTGCGCTAGTTCAAGTGATTCTGGTGAAATAAATATTGTTGTTGGCTGACCTATAAGTTCATCTTTATTTTCATATCCAAATGTTCTTAATGTTTCTTCATTTACATCTATACAATGATTATCACTAGCTATCATAATAGACTCCATAGATGCATTTAAAATATAGGTACTCTCATCAAGAGTATCTTGTAAATTATCTTTAGTTTCTAAAAGGTCTTTTTCAACTTTACTGATAAGTTTTAAGATAAAATTTATAAATAGTATAGCCAATATAATAATAAAAATAAAAGATATATAACCTGTAGTTTTAGTTTCATCTATTTTTTTAAATATATTGTTTTGTTCTATCTGTTTTAGCTCATATATCTCATCAAGTAAAAACTCCTCATATTGTTGTAAATAGTCAATAGAATTCTTTAATGTTACAATTGCAAGATAATAGTCGCTATTAAGATTTGAATTTAAACCCTCCCCAAGCCTTCTTAATATTGATTTGTCTTGAATGTTTTGCTGTGAAAAAAGTTTATTTTTAAGATGTTGGTCTATTTTTTTTGATTCAGAGTCTATTACTTTCCAAAACTCAATGATTGTACTATATTGTTTGTTTCCATCTATTTTTAAATTTGAAATTGAAATGTTTAGTTTATCTTTAGATTCCAGCCAAAGTTTTTTTTCTTTTGGAAGATCTGTAGTTGTAAGTAATCTCTCAGAGTAGTGTTTAAATTCAAATGCACTACTATATGATACTTCATAGTTATCATACTTATGGTTTAGCGTTTCTATTTTGTTAAGATATGTAAATATAAAAATACCACTTAAGATAGCTCCTAATAATATAATTAGAAAACCATAAAGTGATATTTCTTTAATAGTTAAGTTTTTCATCAATTGTTTAAACTTGCTTTATAGTATTTAATTTGATTTTCTCTGCCAATATCATCAGTGATTTTTTCCCATTTTCTAGCAGCTTCATCTAGAGCTTCTTTTGCACTAATTTTACCTTTTACAGCCTTATAGACTGATTCATCAAGTGCTTGATAGTATTTTCCAGCTCCAGGTAGTGTGATATCATATACAACATTTTTATTTGTAAGTGAAGTAGTAATAGCATCAAGATATCTTCTAGCAGATTTTTCAGTAAAACCACTTTTCGTCCAAGATGAAGCATCTTTAAAGTGAGAAAACCTAGATGGATTTACTGCATTTCCACTTGTAGATACTAACTTTGCACTAAGCTCTTTATCACTCATATGTGCTGCAAATTCAAAAGCAAGTTTTTTATTTTTTGAATTTTTATTTATAAATAAACTCCAATTTCCACTAATTGATGAAACTTGATTGTATCTATTTTCCCATTTGCTAGTGTTGTAATTATATACTTTGTTAGATCCTGGAATTTGAGCATATCCAACTTGATCGCCTTTTAGAGTTGATATTTTATTTTCAGCCGCATATATCCCTAAATCTGCCCAGTCAATTGCCATAGCAACTTCACCTGTTACAAAATTATTTCTTATATCGTGCCCTGCAAAACTAATTGCACCATTTGGGGCATAGTTAATAAGCTCAATATAATCCTCTAGTGCTTTTTCAAATGCAGGAGTATTTATACGAGGCTTTAAATTATCTGAATCAAAAAAATATGCTTTATCATCTGGATGCTTAGCATACGCTGCAGCGGTTGCAAAAAACTGCAACATTGCAACATCACCTTTTTTTCTAAATGTTGCATTACCATATTCTATTTTGCCATCATTATCCCAATCCCATTTGTTAAAGAATTTTGCAATTATTTTATATTCATCCCATGTTTTAGGTGCTGATAATTCAAAACCATTTTCTTTTAGAAACTTAGCTTTATATGATTTATTTTCAAAGATATCTTTTCTATAATAAAGATTGATATTATCACCATCGTATGGCATACCGTACGCTATATTGTTGTGTGATAAAACAGAATTTTTATAAATTGGTAAAACATCATCCCAATCTATTTTATCTTTAACCCATTGGGGAACTGGTGATATATGGTCACCACCAAGAAGCATACCATTCCACATCCCTATTACTACAAACATATCGTAGTTTAAATTTGGATCGACTAAAGATTGTTTAGTTTTTTCAATTGTTTCATTCCATCCTGGAGTAACTACTCTTATTTTAGCACCTGTTTTCTTTTCAAAAACTTTTGCTTGATCCATGATAGGACCTCTAATCAGACCTGCATGAAGAGTTGGCACTATCACCATGATAGTTTGCCCTTCATAAGGTTTTTGTAAAATAGGTACTTTAGAACTTGACTCTTTATCTTCACATGCTGTGAAAATTAAAACTATTGTTAGTAAAATAAATTTTATAAATAAATTTTTCATTTTTTTGCCTTTTATATAATTTAAGTGTTTATGAATTTTATCATAAATTTAGTTAATGTTAAAAGATTTTATTTTTATTCTATTATATCTCGCACTGTACCGCTTTTTTTACTAATTGTTCTGCTACAAGTTCGTTTTCATTTATAAAACTATTTATATCTAAATCTTTATAATCTTCAACTTGTTCTTGATGGGAAATTTTTAGAATAATATGTATATTTTTATTTATATCTCTTATTGCTTGACATATCAATCTTATCTTTTCATCATTGTCAATTGCAATAATAACTGCCGTAGCTTCTTTTAAATATAAAGCATTTAACATAATTTTTGATGCGGCATTTCCAAAAAACACAACATCACCTCTTAGGTGACCATTTTTTACATGCTCTCTATCGTGTTCAACAGCCACATATGCTAAACTTGATTTTTTAAGGCTTTTTACTATTTTTTGACCCAATCTTGAATATCCACATACAATGATATGATTTTGTATCCCTGCACTTATTATTGGTTCATCTAATAGTTCTATTTTTTCTTTATAAAACAGATTAACAAACTCTCTTACATATCTTAAACTTAAAGATGTAAAGATTAAAGATATAATTACAACTGGGATCATTACTTGATTTATCTCATCACTTATTAAATTATTAGAGCTTGCAAGTGCAAGTATTGCAAATGAGAACTCCCCAACTTGGGCCAAAGTAAGTGCAGTTTTAAATGCTCTTTTTGTAAAAGTAAAAACTCTAATAATTAAAAATATAATAACAACTTTTAATGCAAGTATAGCAACAGCCAAAGATATAATTATAAAAAAGTTATCAAATAATGCCGCAAAATTAACTTGTAATCCAACTGATACAAAAAATATTCCAAGCAAAATATCTCTAAAAGGTACAAGGTCAGCTTCTATTTGGTATTTGTATTTAGTTTCAGCAATAAGCATACCAGCTAAAAATGCACCCAAAGAGTATGAAAATCCAAAACTATGAGCAAACCAAGATGAAGATAATACTATAAGTAAAATAGCAACAATAAACAACTCTTCAAGGTGTGAATCAACCACATAAGCTAAAAACTTTTCAGTTAAATATTTACCAACTACAAATAAACCAAGACCAACTATAATAGCAGAATACAATGTATTTAAAAGCATGTCAGATATTGAGGCAGATGAGTCTGCAAGTATTGTTATCATAAGCAATATAGGGATTACAGCTAAATCTTGAAATATCAAAATACCAACACTATTTCGACCATATGGTCTATGTATATCTCCATTGTCATTTAATACTTTTAAAACTATTGCAGTAGAAGATAGAGCCAATGCTGAACCAATTACAATTGATGTTTTCATATCAAAACCAAAAATCAGATTTGTTAGATATGTAAAAAATAGAGTTGTAAGCACAACTTGCAAAGTACCAAATACAAAAACCTCTTTTTTCATCTGTTTTAGATGACTAACTGAAAATTCCAATCCAATAGTAAACATCAAAAAAACTATTCCAAACTCTGCAACATGAGCTAGATAGTTTTGGTCAATACTAGCAAAGTCCATAAATGCTGCTATGATAATACCTGTAAAAATATATCCAACAATTGGTGAGATATGAAATTTTTTCAAGATAAGGTTTAAAAATAATGATACAAATAAAGTAACAACAATTATACTTAATATATCCATGAAAGAAATCCTTTAATTAATAATAAGTTATAATATCTGTAGTTTTATAAAAATAGGGTAAAGCTTAAGTTTATACAGGAATTATAATGATACAAAAAGCATATTTAAGAAGATTTAATGTCTAAAATACTTAATTTAATAGGTAGAGAAAAAGAGCTATTTCAAAGTGATATTTTAAAATACGAAGGTAAACTTAAACAAATAGTATCATCTTCTACTTTTTTAGTGTTAGGAGCTGCTGGTAGTATTGGACAAGCAGTTACAAAAGAGATATTTAAAAGAGGACCAAAAAAACTTCATGTTGTAGATATAAGTGAAAATAATATGGTTGAACTAGTAAGAGATATAAGAAGCTCTTTTGGATATATAGATGGTGAGTTTAAAACTTTTGCTTTAGATATTGGCAGTATTGAATATGATGCTTTTATAAAAAATGATGGCAAGTATAATTATGTTTTAAATCTTTCAGCACTTAAACATGTGCGAAGTGAAAAAGATCCATTTACTTTAATGAGAATGATTGAAACAAATATATTTAATACCGATAAAACTATCAAACAATCAATCCAAAACGGTACTAAAAAATATTTTTGTGTATCTACAGATAAAGCAGCCAATCCTGTAAATATGATGGGTGCTAGTAAAAGAATTATGGAGATGTTTGTACATAGAAATTCTAAAAAGATAGATGTAGCTATGGCGAGATTTGCAAATGTCGCTTTCTCTGATGGTTCACTTCTTCATGGATTTAATCAAAGAATAGAAAAACAACAGCCAATAGTAGCTCCTAATGATATAAAAAGATATTTTGTAACACCACAGGAGAGTGGAGAACTTTGTTTGATGTCTTGTATCTTTGGAGAAAATAGAGATATATTTTTTCCAAAACTAAGCGACAACTTACATTTAATATCATTTGCCAATATTGCAGTTAAATATCTAAAAGAGTTAGGATATGAACCGCACATTTGCAAAGATGAGGATGAAGCTAGAGTATTATCCGAAACTTTACCACAAGAGGGCAAATGGCCATGTTTATTTACAAGTAGTGATACTACAGGAGAAAAAGATTTTGAAGAGTTTTTTACTGATGCTGAGACTTTAGATATGGAAAGATTTTTAAACCTTGGGGTTATTAAAAATGTTGCAATATATGACAACAGTAAATTAAACCACTTTGAAAATACTATTAAAAATTTTAAATACAATATGTCATGGAGTAAAGAAGATATAGTAAAAGAGTTTTTTAATTTAATTCCAGATTTTGGGCATAAAGAGATAGGGAAGTATCTTGATGGGAAGATGTGAAAATTGTAAAAGAAGAGTGAATATTTTCACTCTTTTAGATTTGAAACCAGAAGTGATGTGCTTTAGTACCACTGGAGGCTGTAGATGCAAAAGCTAGTTGATTTTATCCAAAATATTTATAATACTCAAGAGTTTATACCTTTACATGAACCTAGATTTATAGGTAATGAAAAGAAATATTTAAATGATTGTATAGATTCTACATTTGTATCAAGTGTTGGTAAATATGTAAATATGTTCGAAGAGCAATTTGCTAAAAAAGTAGGTAGCAAATATGCAATAGCTACCGTAAATGGTACAAGTGCTTTACATATATCTTTATTACTTGCTAATGTAAAAAAAGATGATGAAGTGATAACGCAAGCACTTACTTTTGTAGCAACTTGCAATGCAATAAGCTATATTGGTGCTAAACCTATATTTGTTGATGTAGATTTAGATACTATGGGGATGAGTCCAAAGTCTTTAAAGAGCTTTTTAGAAAATAATTGTGAAGTAAAAGATGGTAAATGCATCAATAAAACAACTAAAAAAACAATAAAAGCTTGTGTTCCAATGCATACTTTTGGACACCCTTGCAAAATAGATAAAATAGCAAAAATTTGTAAAATATGGAATATATCTTTAGTTGAAGATGCTGCTGAGAGTTTAGGTTCTTTTTATAAAAACAAACATACAGGTAGATTTGGAGAACTTGGATGTTTTAGTTTTAATGGAAATAAAATAATCACTTCAGGTGCTGGTGGAGTAATCGTAACAGACGACGAAGTATTAGCAAAAAAAGCTAAACACCTCACAACTACTGCTAAAGTATCACATAGTTTTGAATATGTACATGATGAAATTGGATACAACTACAGAATGCCAAATCTAAATGCTGCACTTCTTGTAGCACAACTTGAACAACTTGACAGTTTCATTAAAAACAAAAAAGAATTAGCCTTAAAATACAAAAACTTTTTTAAGAATCAAAAAAATATAAAATTTGTAGAGGAACCAAAAAATGCTAATTCAAATTATTGGTTACAAGCTGTTATATTAAAAGATAAGAGTGCAAGAGATAAGTTTTTAAGATTTACAAATAAAAATGGTGTGATGACTAGACCTATATGGAAACTAATGAATGAATTAGAGATGTTTAAAGATTCTCAAACTACAACATTAAAAAATTCAGAGTATTTAGAACAAAGAGTTGTAAATATACCAAGTAGCGTGATAATATGAAAAAAGAGATACTTTTAATTGGTGGTGGTGGTCACTGTAAAGCTGTAATTGATGTAATAGAACAAGAAGGTAAATATAAAATAGCTGGTATTATTGATAAAAAAGAGCTTATAGGGCAAAAAGTTTTAAACTATAATATCATTGGTTGTGATGATGATTTACAAAGTTTATTGTCACTATATAAATATGCTATTGTAACTATAGGTCAAATCAAATCACCCAACTTAAGAATTAAATTATTCAATAAATTAAAAAAAACAGGATATACCTTACCAACTATAATATCACCAATTGCATATGTTTCAAAGCACGCAAAAATAGAGGAAGGATCAATTATTATGCATCATGCACTTATAAATGCTAGTACCTCTATAGGAAAAAATTGTATAATAAATACAAAAGCTTTAATTGAACATGATTGCATAATAGAAGACAATTGTCACATATCAACAGCATCAATTATAAATGGTGGTGTGGTAGTTAAAAAAGGTACTTTTATTGGAAGTAACTCAACATCAAAAGAGTATATTGAAATTGATCAATTTGTAAAAGCTGGAGGTCTTGTAAAGTGAAAGAAAAAATGAATGTCTTTATAATAGCAGAAGCTGGTGTTAATCATAATGGTTCAATAGAGATAGCCAAAAAGTTAATTGATGCAGCAACTAAATCAGGTGCAGATGCCGTTAAGTTTCAAACATTTAAAACAGAGAACTTAGTATCAAAAAATGCTCAAAAAGCTGATTATCAAAAAGAAAATACAAACAATAATACCGAATCACAATTTGAGATGATAAAAAAACTAGAACTTGATATAGATACACACAAAGAGCTTATATCTTATTGTGATGAAAAAAATATAATGTTTCTATCTACCCCTTTTGATTTAGATAGTGTAGATTTATTAAACAATTTAGGTTTAGAGATATTTAAAATACCAAGTGGAGAGATAACAAATCTACCATATTTACAAAAGATTGGAAAATTAAATAAAAAAATAGTTTTATCAACTGGTATGTCAAATATTGGAGAGATTGAAGAGGCTTTAGAGATATTAACAGATGCAGGAACTTTAAAAGAAAATATCACAGTACTTCATGCAAATACAATGTATCCCACTCCTTTAGAAGATGTCAACCTAAAAGCTATGGTAACCATTGGTAATACTTTTGATGTAGCTTTTGGTTATAGTGACCATACCTTAGGGATAGAAGTAGATATTGCTGCTGTTGCATTAGGGGCTAGTTGTATAGAAAAACATTTTACTTTAGATAAAACTATGGAAGGCCCAGACCATAAAGCTTCTTTGGAACCAGATGAACTAAAAGCTATGGTACAAGGTATAAGAAATATAGAATTAGCCTTAGGAAGTATCATAAAAAAACCAACTTCTAGTGAAATACCAAATATGATAATAGCTAGAAAATCAATAGTTGCAAATAGAGATATCTCGAAAGGTGAAATATTTACAAATGAAAACTTAGCCATAAAAAGACCAGGAGAGGGGATAAGTCCAATGAGAT
>JAYEMI010000052.1:0-9916 GCA_034718015.1 Campylobacterota bacterium | reverse complement strand
TATGTCCTTTATAGTACCAATCATTTTGAAATTGGCTTATCTCTGTTGTAGATGTATCACCAATAGCAGTAGAATCAGTTGAGCTTAAATTGATTGACTCATCAATTCTTGTCCCTGTAGTACCATTTTGATCTACTAAAACAATTTGTAAACCAGATACGAAATTTTTAATTAGATTGCCATTTGTCACTTCTATATATTGATTAGTCTCTTTATCATATCTATACCATTTAACTAAAATTTTAGTAATTTTATCATTATTATCTACTTCAAATTTAAGTGATGGTAAAAACATATTTAAAGCTCCATCTTGATCATATATTGAACCAACTGCCAGATCAAAAGCTGCTATAGTTACTTCATCTTCTTTAAATTTCCAATATCCCTCAGGTATAATAGTCCCTTTAATCGATTGCTTTAATAAGTTGATAAAAAATCAACACAATATTATAAAAGTCAATCTCTTATTTTTAAATTTATTAACAATAGTTGCTCATCAGTGGAAGCAACCACTAAATTCTATATCATTAAATATTTTAAAAATTGAAATAAAAGAGGACTATACAGAAGAATCTATCAAACAATGTAGTAAAAATATAAATAATCAGCTTAATCATCTATCGGAAACATTAGATGAGTTTAGAAAGTTTTTTAGAAATGTAAATGAATTAAAAGATATAAAACTTGATATGATACTTAAATCCACTGAAATGCTATTAGAAGATGATTTGACACATAATAATATAACATTAAAAATAAACTATAATGATAATATTGTAATCAATGTTATTCCAAATGAATTTAAACATATCTTCATAAATTTAATATCTAACTCAAAAGAGGCTTTTATAGAAAAAGATATTCAAAATAGAACAATTGAAATAAATAGTTTTATAGAAAACGATAAAACTATTATCATCTATAGAGACAATGCAGGTGGCATACCTAAAAATATCATAGATAGAATATTTAATCTTAACTATTCTACAAAAGAAACTGGAACAGGAATAGGCTTATATATGTGTAAAAACATTATTGAAAAACATGGTGCTATAATTGAAGTTGAAAATATAGAATATGGGATATAGTTCAAAGTAATAATTTAATTATAACAAATACTAAGAAGAACAGCTACACTTCAAAGGTTCCCAGTTAGGTTTTGGCTTTGTGTAGTGTTCATATTTTGGAAAATCTCCATAAGGGTTTTGAGCTATCTCTAAAAAGTCATTCACTAAAGTAAAATCACCCTGCTCTGCATTATCTATAGCATCTTGTAGCATATAATTTCTCAATATATATTTTGGATTTATTTTTCTCATTGAAGATAATCTATCCTCTTTTGATACCGTTTCATCTTCTAATCTTGTATTATAAAGTTTTAACCATTCATTTATATTTTCACCCTCTAAATCAAGTGTATCTGCACTTAAACAGTGAAAAAACGAGGTATAATCGACTTTATCTTCTTGCGTAGCTTTAAATAGTTTTGCTATTAAATTTCCATCTTTATTAAAGCTATAATTATCTAGTCCAAGCTTCTTTGCCATGATAGAAAAATACTTCTTTTTAAACTTTCCTATAAACATATCGTTGTAACTATTCATCAACTCCTCATTGGCTATTGGAGATAAAACTTTAGCTAAAACAGATAAGTTCCACTGAGCTATATATGGTTGATTTTCAAAGCTGTATCTTCCCTCTTTATCTGATAAATTACAGATAAACTCTTTATCAAACTGTTCCATAAAAGCGTATGGACCATAGTCAATTGTAAGCCCTTCAATACTCATATTGTCAGTGTTCATCACACCATGCATAAAACCAACACTTTGCCATAATGCTATCATATCTATCGTTTTATCAACTATTTCA
Organism: Campylobacterota bacterium; assembly: GCA_034718015.1. Taxonomy (GTDB): domain Bacteria; phylum Campylobacterota; class Campylobacteria; order Campylobacterales; family Arcobacteraceae; genus JAIOSF01. The sequence goes on along the minus strand of JAYEMI010000052.1, from coordinate 8,044 downwards.
AAAAATAGTTCATCATATTTATTATCAAGCTCTTTTAGGTGAGGATAACTCTCATCTATAACAAAATCTGCTAAATTTTTTAGATTTTCTTTCTTATTTTTACCCATATATGCAAACTCAAAAGAACCAAACCTAATCCATGAACTTGATGCTCTTAAAACTATAGAGGCTTTTTCAGGAGTATAACTTCTATAAATGTTTGTATTTGAAGATATTATTCCTACAACTTGTGTAGTTGGTATATCCAAAGCATCCATATATATACTTGCTAGATATTCTCTAATGCTAGAGCGAAGCACCGCCCTTCCATCCCCATCTCTTGAATATTTTGTTATACCTGAGCCTTTTAGTTGAAGATGATTATTAGTTAATTTTCCTAAACCTATAGCTCTACCATCACCTAAATTTGGAACAAAGTAGCTAAATTGATGACCGCTATAGGCATTGGAATGTGTAATAGAACCATCTAAGATATAAGATCCATTTAGAAACTCTATAAACTCTTTTGAATTTAATTGTTTATTTGTAAATCCTAAATAATAACAAAACTTTTCATTTATACTAACAATCTTGGGTTCTTTTAGCGGCATAGTTTTTGCTAAATCATAAAAACTACCTTTTAAATCTTTTAAGTGTGAAGTATCTAATATTATATTTTCCATAAGTAGATTATACATATATTATACCTCTAGTCATTTAGAAAATATATTTATTTTAATAATTTTATCAATATTTTAGTATAATGATTAAAATAATAATAAAAGAGTATAGATGTTAAGTAAATTTATGTCAAAAATAAATCCGACTAATGAAGCTTTGGAAAAAGAGTTGATTGGTGGCGATTTCGATAGTGTTAATGCAAAAAGTATAATAAGTTCTAAAAATGTAAATATAAATAAATTAAACTCAAATGGCGATAGTTTGCTACACACTTGTTTAAAAAATAATAAAATAAAATCTGCAATATGGTTAGTTGAAAATGGAATAAAAACAGACAACTACAACAAAGACAATGTATCAGATGTTGTAATGTCTGTTGAAAAAGGAAACTCTTTACTTGTAGATACTTTATTTAAAATGAAACAAATTGATATAAACTACAAAGACCAAAATGGTAGAACTTTACTTCAAGATGCTGTTATGTCTGGTAAAAAAGATATTATAAAATATCTAGTGACAAATAAAAAAGTTGATCTCAATAGTAAAGATAAAAGTCAAAAGTCTGTTATTTTTGATGCTCTTGCTTATGGTGATGAAGATATTATTAATGAAATAATAAATATGAATGGTATTGATCTAAACATAAAAGATATCAACGGTAATACTATACTTCATAACAAAAAAGTTTTAAATGATGATGAACTAGCAAAAGAGTTACTTCAAAATGGTGCTGATCCTACAGTTTGTGATACAGATGGTCATAACTTTTTATCAAAAACAGCTCTTAGAGGTGAAGCTGGTGAAGCTATACTTGATATTGCTATAAAATGTGGCTGTGACCTGAATGCAAAAACAGTAAACAATAACTCTATTTTAATGGAAGTTATGTTTGCTTTTGCTAAAGTTTCTAATGGAGAAAAAGAACGAAGAGGTGGACTTAAAAACATAGCTAAAAAGCTTATAAAAAATGGTGTTGAGATTGATGCAATCAATGATTTTGGAGAGACATCATTATTCGATATGATAAAAATAAATGATATTGAGGGTTGTGCTTTTTTACTTGAAAATAAAGTACCAGTAAACCATCAAAACAAACACAGAGAAACAGCACTTTCAATTGCAATTTTAAATGGTATTGTAAATATAGATATAATTATTTTACTGCTTCAATATGGTGCTGATCCTAAAATCAGAAATAAACATAACCAAACGATACCTGAAGTATTAAATAATATTATTTTACATACACATAACTATAAAACACTAGAAGATAAAATACTTTTAAGTAAGATAAATCCTATGGGTAATTATATGGTTTTATTAAAAGAACTACTTCTTATAGAAGATTTAGATTTTAACTATTTAGATTCATCAGGACAACCTCTGTTTTTTAAACTATTTTTTTATAATGATATAAAAACTTGTAAATTATATCTAGAAAATGGTCTTGATATAAACCTAAAAAATAGTGATGGTCATACACTATTTTATCAATATATTTTAAATGTATTTGAAAAAGATGAATATTTTGAGGAGTTTAGAGAAAGGTTGATATTTTTACTAGTAAATAACGCTAATACTCAATCAACTAATCCTTCACATCAAACAGTTTATACTAAAATAGCACTTATAAAAAATTGTAATTTAAAACTGTTTAGAAAACTCATTGAGGTTACGAGATACGACTATACCTCTGTTGATAATATGGGTAGAACTATCATACACTCTTGTGTGTGGAGTGGTAACTTGGAGTTATTAAAACTTGTATATGGAATAGGCAAAGATATCCAAAATATACCTGATAAGTTTAATGTATTGCCTATTACTTATGCTGCTTTATTTGGAAATCAAGAGATTGTTTTAGAGTTTTTAAAAAAAGAGGTACTATTAAAAAGTAATAAGCCAATTCACTCAGTAGCAAAACAAAAATTTAAACCTTTGTTAAAAAATTTATCAAAACTAACAAATGGTATAGAGGATGCAGATATATTACGAAAAGTGAGAATTTTACAAGACCAAGTTTTAAGAGATTTAACATAAACTTAGAACAAAAATTAAAAAACCTACCATCATCTGCTGGTATTTATCAATATTTTGACAAAGATGGAAAACTGCTTTATATAGGTAAAGCAAAAATCCTTAAAAATAGAGTAAAAAGTTATTTCAAATTTACACCTACTTTACAGCCATCAGATAAACTAAGTGCTAGAATTTATAAAATGATTAGTGAAGTATCTGAACTTAACTATATAGTAGTAGATAGTGAGAGTGATGCCTTAATTCTAGAAAATTCTCTTATAAAGCAACTTAAACCAAAATACAATATACTTTTAAGAGATGATAAAACTTACCCATATATCTATATAGATACAAAAGAGGACTTTCCAAGGTTAGAGATAACAAGAAAAGTATTAAAATACAAAACTATAAAATACTTTGGACCATTTAGTAGTGGTGCTAAAGATCTACTTGATAGTATTTATGATATTATACCATTAGTTCAAAAAAAATCTTGTCTTAAAGGTGCCAAAGCATGTATGTTTTACCAAATAAAAAAATGTCTTGCTCCTTGTGAAGGTAAGATATTAAAAGAGGATTATTCAAAACTAGTAGATGAAGCACTTGAGCTTTTAAGTAATAAAACAAAGATCATCTCTTTATTAAACTCTAAAATGGAAAGCTATAGCAACGATTTTAGGTTTGAAGATGCCATGAAAATGAGAGATAGAATACAAACTATATCAAAATCACAAATAAAATCAACTTTAGACTTTGCAAAGGATGAAGACCTTGATCTATTTGCCGTACTACAAGGTAAAAATAAAGCTGTAATAGTAAAAATGTTTATAAGAGCTGGTAAACTGATATCTACTACGCACAACTATGTAAGTACTACAGAGATAACACAAATAGATGAGATATATAAAACAGCTATGATAAACTACTATAATAGTGATCTTCCAATTGTACCATCAAATATTATTATAAGTAATGAGATAGATTCTATAATAGAGATACAGACTTTTATAAGCGATAAATACAATAAAAAAATCGTAGTATCAAATCCAAAAATAGGATTAAAAAAACAGTTAACCACAGTTGCTTTAAATAATTGTGTAGAACTATTAAAGATAGATAAAACCAATACACTTAACACTCTATATAATGACCTGAAAGACCTTTTTAACTTATACAAAATACCTACAAGATTTGAATGCTTTGACAACTCACAAATGATGGGTCAAGCTAAGGTAGGTTCAATGATAGTATGGGATGAAGGTAGATTCTTTAAAGAGGATTATCGATTATACAACTTGGAAGCTTTTGATGAATACGCTCAGATGAAAGAGATGCTAACTAGAAGAGTAGAACGGTTTAATGAAAATCACCCACCAGATTTATGGATAATAGATGGAGGAAAAACACTTTTAACTCTTGCATATAATATAGTTCAAAGTGTAGGGGTAAATTTAGATATAGTTGCTATAGCAAAAGAAAAAATTGATTCAAAGGCCCATAGAGCAAAAGGTAGTGCAAAAGATATTTTATATACAAAAGATGAGATATTCAAACTAGAAACATCAGATAAAAGACTACAATTTTGCCAAAGGTTAAGAGACGAAGCACATAGAACTGCAATAGGATTTCATAAAAAACGAAAACGAAAAGAGGACAAACAAGTTTCACTTTTAAATATAAAAGGGATTGGTGAAGCAAAGGTGAAAAAACTTTTAAATTATTTTGGTACATTTGAACAAATACAAAATGCAACACAATCTGAATTAAGTGAGGTTTTAAACGATAAAGAGAGTAGTTTAATTATAAAATATTTTAATGAACTATACTCTAAATAAATTATTAGTTAATCACATCTAATTCACATATCAATTCGTACCTTAAATCACTATAAAATTTTCTTTAACTTTTTATTAACTCATCACATTTTTGCCACAATTAGAAATATAATAATTAAATAATGAAACCTTTATAAAAGCCTTAAACAAAGGCTTTATGAGAGTTTAAAGTATTAAATTAAACTAAATCAAAGAAAAGCATAATAATAATTTATAACTAAATTTTCCTCTCTAAAGTCCCTTAAATAAGGTGTTTTAAATAACAAATAATTTTAAGGTGTGAATAACTTTTTTATATTGTTTTTTTGTAAAATATAGTAAAATAATTTTATAAAAAAGGTGGTGATTTATGATTAAGATATTATTTAGTTTAATTCTGGCAAATAGTTTAAATGCGGATATATTAAGTGATGCAAATAACAAATATAAAAATGGACAGATTAAAGATGCTATTAAGTTATACAATAAAGCTTCAAGAGAAGGGATAGATGAAGCAAGCTTTCAATTAGGACTAATTTACTATAAAGGTGTTGGTATTAAAAAAGATATATCAAAAGCTATGAAATACTTCAAGAAAGCTTCACTGTATGGGCACAAGAAGGCTTCATACAATGTTGCTACTATCTATGGTCAAAAACAATACAAAGAGCATAACTTTACCAAAGCATTTGATATATATCAAGAGTTAGCAAAAGATGGCTATGGAAAAGCTCAAGATAAAGTTGCGACATACTTACTTTATGGATTAGGTATACCTAAAGACTATAAGTTATCTGTTAGATGGTTTGAGGAGTCTTATTTTAAAAATAACTATCAACCTGCAAGTTGTGGATTAGCTTTAATGTATGCAAGCGGTAAAGGGGTATTTCCAAATTTAGGAAGAGCTAGAAAATTAGCTGTAGAGGGTTATGAGAAAAAAATCCCATTATGTGTTAAAGTATATAAAGAATTTAATCTTCAAAAATATGATGAAGATAAAGGTTTTAAGTATGGTTTTTACAAATAACCATACTTAAATATGATATTGCATTAGCTAGCTAAAACATCATCTCCTAATACATCCTCTCTTATATTTCTTTTTTTAACATAGTTATTAAGACCAATATGATTGTTATATCCTAAAACTTTAGCAATTTTTCTTACACTTAATCCTACAGACAATAACTCCTCTATTTTATCTCTTTGAAGATCAAATTTCGATTTTTGTATTGTACCTTTTGGTTTACCTAAGCTTACACCATCAAGTTTCTTAGCAGTTAAAGCCTCTTTTGTTCTCAGACTCATTAGATCTTTTTCAAGATTTATTGTCATACCAATAACACCTAAAATCATTTTTGTTAACATATCATCTTTACTTACAAAATCAAGATTTTGATTAACACTTAAAATTCTAACACCATGGTCAAGTAAATATTTTATATTTTTTAGAATCAATGCTGTTGTTCTACCAAATACATTGATATCGTACACAACAACAATACAACCATCTTTACATGTTTCTAAAATTTTAAATATATTAGATTCCTCATTTGGAATATTAACTTCAACTTCAATACTTTTTTCTAAAGTTAAGCCTTTATCTTTTATATATTTTGCAATTCCTGTTACTTGTGCATCTGTATACTCTTCATTATTTACATTAATTCTCATAAAACTTACTACTTTTTCCATTATTATATCCTTATATATTATGTATAAATTAAAGTAGAATAATAATACATTTTATATTCTATTAATCTTAAAACTTATACAGTATGTTACACTATATTATCTTAAACAAATATTAAGAATTGTATAAATTTATGTATAAATTACTTCAAAAGTGATTTTTTGTTAAAATTAATAATAAATAAATAAAAAAAGAGAATATATGAAAATAATTGTTGCAATTACTGGTGCTTCTGGAGTTCAACTTGGTATTAAACTTTTAGAACTAATACCTAGTAATATTGAGGTATTTGCTATCATTTCAAACAGTGCAAAAATAACTCTTGACTTAGAAACTAATTACAAATTTAATAATATAGATAATATTAAGTTTTATGAAGATACTAATTTAGCTGCACCCTTTGCATCTGGATCTTTTAAAACTGATGGGTTTATAATAATCCCTTGTAGTATGAATACACTAGCAAAATGTAGTGTAGGTATTAGTGATACACTTATTACAAGAGTATTTTCAGTTATGTTAAAAGAGAAACGAAATATCGTAATAGCACCAAGAGAGATGCCATACAATACTATACAATTGCAAAGTATGGCAAAACTATCAAATATGGGAATATCTATAGCCCCTCCTGTTTTAGGTTATTATAGTGATCAGCAAACTTTAGCTGATATGGAAAACTTTTTGATAGGAAAATGGTTTGATTTATTACACATAGAACATAACTTATATAAAAGATGGGGAGACAAGTAGTGGAAGCTTGTACTAAAAAAAGAGCCATTTATACAGGTACTTTTGATCCTATAACCAATGGACATATGGATATATTAAAAAGGGCTTTAAAAGTATACGATGAAGTGATAATAGCATGTGCAACATCATCAAGTAAAAAGCCTATGTATAGTATAAGAAGTCGTATAAGTCTTATACAAAGTGCCACTAGAGACTTAAAAGGAGTCTCTATTGAGTCTTTTGATACTTTACTACTAGACTTTACAAGAAAGAAAAATGTGTATAATGTAATAAGAGGTTTAAGAACTACCACTGACTTTGAATATGAACTTCAAATGTCTTATGCGAATAGTTCATTAGATGAAAGAATTGATACTATGTATTTGATGCCAACATTAAAAAATGCATTTGTTAGTTCATCTGTAGTAAGAGAGCTTTTAAGATTTAATGGACAGTTTGATCATCTTGTACCAAAAGAGATTGTAGAACAATTAAAAACAGAAGAAAAGGAAAACTAAAAAATGTATGTTATATTAGAAGGTATAGACACAGCAGGAAAATCTACTCAATTAGAGATATTAAAACAAAAATATCCAGAAGCAATATTTACTAAAGAACCAGGTGGAACTAACTTAGGAGTAAAACTAAGAGAGATGGTTCTAAATGGTGAAGCAAAATCAAAAGTTGCTGAGATGTTTTTGTTTTTAGCAGACAGAGCTGAACATAGTTTTGAGGTTGTTAAAAAACATAAAGATGATATAGTAATAAGCGATAGAGGTTTTTTAAGTGGTATTGCTTATGCAAAAACTGCACCACTTAAGATTGCTATTAGCTTAAATATAATGGCTTTAAATGGTGCAATGCCAAATAAAATAATCATTTTAGAGCTTTCAAAAGAGGAATTAGAATTTAGGCTAAGTCAAAAAGAAAATGATAGTATAGAGAGTAGAGGTAGTAAATATTTACTTGATATACAAACAAGAATGAAAGAAGCTATCGAGATGATCAACACTATGAGTGAAAATAAAATTGAAGTTTTAATAATAGATGCAAAAAAATCTATAACTGAAATATCTAATGAGATTCAAGAGTTTTTAGAAAAATAAGAGATATATCATAATTGATATATCTC
>JAYEMI010000051.1:0-10053 GCA_034718015.1 Campylobacterota bacterium | reverse complement strand
GGTAAACTATTTTAGTCTTTTTCTTCATTTGTAAAATATGGTTTTATCATTTTGATACTATCTAATTCTTGATTATCTTCTATTGCAAAAAATAAATTATTTTCATAAAATGATATGACTTCTTTTATATTTATAGAATCTAAAAGGATAAATCTACCACCTACAGACATTTGAGAATTATCTATTATTTCAATAGCATCTTCTATTATAAATTGACCTATTTTAATATCTTTATATAAATCTGATTTTCCTAATTGACCAATTAGAAAACATGGAATTGATTTTGTATCATCTCTATATCCATCTAAAAGTTTTATAACTTCTGATGATATATCATCTGTATAAAGTGTATTTATAGCTATTGTAAAATAAGCTACTATATTTTTTGTATTATTATCAATATATAAATATGTTCTTGACCTTAGATTTTTTTCAAATACTAAAGCTTTATTGTGTAAAAAATCTTGTAAGTCAAGGTTTTGGTTACATTTGAAAGATTGTAATAGTTTTTTAGTTTTATTGTTAGAAGTTGAATTTTCTATTATTTCAGATAAACTGAAACAAGAAAAATCATCATCAAAGTTAGTTCTATTCATTGATGACGATTTACTTAAATAATATCATTTACAGATAGTTTTCTTTTGTGAACTTGTTTTAAATTAGTTCTTTTTGTACTGTTGTATATTTTAACTTTTTTTAAACTTTTTTGTGAAAATGCATTCATTATTAACTTTTCACTTTCAGTTTTTATAATCATTGGTTCTAAAAATGCCTTTGTCATGCTATGCCTTTCTTTGTATTTATTACACTATTTTATCTATTATTTACTTTATGTAAGTTAAATTAATAATAGTAATTTCTCATCTCTTGTTCCATTTCTAATCTCATTTCTGCTTCATATTCATGAATTATATCATTAGACATTTCTATAGCTATTTAAGACAACGGAAGAGTTATTGTAAAAGTAGCACCAAAGTATTCACAATCTTCAAATATAAATTTATTATTTGACACACTTATGTTTCCATCCATTTTTTCAATGATTTGATGTGTCATATATAGTCCTAAACCCGTACCTTGAGATTGGTGTTTTGTCGTAAAGTATGGTTCAAATACTTTATTTATTATCTCTTTTGGTACCCCACCAGCAGAATCCTGTACTTTTATAATAATATCTTTATCATTTTTATCAACCTCTATTAGGATATATTTTTTTTGATTATTTTTTGCTTTTAAGATATCTCCAGCATTATTTATAATATTTAAAAAAACTTGAATAAGATCATTTTGAATACCATCATATTGTATATTTTGATTGTATTTTTGAACTATGTTTATCTCATGTGATTCAAGATTAGCTTTTATTATTGATAGTGACTTTTCAACTGTATCTTTTATTGAAAAATTTATTTTACTTCTATCATCTTTCAAAAAGTTTTGAAAATCTTCTATTGTTGATGATAAAAATTGAGTATTATTTACTATATTATCAAGTTCTACTATTGTTTCTTGTTCATCAGCCATATCTAACTCATAGTTGAGTTTAATACCACCAGCAGCAACAGATATAGCAGTTAATGGTTGTCTCCATTGATGAGCAATATTTCCTATCATCTCACCCATACTTGCCATTTTTGATTGATTCCCTAAAATCATCTCTTTTTGTTTGATTTGAGTTATATCCATTACTGCAACAATTTTTAATATCTTATTGCCAATTAAAATATTTTTCTCTTTTACTTGTATATTTAAACTTTTGTTATCTAAGTTCTTCATAATATCTTCAAAATCATAATCACTAGAATCATCTTTAAGCTGCTCTTGATGATGTTTTGTTACATCCTTAAAAATACTATTTATATCCAAACCTAAAATATCACTTTTTTCTTTGTGTCCTATTAAAGATAGTGCTTCATCATTGATATCAATACAAATATTTTGTTCAAAAATAAATAATGCTTCCATAGTTGAATTAACTAAAGCTTCAAAACTTTTAATACTTTTTTCATTCTTTTGTTTTTCTATTTTAAGTGATCTTTGCCACTTTGATGATTTTATCCATAAATCAATTTTAAGCACAAACTCCTCAAATAAAAATGGTTTTCTTAAAAAATCTGATGAACCTTTTTTTAAAGCTTGTCTTACTATTGATGGATTTGTAGATCCTGATAATACCAATGTTGGAAAATTATTTATATAATGTAACTCTCTTAATAAATTCAAAACCTCTATACCGTGCATATCAGGTAGTTCCATATCTAGTATAAGTAAAGATATATCATTCTCTTTTATAAAATCAATACCATCTTTTGCACACTCAACAGCGATAACATTGTAGTTTCTAAGCTCCAAAAGAGATTTTATAACATATCTTACAACTTTAGAATCATCTATTAATAATATTGTTTCTTTTTTATTGTCATTTAGTCTTAAAATTAATTCATTTATATCTGAGGATATATATTTAATACTATTATCTTTTAGATGATAGTCTAATATCCCATGTTTAAAATAATTTTCTCGTTTTTTAGTATCTTCTGTTTTACTTATTATAACTATTTTTGAGTTAGTATTTTTTTCGATATATTTTATAGTTTCATCACTGTTTATGTTCACACAATCAATATTTAAAATTACCAAATCTAATTCTTCTTTATTAGTATCAATACAATCATTAGTACTTTTTATATCATATGCTTGTAAAACTTTGTATCCAAACTCTTTTAAACTATCGCAAAGAGAATCATTATACTCTTTAGATTCTTCTATTATTAATATTTGGATATCATTATTTATATTATTATTTATCATACATGATTTTACCAAAACAATGTTTAAAGTAAATTTTAGATAAAATCGCGATTTTAATACAAAGGATATTTATTGTTAAATTTTAAAGATCATTTAATTGGTTCAAGTGCGAAGAATGATATTTTATCAGGTCTTGTTGTTGCTGTTGCTTTAGTACCTGAAGCTATTGCTTTTTCATTTATTGCTCAAGTTAGTCCAATAGTAGGACTTTATGCTGCATTTATTTTAGGTCTTATCACTGCTATTATGGGTGGAAAACCTGGAATGATAAGTGGTGCTACAGGAGCTGTTGCTATAGTACTTGTTGGACTTAGTTTAGCTTCTAAGTCTATGCTAGAAGCCCAAGGATTAGCGCCAGCAGAAGTTACATTTGGAATACTTCAATACATCACATTAACTGCAATTGTTGCAGGTATTATACAAATATCAATTGGTGCTTTTAAAATGGGTAAGTTCATAAGACTTGTTCCACAACCTGCACTACATGGTTTTGTTAATGGTTTAGCTGTTGTTATTGCTATGTCTCAATTTAAATTTTTAGAGGGAGCTGGAGCATTAATGTACGCTATTATTCTAGGAACTATGGCGACTATGTATTTTTTACCAAAACTAACATCTGCAATTCCTGCAGGACTTATTGCTATTATTGTATTTACACTTGCTGTTTTTGCTACAGGTGCTGATACTAAACTTGTAGGAGACTTAGCAAATCTTACAGATTTCAAAGGTTTATTACCAACATTTTCAATACCAACTACATTATTGAGTATGGATGCTTTGATTATGGTATTGCCATATGCTATTATTGTAGCACTTGTTGGTGTAATCGAATCACTTTTAACACTTTCAGTTTTAGATGAAATTAGTGGTAAAAGAGGTAGTGCAAATCAAGAGTGTATAGCTCAAGGTTGTGGAAATGTTACATGTGGATTTTTTGGAGCAATGCCTGGATGTGCTATGATTGGTCAAAGTATCATTAACTACACTAGTGGTGGCTGGGGTAGACTATCTGGAATTGTAGCTGCTGTTGGTTTAATGCTTCTTGTAGCAACACTAACAGACATATTAAATATAATACCAGTTGCAATATTAGTTGGTATTATGTTTATGGTAAGTATTGGTACATTTGAGTGGAGTAGCTTTGCAAGAATAAGTAAAATGCCAAGAAGTGATGCATTTGTTCTTGTTACTGTAACAGGAGTTACAATAGTAGCAGATTTAGCAGTTGCTGTTATCTCAGGAGTTATTATCTCTGCACTTGTATTTGCTTGGAAACATGCAAAAGTGTTTTCAAAAACACATCTTGAGGATGATGGTACAAAAGTATATAATTTTGATGGACCTTTATTTTTTGGAAGTGTAACAGCGTTTAATGAGCAATTTGATATAAATCATGACCCTAAAAATGTAGTTTTAGATTTTAAAAATGCAAGAGTTATGGATATAAGTGGTGTTGAAGCGATTGATGCAATTACTAAAAAGTACTTAGAAGCAGAAAAAAGTATAAAAATAAGACATCTAAGCGGTGAGTGTAAATCTATAATGACAAATGCAAAACAATTTTGTACATTTGAAGAGGATGATCCAAAATACAAAGTTGCTTATGATTATTAATTAAGTGTATAAAATAAAAAAGGGTAGCTAAAAAGCTACCCTTTTTTTGATCTTATTAATATTGCTATTAATACAATCCGTAATGTTCACCATCTTTCATTTTATATAATACTCTAAAGTTATCATCTAAATCGTAGAATACTTTAAAAACTCCACCATCTTCTTTTAAGTCATTTAGAGCTTCCTCAATCTCCATAGGTTTATATGAAGCTAATTTCATAGGAACTATCTCATTATCAAGTTTTTCTAACTCTTTTGCAATAGCATCTTCCTCTTCAGAAATGGCTACATTTGTAAGTTTTGTTGCATCATGAGCTTTAATTTTATCTGCATGACGTCTTAATATTTTACTTACTCTATCAGTTGCTATGTCAATTGCAGCATGTAGATCTTTATCTTTTTGTTTTACTACAACTGTATCAATATTTGCTATATTTAAAACATACTCAAAAGTGATTACATTTTTACCGTGTTTTTGCTCTTGTGAGATAATAGCATTACAAGAGATAATATCCAAATTATATTTTTTAAAAGTATCTATTGTACTTTCAATGTGTCCTTTTAATTGATCTGTTAATGTTACATGTCTTCCAACTATACTTGTATTCATAATAAACTCCTTGATATTTATATTAGAACAATTTTGTTCATAAAAATATTCTATCACACTATTTATTAAATGAAATTAAGATTTGAAATAAAATATAATATATTTCTAATAAGCAATATTTATAATCTAAGCATTAAAAAAGGGATAGAAGATTCTATCCCTTTTCCTAATTATAAAATAAATTATTTTATAAATCTAATCCTGTTTGAACAACATTGTGTTGCAGTCCCAACTCTTTAGGATCAATTCCAAGAGCAATTCCAACCATTTGAGGTAAGTGAAGAACTGCAATATCCACAGGTCTTCCTATCTCTTTAGAGATTCCATGCTGCTGTACATCCATTCTTAAATGACACAATGGACATGGTGTCACCATAACATCAGCATTATTATCTATAGCATCAAGCATTGCTGTACCACTAAGTTTATTTGCTGTTGTTGGGTTTTGTAACTCTACATGGAAACCACAACATTTATTTTTTGATTCATAATCAACTGTTTTTCCACCTAAAGCTGTCACTAAGTTATCTAAAGAAACTGGAACATATGGGTTTTCACCACCATTAGTTTTATTTTGTAGATGACTTGGTCTTATGTTATGACACCCGTAAAATGATGCAATATTAACATCACTCATAGGAGCAGTTACTTTAGCAGCAATATTATCATAACCATAATCATCTTGTAGTGCATACAAAAAGTGTTTTACTTCACTTGTACCTTTATACTCTAATCCAACTTCTGCTAATTTTTCATTTACTTTTGCTTTTAACTCTGGATCATTATCTAATCTATCTTTTGTAAGTGCTGTATTTAACTGGCAAGTATTACAAATAGTAACCATAGGAAATCCTAGTTTTTCAGCATAACATATATTTCTAGCATTTAATACTAAAGATAACATATCATCAAAATCTTGTAAATGACTAGCTCCACAACAACTAGCTTCATCTAAAAGTACTAATTCAATACCTAATTTATCAGCTATTGCCATAGTAGACATTAAAAGTTCAGGAGTTGATTCTCTTGCTGTACAACCTGTGTATAGTGCATATTTTAATTTTTCCATCATCTACTCCTAATATTTCACTGTTGAAGTTATCTCAACAAGCTTTTTAATTTCATCTAAATTTTTAGATTTTGGCATATTCCAAGGCATTACTATTTTACCTCTTTTAAACATCGCAATAGCCTCAGGTATATGTTTCATCACTCCAATATTTCCTTCAGAATATCTAACAAGTTCACCCTCATCTAATATACCATGTTTCATAATTGACCATTTGAATCCAACTGCATGTCTAACTGCTACATTTTTAAGTGCTTTTTCCTCTTCAAAAGTTTGTAGATGAAGTTTTGTTATTTTTCCAATAGGATCTAACTCTTTTGGACAAGCTTCTGCACACTCATTACACTTAACACAATCCCAAATTCCTGAACCTAATTGTTGTAAGTTTTCAAGTCTTGATTCTTTTGCTGTATCTCTAACATCAGAGTTAAATCTCCATGCTTTTACTAAAGCAGCAGGTCCTACATAATCAGGATTTACTTCAACTGCAGGACAAGCATAAAAACAATTACCACATTGAATACAATAGTCAGCTTCATCAAGTTTTTCAGCATCATCAATACTAACTTTGTTTTCTGCAGTTGGATTTTCATCTATTTCTGCTACTAAATAAGGTTGAACTGAATTATATTTACCCCAGAAATTACCTTTATCAATAACCATATCTTTATATGCTCTTTTTATATCTTGAGGATCTATTACAAGCTCTTCACCAAAGATATCAACAAGATCAAACACTCTATCTTTACAAGCAAGTGTTGGTTTTTTATTTACTTTTACTGCACAAGATCCACAAATACCATGTCTACAACTTCTTCTGTATGTAAAACTACCGTCGTGTTCCCATTTTATTCTATTCATAACATCAAGAACTAACTCATCTTGTGTTACTTCCATCTCAATAGTGTCATAGTGAGGTAAATAATCTGTATCTTTATTGAATCTAAATACTTTAAATGTTAATTTTTTTGTTTCAATACTCATCATCAATCCTTAATAAGTTCTCTCAGCTAGTTCATGGTTTCCAAGAACTACGTCCATATATTCTGTAGTGATATCACCATTTTCATCCATATAAGCCATTGTATGTTTTAAGAAATTTTCATCATCTCTTGTTTGATACTCTTCTCTATAGTGAGCCCCTCGACTCTCTTTTCTTAAAACTGCACCATCTACTATAAATAAAGAGAAATCAATCATATGACTTAACTCAACTGCTTCTTGAAGATCAGTATTATAAATCTTCGATTCATCATCTATTCTTATATTACTAAATCTAGCTCTTATATCTTTTATAATCTCTTTTTGTTTTAAAAGTGACACTTCAGTTCTAAATACACCAGCATTATCTGTCATTGATTGCTGTAATTCATCTCTTAAAGCTGGTACTCTCTCTTCACCATTTGATTTTCTAATAGATTCTAATTCGTCCATTGCTTTTAAAGCATCTTTTTGTGATGCATCTTTAAATGGAATACCATTTTTTACATCTTTAACCATAGTTTGACCTACATGTCTACCAAAAAACAGAGCTTCTAGAACTGAGTTTGCTCCCAGTCTATTTGCACCATGTACACTAACACAAGCACACTCACCAGCAGCATAAAAACCTTCAACTAAATCTTTTGTATTTTGTCTTACATGACCAGCAGTATCAACTGGAATACCACCCATAGAGTAGTGTGCAGTTGCAGCTATACTAATAGGCTCTTCAATCATATCTTGACCTAAAAATGTTATAGCTAAATCTCTTAACTCTGGAAGTTTTTCATTGATTAAATCAGCACCAAGATGTGTTAAGTCAATCTTAACATGATCTTTAAATTCTCCACAACCTCTACCTTCTAAAATCTCTTGTGTAATTGCTCTTGATACAACATCTCTAGAAGCAAGTTCTAGTTTATTTGGAGCATACTTTTCCATAAATCTTTCACCTTCAGAGTTAAAAAGTTTACCACCCTCACCTCTTGCAGCCTCAGATATAAGTACTCCAGATCCAGCTATACCTGTTGGATGAAATTGTACAAACTCCATATCTTCCAAAGGTAAACCTTTTCTAGCTACTATTGAAAGTGCATCACCTGTGTTTGCATGTGCATTAGAGTTTATTTTAAATGCTCTACCATATCCACCAGTTGCAAACATAACAGCACGTGCATTAAAAATCATCGGTTTAGAATCTATTAAATCATAAGCAAATACACCATTTACTTTTCCATCTTCATAAATCACATCCGATACATAATATTCATCTTTAAAATCTACACCATCTCTGTGAGCTTGTTCATAAATAGTTTGAAGTAAAGTTAAACCAGTTCTATCTTTTGCATAACAAGCTCTTGGTGAAGATTGACCACCAAATGGTCTTTGAGCGATATTTCCCTCTTCATCTCTACTAAAAACAGCACCCATTTTTTCAGCCCATCTAATAGTTTCTGGAGCTTTTGAACACATCAACCTAATAGCATCTTGATCACCTAAGTAATCACTACCTTTAACTGTATCAAACTCATGAAGTTCTATACTATCTTCTTCGCTTAAAGCAGCATTTATACCACCTTGCGCAGCACCTGAATGTGATCTTAGTGGATGTAACTTAGTAAGCACACAAACGCTTAATCCTGCATGTGCAGCTTCTCTAGCAGCAGCACAACCAGCAAGTCCTGCACCTACAATCACTACATCATATTTATGAATTGGAATACTCATATATTTTCCTTTATTTCTAAATAAATTATAAATTTGTTTGATTTTAACAAATAGTTTTATAAAATGAGATTAAAAAAATTTAAAAGATATTATTATACAGTTATTAATGTTACTAAGTGAAGCATTTAATAGTAATGAATAGCTCTTAAAATATTAGTTTTTATTATACTAAAAAATAATAAAAACTAATAATATTTCTTTTTCTAATCGATAAATTTTCCACCATTGATTCTTTGAGAATCCATTATTTCAATCTCTCTTGCACCTGATATTACTATATTTGGATCAAGTTGATACTGTAATGTTTCATCTCTATTTTCATATGCCATTGAGTTTAAAATAACTTTTAGAACTTCAAGTCTTGCTTTATGCTTGTCGTTTGATCTAATTATTGTCCATGGAGCATTATGTGAGTGAGTTCTTTTTATCATCTCATATTTTGTATTTGTAAAATCATCCCATTTCTCTTGAGCTTGTACATCAATCTCACTTAACTTCCATTGTCTAAGTGGATCAGTTTTTCTTCTTTCAAATCTTCTTGCTTGTTCATCTTTTGTAACACTAAAATATAATTTTACTAAAATTGTACCTTGTCTTGTTAAATCTTTTTCAAACTCTGTAACACTCTTCATAAAATCATCATACTCTTTTTGCGTACAAAAGTTAAACACAGATTCAACCATAGCTCTATTGTACCAGCTTCTATCAAATAAAACTATCTCTCCACCTCTTGGAAAATGTTGAATATATTTTTGATAAAACCATTGAGTTCTTTGCTCTTCTGTTGGTTTACCCAAAGCTACCACTCTGTAATGTTTCTCATTCATATACCTAGTGACTCTTCTTATCGTTCCACCTTTACCTGCAGCATCACGACCTTCAAAAAGAATTATCATCTTTTGCTTAGTATTTTCTATATGCGTTTGAAGTTTTATAAGTTCAGCTTGGTATGGTTTAAGCTCTTGCTCCTCTTCTCTTTTTTTGACTGCTTTATTTTCTGCTTTATTTTCTACTTTATTCTTTTTAAATAGGTCCATCAACTCATCTAAAGATACCATATCACCATCTATTTCAAATAGATTATTATTTTTATTTTCCATATTACTCCCAACTTTATTTTTTAAGAGAAAACTTAAAATCTCATCTCATCATCAACATCTCTAGCACCCTTGCGACCTCTAGCGATATCCGCTGCATGAGCCGCAATTTTATAAGCGATGATACCTTCACGTACATCATC
>JAYEMI010000050.1:0-10088 GCA_034718015.1 Campylobacterota bacterium | reverse complement strand
ATTTAAGATATATTTTGAAATGTTTAAAAAAGTAATAAAACAAACAAATAATAATCATAAAATAAAAGATTTTTTAAGAAAATATAATATATCTGAAGAGTATATGTCAAGTAGTAGAAGAATGGTGTCTCGTGGTATCTTTTTGGGATTATTTATAGCTTTTATCCCTATGCCTTTACAGATGTTTGCTGTTTTATTATTTACTTTTGTGGGTAGGTTTAATCTACCCATTGCTTTAGCTTTATGTTGGATAACAAATCCTATAACGATGCCATTTATATATTATGTTGAGTATATTACAGGTAGTTTTATATTAAATATGGACTTAGTTGAGGTAGAACTTACAGTTTTATGGTTTAATTCAAATATAAAAAATATAGTTATACCTCTTTACACTGGATCTATTTTTTATTCTACTTTATTTTCTACAATGGCATACTATACTATAAATTATCGTTGGAAATCTATAGTATATAAAAAGAGAAGAAAAAATAAACTGTAGTAATAATGAATCTAAAACTCTTTTTCGATATAATCCGTTAAATTAGATAAATATTACGAAGGAAAAAAATGGCAAAATTTGTAGGAGCACATGTAAGTGCAAGTGGTGGAGTACAAAATGCACCTTTAAACGCAATGGCGATTGGTGCAAAGGCATTTGCATTATTTACAAAAAATCAAAAAAGATGGGATGCAAAACCATTTGAAACAAAAACACTTGATGCATGGTTTAAAAATCTTGAAGAGAGTAAAATACTACCAAAGCACATCTTACCACATGATAGTTACCTTATAAACCTTGGAAACCCTGAGGAGGAAAAATTAGAAAAGAGTCGAAATGCTTTTATAGATGAATTAGAAAGGTGTGATATTTTAGGACTTGATAGATTGAATTTTCATCCAGGAAGTCATCTTCAAAAAATAGCGAAAAAAGACCCAGAGTATAATGAAAAACTACACTATGCAGAGTTAGAGTGTTTGGATGTGATAGCAGAATCTATAAATATAGCTTTAGATAAAACTAAAAATGTAAAAGCAGTAATAGAAAACACTGCAGGTCAAGGAAGTAACCTTGGATACAAATTTGAGCATTTAGAGTATATAATTGATAGGGTAGAGGATAAAAGTAGAATTGGAGTTTGTATAGATACCTGTCATATGTTCACTGCAGGTTATGATATAAGAACACGAGAAGCGTATGACAAAACATGGGGTGATTTTGATAAAATTGTAGGTCGTGAATATTTAATGGGGATGCATATAAATGATTCAAAACCACCTTTGGGAAGTAAAGTGGATAGACATCATAGCTTAGGTCAAGGAGAAATAGGTTGGGATGCTTTTGATTTTATTATGAACGATGAAAGAATGGATGATATTCCAATGGTTTTAGAGACGATTGATGAAACAATATGGCCTGAAGAGATAAAAGCTATGTATGCTTTTGTTAAGTAGTTTATTAATTTAAACTACTTTCCAAATCCTCTACATTATCAAAGTGTTCTATTTTGATAACTTTTAAATTATCCAAGCTAACAACTAAAATCTTTTCTATATTTTTTTCATCTTTATACTTATCAGATATCTCATCATCTTCAATTAAAATAATAGAATAGTTATATTTATCTAAATCATCTAAAACAAACCATCTTATAACTGAAGGCATAGCAGATACATCAGCTACGAATAAAGCATCTCTTTTAGATAAATATTCAGCTTCTTTGCTAGCTAAAAAATCTTTTACTATATGCCCTGATGCTTTTTTAAAAGCAAAAATTATTTTTTTTGTATCTTGTTTTATTGATTGTTTTTTATCAAATTGATTGAATAGTTCAAATTGTTCAATATTTTTATTTAGAACAATTTCTCCAAATAAAAGTGAAGTAAAAGTAAGTGTTGATATTAATATTTTTTTCATAAGGTAGATAATATCTTAATATAATTATAATACACTTACTAAAAGCTATTAATAGGGGAATGTTATGTTTGCAATGTATGATGATGATGGATTAAATTTTAGAAGTACGATAGATAGACTATATTCTGTACATGAAGCACACCCATCTGCTGTTGTAAAAAATAAAACTTCGGATCAAGAAGATGATAATGAAAGAAGAGAACACAGAGAGAGCTTCAAAGATAAATTATACAAAGGTAAAATTACAGAGAAGGCAAAAGACTTATATAAACAAGCTACAAACTTAGATACAAGGTCTGAGATATATCATGTTGAACAAATTATGAATAAAGTAGTTTTAACTGTTGATGATACTGCTACGGTTCAAGATTGCTATGATTTAATGCAAGATAAAAGTATTCAGCAATTAACAGTAAGGGCAGATAAGCAAGAACATCTAAAAGGGATGATTACAAAACATGACATTTTAAATCTATTTATGGAAGATCCCGCATTTGTAAAACAAAATTTAAAAAGAGAGGTATCTGAAGTTGCAACAAAACAGATAATAACCACAGATCCAATTTCAGATATAAGAAGAGTATCAAAAGTTATGGTTGATTTTAATTTAAATGCAATACCTGTTGTTAATAGTGATGATGTATGTGTTGGGATTGTAACAAGAAGTGATATAATAAGAGCAGTTGCTTCTATACCACACCTTCAAATTTGGGCTTAAAGTATCAATCTAGTTAAAAAATAGTTTCTATTTTATTTTTGTTTTCAAAATAGATACATTTTGAATATCCAATTTGTTTAGCTAACTTTGTAACATCTTCGTATCCAAATCCCACTTGTTCTACGCTATGAGCATCGCTACTAAATGTGATAGGGATATCAAGTTCAAATGCTAACTCTAAAAGAGAACTAGATGGATATTGTTCTTTTATTGGTTTTCTTAATCCTGCAGGATTTATCTCTAAAACCATGCCAGATTTTTTTATAGCTTTTAAAGTATCTAGGGCTAATACTTTTATATCTTTTTTTGGCAAAAATTTAAATACTTTTATTAAATCAAAATGTCCAACAATATTAAATTTTTTTGTTTCTACCATAAGTTTTACTGCTTCAAAGTATTCACTCCATATTTTATCTATATCTCGACTTTTATATTCACCAATAAACTCCGGATTATCAAATCCCCATTTATCAAGGTAATGTACTGAACCTATAAGATAATCAACATTTGCATTTGAAATCTCATCTAAAATATAATCTCCAGCTATAAAATCAACTTCATATCCTAAAACTATTTTTATATCTTTTTTATATCTCTCTTTAAGATCTAAAACCATTGTTTCATAAAATTCTTTTTTATCTAATGTAAGACGATATCCATCCTCAAAACCCTTCATGGGAGCGTGTTCGCTAAAACCATAGATATCGATACCTAAAGATATTGCCTTTTGTATATATTCATCTGGAGTATCAACAGCATGATTGCAAAGTGTAGTGTGATTATGAAGATCTATTCTCATTTTTTATATCCTAGTTCTATTTAGCTTAAAAGTCCAGCACCTTTTATAGCTGTACTTCTTTCTAAAGCATATTCTCTTTTTGTATTTATGATATCATATTTCCAAATAGGAGCAGATGCTTTGAAATCTTCAACAAATTGATCAATAAGTTCTAAAGCAACTCTTCTTTTAGGACTACAAACAGCAGCAATATAAGAACTAGTGTGATTTAAAACATCACCTCTTGAGTGAGCCATAAGAACTATAGCATTTTGCTTATTTGCTTTTTCTTGCCATGATTGAAACCAAGAGTTTAAAATTGGCTCATATATATCAAAGCTAAGACCATCTATTCCATCCTCATCTCTAACAACACCAATAAAAGTTATAATAGCACCATAGTTTGATAGCCTAAAGTCGTTATACCATTTGTTTGTAATCTTCTCTACTTCTAAGCTACCATCGTGTAGTTCTAGGTGTTCCATCTTAACCACCACAAACAGGAGGAAGTAAAGATACTCTATCTCCATCTTTTAACACAACTGAATTATCTTGAACTAATATATCATTAACAGCAACAGCACTATTTAAAAGCCACTCTTTTAAACTATCATCGTTTTTTAATATATCACTAAGTTGATTTAAATTTTCTATATCAACTTTTATTGGTTTTTTACCAATTGGTCCTAAAAACTCTATCGTTACCATTATTAACTCACCTCTTATTTAATATTAGTTATTATAGCAAAATAATTTTAAGGACACTTTTCTATATGATTTTTGCAAAAATTGACTTTATTAATCTTTTACCTTTTTATATATTTATAAAGAAAAATATACGCTCTTCTCAAATAAAACAGATAATAAACTATAAAAAATCATACCCATCAATAATAAATAAACAATTTAAAAATAGAAAAATTGATGCAGCATTTATATCTTCAATCGCTTCAAGAAATTGTAATTGTTTAGATATAGGTATAGTAGCACAAAATGAAGTTTTGTCTGTATTGGCTTTAAAAGGTGAGTATGAAAAAGATTTTCAATCAGAAAGTTCTAATGCATTAGCTAAGATTTTAAATATAAAAGGAAAAATATTAATAGGTGATAAGGCTCTATATCATTATGAAAATAGTAAAAGTGAAGAGTTTATTGATTTAGCAAAAGTTTGGAAAGAAAAATATAATTTACCCTTTGTTTTTGCAAGACTTTGTGTAAATAAAAATGATAAGTACTTAAAAGATTTGACAACAAAATTTTTAAAAACTAAAGTTAAAATTCCACAATATATAATAAAACAATACTCCAAAAAAACAGGAGTATCTGTCAAACTAATAAATAGATATTTAGCAAAAATATCTTACAAAATATCAAAAAAAGAGAAACACTCTTTGAAGCTATTTTTAAAGCTAACAAAACAACAAGGACATTAAAGTGGGAATACTAGACTCTATAATATTAGGTATCATAGAGGGATTTACAGAATTTTTACCTATTAGTTCAACAGGACATTTAATAGTAGCATCAGAATTTTTAAATATAGAGCAAACAAATGTAACAAAAGCATACGAGGTTATTATTCAGTTTGCTGCTATTTTAGCTGTATTATTAAATTACAAAGATAAATTTCATCCAAGTAAAATAGAGCTTTGGAAAAAACTGATTCTTGCTTTTATACCAATTGGTGCTGTTGGTTTTATATTTTCAACACAAATAAAAGCTATGTTTGATATAAAAATTGTAGCTATTATGTTTATAATAGGTGGTATAATATTTTTAATAGTTGAGAGATTTTATAAAGAAACAGATACGCATATAGATGATATTGAAAAAGTAAGTTATAAGCAAGCATTTTATATAGGAATTGCTCAAATTTTTGCTTTAATACCAGGTACTAGTCGTGCTGGAAGTACCATAATAGGTGCTATGCTTGTTGGATTAAATAGAAAAGCATCAGCAGAGTTTAGTTTTTTATTGGCTTTTCCTGTTATGTGTGCTACTACTGGTTACGATTTATTAAAACACTATAAAGACTTTACAGATGCAAACTTTTTAGTCTTAGGTGTTGGTTTTGTAACGGCATTTTTTGTTGCATACTTAACTATAAAATTATTTTTAAAATTTCTTGAGAATTTTACTTTTGTGGTTTTTGGTATCTACAGAATTATTTTTGGTCTTATTTTATTGATTTGGTTTATATAAAACTTTGTTTGAATACTTAATATATTTTGTTATAACTTTAATACTATCAACTGTGTTTTCAATTGCAGGTCTTGGTTCTGCTGTTGCCTTAGTTCCTACACTTAATATAGTTGGTGTATCTTTTGATTTAGCAAGAGCTAGTGGTCTTTTTGTAAATTTCATCACTACAGTTACAACAAGTTTTTTAAATTTTAAAAACAATATTTTTGATAAAAAATTTGTATTAAGTTTAGTAATTAGTTCATCTGTTTTTGCCTTTATTGGTGCAAAGATTTCTTTAGTTCTTGATGAGGTTTTAATTAAAACTATATTTGGTTATGTACTTTTACTCATAGCTTCTATGGTACTGTTTTATAAAAAGCCACAAACACAAAATAACCCTTATAGTTTAGTAGTTTTAATATTTTCAGGTTCTATAGGTGGTCTGTTTTCTGGACTTTTAGGTATAGGAGGAGGATCAATTATATCTCCTATACTATTTTTATTTGGTTATGATGCCAAAAAAATATCCCTTGGTATATCTTTTGTCATACCTTTTTCATCAATTGTTGCATTTAGTTCTTATGCAAGTGTTATTGAGCTTGATTATTTATTGTTGTTAATTTTATCAATAGCAGCATTTATGGGTGGAATTATTGGAAATTATCTATTAAACTATAAAATATCATCAAATACTATTAAAAAGATACTCGCACTTGCCCTTTATATAATCGCTTTTAAAATGTTGCTTTTTAGTTAAATTTAGCATGAGATTTAGTATAAATCATTCATTACCTTTTAAGGACAAACTTTGTAGCATACATACTTATTTTATTCTAAGGAAAAATCAATTGAAAATTAAATTTTTATTACTTGTGTCATTACTTGTTGGTACATTGTATGCTAACACAAATGGATATATCATATCACATGATGATCTAATAGATCAAAGAGCACAAGATAAAATGCTTGAGATTACAAAAGAAGCAAAAGTAAAATTAGGGGTTAATCTATATATAGATATCAAAGAGAATAATGGAATAAACCCAGAACTACCAAGAAAAGAGAGACAAAAATTAGCAAAAGTGATGGAGAAAAATCTAGTAAAAGATTTAAAACCGCCATATGCAGTTTTAACTATGGGGATTGATCAGCTTTATATAAATATCTTAACATCAGATGATTTAAAAGATGTTATAGATAAAGATGATGTTTTAGATAGCTATGTGATACCACTTTTAGCATCAAAAGACAAAAACACTCTTTTTGCTAAAACTAGTGCAGCTACTTTAAATGGAATAGCTCAGATGGCTGATAGTATTGCTAGTAGTAAAGGGATTAAATTAGATTCAAGTATAGGAAGTGAAGGTAAAACAGCAAGTACTATTTGGAGAATGTTTATGTACACTCTTGTATTAGCAGGAATAATTTTATATGCTGTAATAGTTTTAAGAGAGAGAAAATATAAGAAACTAGGATCCCAAAATGAAAAATAACGAAGAGTTTAAACCAATGCCAAAATGGCTTATATATACCTTGTTTGTATTGAAATTCGCTTTAGGTATTGCTTTGATATATTGGACAATTTATACGACTTTACAATCAGATGTAGGGAAAGATGATGATAATGCTTTTTTAAGTGATTATCAGAAAGTGGATAGAAATTTTAATGATATGGTGGCTCAGAATAATATTTTTGAAGAGAATTATAATGTAAAGTTTTTATTTAATGAAGAGGAGATAATAGGACTTTCATATGAAGATATATTTTTATCTCAAAGGGTAATTAAAAATAGAGATACAAGAAAAAGTATTTTAAAAATAGGTAAAAACAGATTTACAGTATTAGTACAAGACAAAAATGGAAACGATGTAAAAAATAAAGAGATTGATATTTTAGTAACTAAAACAACAACGCATGAGCATGATGTAAAATTATCATTTAAAGATGATAGTAAAGAGTTTGATATAAATAGTCTTGGATATTGGAATATTACAGGGACTATTACAGTTGGAAATAATAAAGGTAATTTTTACATAAAAACAAATGCTAAAAAATAGTTTAGTCGTATATCCTACAAGTAGGGCTATACGAGAAGAGGTCTCTAAAAAAAGATCTTTCAATCAACTACTAGAAAAATATATCTCTATTGGAGATTTTTTTCAAAGAGTTGTATTAGATAAAGATAATAGAAAATTTATAGATAAAAATCTAAAAATATTGTACCTAAAAGATGCAATTAAAAATAGTAGCTTAGAAAAACTTGGACTTAGTAGTGATTTTTCAACCTTCATAAAACAAAGTGAATATCTTTTTAGATTCTTTATCGAAACCTCAAATGAATATGTAGAGTTTGATACCCTTCTTTCATTTGATACTTATACTCTATATAGTGATCACATATCAATTTTAAAAACAATACACAAGAACTATACAAAATTATTGCAAGATAATAACTATGTAGATAATATACTTTTACCAAATAGGTATATAATAAATAGTGAGTATATAGAGCAGTTTACAGATATAACAATAAATCTTGAAGGGTATTTATCATCTTTTGAATTTAAAGTTATATCGGATATATCAAAACAAATAAATACAAAAATAGTATTCACCCTAAATGAGTTTAATCAAAAAAATATGAAATTATTCAATGTGGATGATAACTTAGATTTAGACACAACATATACAATTGATATATCAAATAATAAAATAGTTGACTCCAAAGCTTTAAATAAAGAGAATCAAACAATAGTAATATCTCCAGTCTCATCTCAAATAGAACAAATAGCATTTATTAAATATCAAATAGCAAAAATGATAAAAAATGGTATAGAACCAGAAAAAATAGCAGTTGCAATTCCAAATGAAACTATAGCAACAACTTTAGAGATGTTTGATAGTGAACATTACTTTAATTTTGCTATGGGTAGAGGTATACAAAAATCAAGAGTTGTTCAAACTTTAAAACATATCAATAAAATATTAGTAGACTACGAGCCAAAAGATGATGAACTATCTAAATTTTTAGAACTTGATTTTGATATTTTCAATTGTTTATTTAAAAATCATTGGAATAATATACTTACAAAAGATCTATTTGATGAGATATTTAAATATCTATTATCATTAGAGTCAAATGAAGAGATTAAAGAATTTTTAGAGCAAACTAAAATTTCATTAGATATATTGATTTTTTCCAATATTGGAGATGTATGTGATCAAATATTATTAAAAGAGTTTATAAAATTACTACAAAAACAAATATCAAGCATAACTATTGATGATATAAATGGTGGAAAAATAACAGTTTTAGGTATACTTGAAACAAGACTAGTTGAGTTTGATGGTGTTATAGTAATAGACTTTAATGATGATAAAATACCAAAAATAAGTGTAAAAGATAAATTCATATCTTCAAAGCTAAAAGAGTTATCAGGTTTACCAACATTAAATGATAGAGAAAATTTACAAAGATATTATTATAAAAGATTTTTTTCAAAAGCAAAAAGTATAGCGATATCATATATAGATGATGATGTATTAGTTATGAGTAGGTTTATTATGCAACTATTTCCAAACTACAAAATGTATTTAGAAAAAAAAGACTACAGCTCAATACTTTTTAATACAAAAACTCTAAATCACTTTTATAAAGATATAGAATTAGATATCGATTTAAGTAAAAAAGAGTGGTCAGCTACAAGTCTAAAATCATACCTAACATGTAAAAGACAATATTATTTTAACTATATTTCAAAAATAAAAGAACATACAATTAGTATAAAACCACAAAATTACGAAGTTGGAAATATAATACATAACGCACTTGAGAATGCAGTAAAAGAAAATAATTTAAATGAACAATATATATCTAATTATCTTGCAAAAGAAGCAACTTCAAATCCGTATTTAATACTTGAGTTAGAGTTATGGAAAAAAAGATTAAATAGATTTTTAGAGTATGAAAAAATAAGAGCATCAAATGGAATCACAATTGATTCAGTAGAATTACCATTTAATCTTAAATATAATGATATTACTATAAAAGGTAAAATAGATAGAATAGATAAATATCCTGATAACACTTATGAAATACTTGATTATAAAACATCATCATCTTTAAAAATAGACACAATTAAGAATTATAAAGAGTCAAAAGATTTTCAATTGGAATTTTATTATCTAGCAAGTCGTGATAAAATGATAAATGATGTTGCATATTATACTTTAAATGACACTACTATAAAAAATGAGGTGATGCTAAAAGAGAAGATAGAACTTTTAAATATACACTTTAAGGCTTTAAAAACAACAAAGGTTAATTTTAAACAAACAGATAACCAAGCAGATTGTTTATTCTGTTCATACAAAACAATATGCAAAAGATAGTAATAAAGACCTAGAGATCACAAATTCAAAAATTTAAACTTCAATTAAGCAAACACCCTTGACAAATAAAATAAAACCTATTATAATTCGCGTCCAA
>JAYEMI010000049.1:0-2093 GCA_034718015.1 Campylobacterota bacterium | reverse complement strand
ATTAATCTTACAAAAAATCAATCCTTTGTAAATAACTATTTTACAATATAAAATGATAAAACTAAATAATTCGCCAATCCAAACTATAATATTCCAAAATTATCAATTTTTAGTAAAAAGAGATGATCTGTTGCATAAAGATTTTAGTGGAAATAAAGCTAGAAAACTACACTATTACTTAGATAATGATTTCCCAAATATAACCACACTAATAAGTCATGGCTCAAACCAATCAAACGCTATGTATAGCCTATCAGTATTGGCAAAGCTAAAAGGGTGGGAGTTTATATATTATGTTTCTCATATCCCTTCATATTTAGAACAAAACCCACAAGGAAACTATAAATATGCCTTGCAAAATGGTATGAAAATAGTAGTTGATGAAAACTTTGATAAATTATCTTTAGAGATAAAATCAGATGAATTATTTATAGATGAGGGTGGTGCAATACAAAATGCAGAATATGGATTAAAAATACTAGCAAATGAGATAAAAGAGTATCAAGAAAAACATAAAATAAAAGAGTTGAAAATATTTTTACCATCAGGTACAGGTACAACTGCTCTATTTTTACAAAAGTATTTAGATATAGAAGTTCTAACTTGCCCTTGTGTTGGTGATACAGAGTATTTAAAAAAACAGTTTTTAGAGTTAGCGGTTGACGAAAAACAACATCCAATAATAATAAGCCCACCAAAAAAATACCACTTTGGAAAACTATATAAAGAAAACTATACAATATGGAAAGAGTTAAAAGAACAAACAAATATAGAGTTTGATCTTTTGTATGATCCAATAGGCTGGAATACACTTTTAGAAAACTTTGATATACTTAATTTAAAAGATTGTACTGTATTATACATTCATCAAGGTGGATTATTGGGAAATACAACCATGACGGAACGGTATGAGAGAAAACTAAACAAAGGAAACAATTGAAAGTAGCGATAGTACACGATTGGCTTGTGACAAATGCAGGTGCAGAGAAGGTTTTAAGAGCTTTAATAGATATCTATTCTGATGCTACTATATATTCACTTGTTGATTTTTTAGATGAAAAGGATAGAGAAAAAGTTTTAAATGGGAAATTTGTAGAAACTACATTTATACAAAATTTACCTTTTGCTAAAAATCATTTTAGAAACTATCTTTTTTTATTTCCAATGGCTATTGAGAGTTTAGATTTAAGTGGATTTGATATTATTATCAGTTCATCTTGGGCAGTTGCTAAAGGGGTGAAAAAAACAGATTCACAAATACACTTTTGCTACTGTCATACACCTATTAGATACGCTTGGGATCTATACGATGAGTATACACAAAACCTAAAACAACCAAAAAAGTTCATAGTTCAACTAACACTAAAATATATAAAAAAGTGGGACATAAACACACTAAATAGGGTTGATTTTTTTATAGCAAATTCGCAGTTTGTAGCAAATCGTATATCAAAAACTTATAAAAGAGACTCAATAGTTATAAATCCACCAGTAGATATAGATAAGTTTAAACTAAAAGAGAAAAAAGATGATTTTTACCTAACAGCATCAAGACTAGTTCCATATAAAAAAACAAAATTAATAGTTGAAGCATTTAATGAACTACTAGATAAAAAACTAGTAGTGATTGGTGCAGGGGAGGAACTAAAAGCTATAAAAGAGATTGCAAAAGAGAATATTGAAGTTTTAGGTTATCAAGAGGATGAACTATTAACACAATATATGCAAAAGGCAAAAGGTTTTATCTATGCAGCAATAGAAGACTTTGGAATAGTACCAATTGAAGCAATGGCATGTGGAACACCTGTAATTGCTTTAAAAGATGGTGCAACAGCACAAACAATTACAGATGAAATTACAGGTGTACATTTTAAAAACCAAACAGTTAAAGATATTAAAATTGCTGTAGGTAGATTTGAAGAGATTGAGTTTGATTATAAGAGTATATCAAATGAGGTAAATAACTATAGTTCCAATAGATTTAAAAAAGAGTTAGAATATTTTATAAATTCCCATTCTAAGTAGTTTATTAACGACTTTTAAGTATAATCAAAATTATAATAAGAGGGAGTTTTAGTGATTAATATTATTTT
>JAYEMI010000048.1:0-10707 GCA_034718015.1 Campylobacterota bacterium | reverse complement strand
TTCAACCGTTGTATCTAAGAATATAATTTTTATATTTTCAGATATGCTTATTTATTAAATTAAATAGCAAATGAAACTTAGGAGTTTTAAATGAAAAAATTAATTTTAGTATTAGTATTTCTTGGATTAGTATCAAGTTCTACTTATGCAAAAAAAGGTGAATAAACAATTTGTTTTTCAAAAAGTAGTTGTAGTGATAAATATGCCTATGGCTCATTAGGCGATAATGTAAATTTGTGTGGTGGTAAGTGTCAAGGTAAAACATTAGCAAAAATGAATAAAGATGGATGGAAGTTAGTACAAGTTATAAGTGGATTAAATTCATCTTTTGGTATGTTATTTACAAAAGAAAAATAGTAATAAAACTTAAGTGAAATTCACTTAAGTTTTGATACAATGATATATAAATAAATTATCGGAGTTTATTATGCAAACAATGGCAGTACAAATTAAAGATAGCTATGTGTCAGACTTTATGAGTTATGTTAATAATCATAATGAAAGTATCACTATAACCAAAGATAAAAACTTAGAATATGACCCATATTTTTATGAGAGAAAAAAAGAATTAGAACAAGTTATTGAAGAGTGTGAAAATGGTACAATGGAAATGTTATCACAAGAACAATACGATAATGAAATGGAAATATTTTTTAAAGATTTAAAAGCTAATGCAAATATTTAAAACTAGGTTATATAAAACTCAATTATTAACTATTTTAAAACATATATCAGAAGACAAAATTAGTGCAAGTGAAAACTTTCACAATGATTTAAATGAACAAATAGACAATTTAATAAACTCACCACTTAAATGCAGACAATCATTTTATTCAGATGATGAGAATGTAAGAGATATGATATTTAAAAAATACACTATTCAATTTAAAATATATAAATATAAAATAAGTATATTAAAAATATTTAACAAAAATAAACCGTCATAGATGAAGTTGAAATCTACATCTCAATTAAGTAAAGTTACTGTAAAGTACGAAAAAATTATATCATAATAAATAGTGAGGAATTTTATGTCAAATATCGCAATATTTGCATCACATAACGGAACATCTTTGGATACAATTTATGATGCTATACAAAGTAATGTACTTAACTTAAATATAAAACTTATTATTACAAATAACACAAACGCAAATGTTTTAGATAAAGCAACAAAATATAAGATACCAAACTTTGTAGTAAATGATAAAAAGTATGATGAAGTAGATATAACTTTAGAAAAGCTATTAGATCAATACAAGTGTCAATATATTTTTTTAGCAGGTTATATGAAAAAAATACCAGATAATTTAACAAAAAAATATAAAATAATAAATTCTCATCCAGCACTACTTCCTAAATATGGTGGAGATGGTATGTATGGTAGATATGTACATGAAGCTGTTATAAAAAATGGTGAAAAAGAGAGTGGAATTACAGTACATAATGTAACTTCAAACTATGATGAAGGTTCTATAATACATCAAAGAAGTTTGAAATTAGAAGATAATGAAACCGTAGAATCTTTAGAGGAAAAAATCAAAAAACTAGAACAGATAACAATAATAGAAGCATTTCAAAAAATAGAGTTATAGTAGAAGTTGATCCATTAAAGATCACTACTTTTTTTTCCAGCAAGCCATCCACTAGAAAAAGACCACTGAAGATTATATCCACCACATGGACCATCAAGGTTTACAATCTCGCCACAGAAATATAAACCATCTATTAGTTTACTTTGCATACTGTTTGGATCTATTTGTTTTAGGTCAATACCACCTCTTGTAATCATAGCTTTTTTAAACCCATCATGACCTGTTATAGTTAATGGTGTCCAAGCTAATAGTTTAATTAATTTGTCTTTTTTTATCCCCTCTATTTTTGCAAAACTTATATTTTTATCTATATCTAAAAGTTTTAAAAACTCCAAGATTACTGAGTTTGGAATTAAAGTATTTAAGTGTTCTAGTAATGTTTTATTTGGATTATTTAATATCTGTTTTTTTATATGATTTAAAATTTGATTTTCATCCATACCTTTTGTAAGGTTAATTAATATTGGAACTTCATCATATTTTTCTAAAAGTGGAGTGATCTCTCTTGAGAAGTCTAAAACAACTGGACCTCTAATACCATTTGATGTAAATATTAGATCTCCAGATAGTTTTAGTTTATTATATTTTTTTATATCTACTTTTATTATAGCCTTAGCAATAGTATCAGCACGACAATTCTCAACCCAGCTTTCTTTTACACTAAGAGGCATCATTGCAGGGTGTAAAGGTGTGATTTTATGTCCTAAATTTTTAGCTATATTATGCCCTTCACCTTGTGAGCCTAGCTTTGGATATCCTAAGCCTCCTGTTGCTATGATTACATTTGAACTAAAGTATTTATTGTTTTGTGTTAAAACTGCAACTACCTTTTCATCTTCAACAATTATATCTTCAACTTTTGTTGATACCTCTATTTGTACATTTAATCTTTTTAACTCTTTCTCTAAAGCATTTAAGATAGTTTCTGAATTGTGAGTAGTTGGAAATATTCTAAAACCATCAGGTATATGTGTATCAACACCTATTGTTTTCAAAAAAGTTATTAAATCTTTGTGGTTAAATTCACCTATTGCTGTTGCCATAAACCTTCCATTTCTACCAAATGAGTTCATAAACTCAACATTATCTAAAGTGTTACTAAGATTGCATCTTCCTCCACCTGTTGCTTTTAGTTTAAGACCTATTGAGCAGAGCTTTTCAAGAAGTAATACTTTTTTATTTTCTAAAGCTGATTTAATAGAAGCGATCATTCCAGAAGCACCAGCTCCTACAACTATTAAATCAAAAGTATTGTTAGTCTGACTTTTCATTTTTCATTTTGGAATTAGAGATAAGTCTAATAAGTATCATTACAAATATAACTTCAAATATAGCACCTAAAATAAATGCATAATAGTAAAACTGACTTATACTTTGATTTTGAAATGCTAAAGTTGCAACAGCAATAAGAAGTGTTAGAGGCATAGAGTGAGATAAAGCCAAAAGTGTAGAGTTCTTAAATCCGATATCTTTAACAAACAACATTGAACTAAGAAATCTAATTAAAACCATAGATATAGTAATAAGCAATGATACGAAAATCAAATCATCCATAAAAAGTGATTTTAATTCAAAAGATGTACCAACCCAAACAAAAAATATAGGTACTAACCATCCAAATCCAAAGTGCTCTAGCTTGTGAGGTAACTCTTTGTTGTGTTTAAAAAATGTTGTTATAAATACTCCAGCAATAAAAGCACCAAGAGCAACTTCAAGATGAAGATATAACATAACTGCAATCATAAGAAAAAATATCCCCATAGAGAGTCTTATATCTTGCTCTTTATTGTCATTTTCTGGCATAAGATATGTTTTTAACTCTGGATACCACCATATAAGATGATGAAAAAAGTTATAAAAGATAATCATAGCTGCAAAAACTATACTAAGTTCTATTAGTGTTCCATAAAATTGACTAGTAAGCCCAAACTCTAAACCAGCACTAACAGCTGTTAAAACTATAATAGAGATTATCTCCCCAATAAGTCCAACAGTAATAGCTAAATTTAACCAAGGGGTATCACCATACTCCTTTTTTAAAACAGCAAGTAACCCAATAGATATCAAAGGCAGTGTTACTATGAATATTTTTGATAGATCAAATGCAAAAGTAAATATAGCTGCAAAAACATAAAGTAAAGTAGAGTATATCAACCCTTTTTTAAGTAAATCAGGGGATATTTTAACAAGTTTTTTTAAATCAACTTCTAAACCTGCTAAAAACATAAGATATAAAAATCCAAGTTCGGCAACAAGGGTAAATATGTGATTTTCTTGAATTAAAGATAAAGAAACAGCAACAGAACCTAAAAATATCTCAATAGGAATGATAGGTATTTTAATAATTTTAGATATAAGAGGCGAAGCAAATATGATTAACGATAAAGTTACAATGATTGATATTTCATTACTCATTATATATATTAACCTTCACAACTAAATGCAATATCATAGCCAAGTTTTTCTAACTCATCTATATCTTTTGAAGCAACTTTTCCTGAAGTTGTAAGGTAATTACCAACTACAATAGAGTTTGCTCCATATTTAAAAATATCATATTGATTTTCTTTAAACATAAGCTCTCTACCACCTGCTACCATTATTTTATGTGCATTAGGAATCATCTGTCTTGCTAGTTTTATTAGCTCAAAAGCTTCCTTTTTTGATACTGAGTTTTCAACTATTGGTAAAGCTTCATTTGGATGAAAGAAGTTCAAAGGTACATTCATAGGCTCTAATGATGCTATTGATTTAAGCATTGATATTCTATCTTTCTTTGTTTCTCCTAAACCAAAGATACCTCCACACACGAGTTTTAAACCAACCTCTTTAACATTTAAACAAGTTTGATATCTTTCTTCCCAAGTATGTGTTGTACAGATATTTTTATAATGCTCTTTTGAACTCTCTAAATTATGATTGTAGTTTGTTACGCCAGCTTTTTTTAGCTCTAAAAGTTGTTCAATAGAAGCTGTTCCGTTACAAGCTATTATTTTAAGACCTAAGTTTTCTTTATTTACTGCTTTTGCAGCTTCACATACAAACTCTAATCTCTCTTTGGTTAGACCTTTTCCTGCAGTTACTAAGCAAAAACCTATTGCTTTATTTTCTCTAGCTTTTTTTGCTTCATTTACTATATCTTCAATTTTTTTTGTTTTGTATCTTTGTATGTTGGCTTTATATTTTACACTTTGTGTACAGAATTTACAATCTTCATTGCATGTACCACTTTCTATATTGCATATTGCACATAGGTATATTTTATTGTTTGTCATTTATATATTACTCTTTATTGTCTATTTTAATCTTTGATTTTATCATAATTGGCTTGAAGTTAGCTAGAATTTGAATTTTATAGATTAAATATATTTATAAAAACATTTATTTAATTCAATAATGAAAAATGATATAATTCCATAACTAAGGAAGCGATAAATGAAACAACAGATTAATCTAACAATAAAAGAACAATATATTAAAGATTTTAAAGATGGATACCCTCTAATAACACCAGAAACTATAGAAAAACTAGAGATTGTAAAAGAGGAGGGGAGTTTACTAACACTTGAAGATAACAAAAAAAGATTTATTGCTTATGCATACTATGGTAGACAAAACAAGGGTTATGGTTGGGTTTTATCTTTGGATAAAAATGAAAAAATAGATGTAGAATTTTTTAAAAATAAAATAAAAAAAGCGGTAGAATACAGAGAAGATTTTTATAATGACTCTAGTACAACAGCATTTAGAATTTTTAATGGTGAGGGTGATGGAATAGGTGGTTTAACTATTGATTATTTTAATGAATACTATATGATCACTTGGTATAGTCTTGGAATTTTTAGTTTTAAAGATTTAATTGTAGATGCATTTAAAGATGTTGTAAAATATAAAGCTATATATGAGAAAAAAAGATTTGATGCTAAAGGTCAATATATTGATGATAATGGCGACTTTGTAATAGGAGAAAAAGGTGAGTTTCCAATAATTGTAAAAGAAAATGGTGTTAACTTTGCAGTATACTTAGATGATGGACCAATGACAGGGATATTTTTAGACCAAAAAGTTGTACGAAAAACTATACGAGATAAATAT
This sequence comes from Campylobacterota bacterium, assembly GCA_034718015.1. Taxonomy (GTDB): domain Bacteria; phylum Campylobacterota; class Campylobacteria; order Campylobacterales; family Arcobacteraceae; genus JAIOSF01. The sequence goes on along the minus strand of JAYEMI010000048.1, from coordinate 5,017 downwards.
TCAAACAATAAAACAGTATTAAATACTTTTTCATATACAGGAGCATTTTCTGTTTACTCAGCTCTTGGAGGTGCAAAAAAAACCACAAGTGTTGATCTAGCAAATAGAAGTTTAGCAAAAACAAGTGAACAGTTTAGTGTAAATAATATTGATCCAAAAACTCAAGAAATTGTTGTAGCAGATGTTTTTAACTATTTTAAATATGCAGTAAAAAATAAGTTATTATTCGATATGGTAGTAGTAGATCCACCTAGCTTTGCAAGAAGTAAAAAAAATACATTTAGTGTATCAAAAGATTATATAAAACTTTTAAAACAGATTATACAAATTACTGCAAATGGTGGTTTAATAGTAGCTTCAACAAACTATGCAAATTTAAATATGAGAAAGTTTAGAGATTTTATTGAAAAAGCTTTTAAGGATTTAAATGTTGGCTATCGTATAGAAGAGGTTTATAGTTTACCAAAAGATTTTAAAGTAAATAAAAAATTCCAAGAGGGTAACTATTTAAAAGTTATTTTTGTTAGAAAAATTAATTAATTAATTTTTCTATTTATATCCAATCAGATAACATTATTCCAAAACTAACTCTTTGAATTTTAATATCGTAATCAACTAAACTTTCACCATATCCATCAAAAACTCTAATGAAAAAATCAAAGTTACTATTAATAGATGGAAATGTAATGTCAAGCTTTGTATTTCCTTTGTTTATATTATATTCTAAAATATCATTTTGGTGTGATAGCATTAAATTAATACTCTCACCTTTATACTTTACAAAATATTTTTGATTTCCTACTAGATCTTCAAGCTCTGGATTGTCATCACCCTCAATAGCAGCAATATCTTTTTTAGTTTCTTCATCCCATCTATCCCAAATATTTAAACCATAAAATATGTTTTGATTTTGAAATAAAAAGAATAGCTCTGTTCTATTCCAGCTTCTTGATTGTCCTACATCTTGACCATTTGATTGATGAATTAGAGCAAATCTAGCTTTAGTAAGAGTTGAGTCTCCAAATTTTTTATCTGGATGCCACTCCATAAAAAGTTCTGGCATATAGTTTGTTTCTCTAAAAGGTGATGATTTATCTGTATTATAAACTTGCCAATATGAGTTTTGAGTATATGCAGAAAATAGATCTGCTCCACTATTTAAAAAGTTTGCATAAAGTGGTACTTTAATACTAAGTTGAAATTGTGCTTCATTTGAGTCTCTTTCATACTCTCCATCACTTGTTCTTATACCATCTTTCCATTTTTTTTCAGTTAGGTTATTTGGACTATATCCACCTAAAAGCATGTAATTTTCATAATGTCCCATAACATTAAGTTTATATCTCTTTTTATCTACTTTATCATCAAGCTTTATACTTTTTATATAATTTTTTACATTCTCTAATTTAATCTTTTGTGTTAAATTAGAATCTAAAGTATCTGTTACTTCTAAAAGTAAGTCATCAACAAAAGTTGAATCACTAGCAAATAGATTTAATCCTAGTAAACAACTAATTATTATTTTTTTCATAACTATCCTTATAATTACATTATTTTAGCAAATAAATTTGTCACAAATATCTCTATAAATTGTAATCCAAATATTAAAATCAATGGTGCCATATCCATACCACCAAATACTGTTGGAATAAATCTTCTAACTAATGCGTAAGCTGGTTCAGTTAGTCTATAAAGCATCTGTACTATTGGATTATATGGATCTGGTTTTACCCATGAAAGTAGGGCTGAGATTATTATCACCCACTTGTAAAGTGAGATTATACTTACAAGTATTGTTGCAAATGCAACTATTAAAGAATCTATCATTTTATTATTTCTCCTAGGTAGTTTTTAATTAGTGGATATATATCACCTAAATTTGGACCACTTGTAGCTCCTGTTAATATATAGCTAAGTGGCATTAAAAGCTCTTCATCAGATATCTGTGTTTTTTCAATAATATACTTTTTAAAATCATCAAATTTATCAATATATGGTGCATCTTGAAGTGTTGATAATAATAAATCATATTTGATTTTTGAATCTGAGAGTGGTTTCTTAGAATTAAATATAGTTTGAATTTTATCTTTAATTTCTGATATAGTACTACACTCTTCTAAATACAACTTTGCAAGTTTTCCTATATCTTCATCAGCAAATCCAACTATTTTTGATAGTCTAAGTTCATCCATAGTATTAAGATATTCTTTGTTTATCCTATTTAGTTCATTTATATCAAATTCTTGCTCAAGTTTTGAGATTTTATTTATATCAAACCACTTAATAGCTTCCTCTATAGAAAATATCTCTTTAGGTGTATCATATCCAAGAGTTACAAGATAGTTTGAGATTGCTATAGGTAAATACCCTTCAGCTATAAGGTCTTTTATATAAGTTAGTTTAGTGTTTTTAGTTAAATTTATAACTTTAGGAATATGAGTATAGTTTATATTTTTTTCGTATCCCAAAGATTCTCTTATATGTATCTCTCTTGCAGAATTTATAAGATCTTCATTTTGTATTATAGTGGATGTATTATAAAGCATATCATCAACTGCAGATGCAAACTCATTTGTCGGTGTTTTTTTATGATTTAGTATCACAACACTATCTACTTCAAATGATTTATAACTTAACTCACCTTTTATTGAGTCATTAAACTTTATGATATGATTCGGTTTTGTTAAACGAACCACAAAAGGTGCATTACAATTAAACTTTGTTTCATCACTAATTGTTTGACAAAAACCACTATACTCATAAGTTTTTCCATCTTGTTTAGCTTTTATTTTATCCTCTTCTAATGCTTCTTTAGTACAAAAGCAATTAAAAGCTTTTTTATCTAAAAGTAGCTTCATTGCCATTTGTGTATGATACTTTATATTTTCACTTTGATATACTACTTTTGAGTGATCTATACCAAAAAGATTTAGTATCTCCACTATCTCTTTATCAACTCCCTCTATATTGTTTTCTTTATCAATATCATCAATACGAATAAGTAAATCTTCACCTGTTTGTTTTGAAACTATATGATTTAACAAAATAACTCTTAAATCATTAATATCAATATTATCTGCTGTGCTTTGAGCAAATCTTATCACTTTATTTCCTTTAATTTTTTACTTACTAAACTATTTACTATTTTTGGATTTGCTTTTCCATTAGTAGCTTTTAATACTTGCCCTACAAAGAAACCAAATAACTTATCATTACCTGCTTTAAATTTTTGGGCATTTTCTTGATTTTTTGCAATAATTTCATCAATTATTGGTGAAATTTCATCTGGATTACTGATTTGTACTAATCCCTTTGATTCAACAATAGTAGCTGGTTCATATCCAGTTTTAGCCATCTCTTCAAATACCTGTTTTGCTATTTTTGATGAGATAGTTTCATCATCAATCATTGCAATTAGGTCTGCTACTTGTTTTGCACTAAACTTCAAACTACTTAAGCTATTCTCTTTTAACTCTTTAGCTACTTCATTAGCTACTATATTAGCTAATGATATTGGACTATTGTATTGTTTTAATGTATCTTCAAAAAAATCAGAAAGTGTTTTGTCTCTTACTAAAATATTACTAACTTCACTATTTAGTTTAAATTGTTTTGTATATTTTTCAAATAATATCTCCTGCTCTTGCGTTAAAGCTTGAATCTCTTTAGGAGTATTGTCTTTTTTTATATCTTTTTTTGAACTATTTTCTATTTTCTTTTTATCAGTAGTGGTTTTATTTTCAGATTTTTTAGCCCATGAATCTTTTAAACCTACAATTTTATTAAATACAGGATATTCATCTTTGTAATCAATTGGATCAGCATAAAAGTATCCCTCTCTTTCAAACTGAAATCTAACATCAGTTTTTTGTGTTATAACTGCTGGTTCTATAAGAGCATATTTTATAACTGTTAAAGAGTTAGGGTTTAAATCCTCAATATCCTGTGGTGTTTCATTTTTATATAATCTATCATATAACCTTACTTCAACTTTTTTTGCACTCTTTGAAGATACCCACTGAATAGCACTTTTTACTTTGATTCCACTTGTATCATTTCCACTTTTAGAATCAGCGTGATAATCTACTTTTATCTCTATAATATTATCATTTGAATCTTTTACTACATCTTTAAATGTTATGATATAACCATGTCTTAACCTAACTGATTGATTTGGTGTTAGTCTGTAGTAACCTTTTGGTGGGTTTTCCTCAAAGTCTCCTTTATCTATATATATCTCTTTTGAAAAAGGTATTTTTCTATTTCCCTCTTTTGGTACATCATGTGGATAGTATGAAGCTTCTATCTCTTCAAAACCATCATAGTTTTCTATTGTAACTTTAAGTGGATTAAGTACACACATAACTCTTGGAACTTTTTTATTTAAGTCATCTCTGATACAAAACTCTAGTAAAGATACATCAACCATAGAGTTTGCTTTTGCTATACCTATTTGATCACAAAAATTCAAAATAGATTCAGGCGTATATCCTCTTCTTTTGTATCCAGCGATTGTAGGCATTCTAGGATCATCCCAACCACTTACTTTTTTCTCATTTACTAGCTCTAAAAGTTTTCTTTTACTCATAACTGTATAGTTTATACCAAGTCTTGCAAACTCATGTTGATATGGTCTTGGTGGAGTTAGTTTAAGAGTTTCAAGTACCCAGTTATAAATTGCCCTGTTGTTTTCAAACTCAAGTGTACAAATAGAGTGAGTAACTCCTTCTATATAATCAGATAAACAATGGGCAAAATCGTACATAGGATAGATACACCACTCATCACCAGTTCTATGATGTGTAACTTTTCTTATTCTATATAAAAGTGGATCTCGAAGCTGCATATTTGCTGCACTCATATCGATCTTTGCTCTTAGTATATGTTCTCCATCTTGAAATTCACCATTTTTCATTCTCTCAAATAAGTCTAGGTTTTCTTCTATACTACGAGATGCATATTTACTTCTTTTTCCTGATTCTTTTACGGTACCTCGAAACTCTCTTATCTCCTCTTC
>JAYEMI010000047.1:0-33291 GCA_034718015.1 Campylobacterota bacterium | reverse complement strand
TTATTAAAGAAGCTTACATATAGTAAGTGCCGTAATAAAATCCCTTTTTGAAGCAAAGATTGAGAAAAGCAACCTTTTAAATAACTATTTTCTAAGCTCTTTAATTTTTGCAGCCTTACCTTTAAGACCTCTTAAGTAGTGAAGTTTAGCTCTTCTTACATCACCTCTTCTTAATACTTCAATAGATTTTAAACTATCAGAATATAGTGGGAATATTCTCTCAATACCAACACTATTTGCACCAATTTTTCTAATTGTAAAAGTATTTGAAACACCTTCACCTTTAAGAGCAATTACAACACCTTCAAAGTACTGAACTCTAGATTTAGCACCCTCTTTAATCTCAACACCTAATTTAAGTGTATCACCAGCTCTAAACGATGGAACCTCTTTTGTTTCAATTTGAGCAGCTTCAAATGCAGCTATGTACTTATTTTTCATCTTTTTTTCCTTGTATCGGGGGTACGATATATCTACCGCAGTGCCCCATTTATGGTCTGTAATACTTAGTTTTGCAAACAGACAGCTTATGTTTTAAGTTGCGAATTTTAGCGTGATTACCCTTTAATAGTTCTGAAGGTACACTTAAATTCCTAAAATTCACAGGCTTTGTAAATGATGGAGCTTCTAATAAAGTATCTTTTTGGTGAAAATTATTGTAGCTCTCTTCTTTTAATGACTCTTCATTTCCTAAAACACCCTCTACATTTCTACTTATACTATCAGCCATCACTAGTGAGGCTAACTCACCACCTGTTAAGATATACTCACCTATACTAAATACTTCAGAAGCATAGGTCTCGATAACTCTTTCATCAATCCCCTCATATCTACCACTTACTAGTACTATGTGTTTTTTATTTGCTAATCTTTTTGCGTCATTTTGATTAAAAGGTTTCGCTGAAGCCAATGGGAAAATAATATAAGCATCACTATCTTCCTCTTTTATCTCATCAAGTAGATCAAATAGAGGTTGTGGAAATATAAGTTGCCCTGCACCACCTCCACAAAGTGTATCATCTACTTTTTTATGTTTATTTGTTGTGTAATCTCTTGGGTTATAAAACTTATAATCTATAAAACCATTCTGGACTGCTTTTTTTAAAATAGAGTCTTGAAAATATGGTTCAATAAGGTTTGGAAATAGTGTAACAAATGAAAACTGCATCTATATAGCTACCACTTTATTTCTACCTGCATCTTTTGCCATATATAATCCCTCATCTGCTCTTTTTAAAATAGAGTTATCTGTATCATCTTCTTTAAACTGTGTCACACCAAAACTACATGTAACAGTTGGTAAGCCATCTATTTTTATCTCTTCAATTATTCTTCTAAAGTGTTCAGAAATCAACTCTGCTTTTTCAAGTGTAGTCTCTTCTAGTAGTATAATAAACTCTTCACCACCCCATCTTGCAAATGTATCAGATGATCTTACATGTGACTCTACAACTGAACTCACCTCTACTAAAACCTCATCACCTTTTAGGTGACCATAGGTATCATTAAACTTTTTGAAATGATCTATATCAAAAAGGAGAACACAAAAATTTGTTTTATATCTTTTTGCTTGAGCGATACTGCTTGATATCTTTTCAAAGTAATATGATCTATTATATATTTTTGTTAGTGTATCGTGTGTTGCGTGGTAGTGGTATTGTTGAGATTCTAGCTTTATATCTGTAATGTCTGTCAAAGTTACTGCATAGTTTGAGTTATCTGCTTTTAGTGGATTTACTTGTACTGTAAAAGCTTTTGGTTCAAAAGTGTGAAGATCTAAAATAGATACAATTCTATCTTTTGGGTTTAGTTTCAAAATCTCCTCAATCCAATTTATTGATTCTTTACTATCAACACTAAAAAAGTTTATATGTTTTATAAATGTATTTGATAGGCTATGGTGTCTATTCTCAAACTCATCTATATTATCTACATTAAAAAAACTATATAAACTTTGATTTGCAGATATTATCTCCTCTCCATCTGTAACTATTACTATGCTTGGTTGCTGATCAATCACCCCTTGAAGTATCTGCAACTCTTTATAAAAATCTTCACTTCTTTTATTTGCATCAATTACTGCATACTCAAAATCTGAAATATCTCTTAAAAGAAGTAGTAGTGTCTCTTTTTCATTTAAATAGTGTTGTGAACACATAAGTTCATAAAACTTATCTTTTATTTTCAGTTTTTGTTTATTGCAAGCACCTGATGTTTTTATAGATAGATATATCTTCTCCCAGATACTTTTGTCTATAAGTTTTGTTATATTTTTATCCACTATTTGCCCAAAATTTTTAATAGAAACATCATTTGCCCACTGAATTATTAGCTCATCATTATCTTCATAAACCTCAATAATAGATTCACCTATATAGTTTAAAGTATGTTTTACATTTTTTAATTTAGACTCAAGTATCTTTCCATAGTTACCTTTTAGATTATAAGCTATATCTCTTAATGATATGATGGTTGATGGTTCTTGTGTATGTTTATCTAAAACAATAACTCTTATGGCATTGTTTTCATCCATAAAGTGTACTACATCTTTAACCTTTTCATCCTCTTTGATTGTAAGTAATGGTGTAGTCATAACCTCTTTTATTGGGCAGTTCAGATCACACTTTTGATTTATAATTTGAAGAGTATCTCTCTCTGTTAAAATACCAACTGGTTTGTTTTGTTTATCAAGTGCTATTATTGAACCTATATTCTTCTGATTCATCATTTTGAATGCATCTTTTAATGATGCTTCTTGATCTAAAGATATTAGTTTTTGTTTATCTCTTAAGAAGTCTGATATTAATAAACTTGTTTTAAAAGTGTCATCCTCTAGGTGTTTTATTAAAATATCTTGCGTTACTATACCTTGAAAAAAGTTATTATCATCTATTACTATTAATCTTCTAATATTGTTATCAATTAAAATATGTAAAGCATACTCTATAGTTCTTTTTATATTTACAGTGATTAGATGGTTAAACTTTAAAATAGTATCAATAGTATTATCTACATCTATCTCTTGCTCTATTAAGTGTAAAACATCTCTCTCTGTTAGTATTGAGGCTGGTAGTCCATTTGATAAAACTACTATCACCCCTTGTTTATTCATCTCCATACAAATTAAAGCATCGGATATACTACTTTTTATATCAATAGATATATTCTCTTTTATAATTACATTTTTAATTAAATTCATCTTTATCCTTCTATTATCTCTTTGGCTGGTTTTCCAATATAGAAACCTTGTAAATAATCAACTTCATGTATTGTTAATATATTTTCAATCTCTTTACTTGAAACTTTTTCAGCTACAACTGTTAAACCTAACTCTTTTGCAACCCTTACAATATTTGATACCACTATTAAAGAATCTTGATCTGTAAATATATTTTCAACTAAACTACTATCAAGTTTTATAATATCTACATCTAAATTTAGAATATAATTAAAATTTGAATATCCACTTCCAAAATCGTCAATTGCAACTTTTGCTCCATATTTTTTTACTTTATTTATAAAATTATTTAATAATTTAAAATCAGATATCTCTTCAGTTTCTAAAAGTTCTATTATTACATTTTGACTATATTTGTACTTTTGAAGATAATCAAAAAGCAATGAAGTTGTTTCATCATTTAGTATATCACTCAAAGCAAAATTTAATGAGAAGTATATATTATCAATATCTTTAAAATACTCAAATGTTTTTCTTATCATTGTTTGAGTAATCACTGGGTATATCCCACTTGCTATTGAAACATCTAAGAATTTATCAGGAGTATATACTATATCTTCATCTATTAATCTTACTAGTGTTTCATATTTATCTATTTGCTGTTTTTTTGTATTTTTCATTGGCATAAAAAAAGGTACAAGTTTATCATTTAAAATTGCTTTTTCCAGTTTTTTCAACCAAATCATATGATTATTATCCTCATCTTTGACTGCGATTGAATCATCATATTTTTTTATATTTTTGTGTTCTAATTTTGCTTGTTTTAGTGCTATATTTGCATTTTCTAAAATATTGCCCTCTATTATATCAACATATCCAACTGTAATATCTAAAATAAAATCATTATCTTTATAATTAAACTTATATTGTTTTAAAAGTTGAATATATCTTTTTATATCATCTAATTCTAGTTTTGAATTATAAATAATAGCAAACTCATCTCCATATAATCTGTAGATTGTTGCTTTTTTTCCAATTATACTTTTTAATTTTGAAGCAAACATTTGAAGTAATATATCAGCTACTTTAACACCATACACTCGATTTATTTTTCCAAATGATTTAATATCTATTAAAAGTAGTGTACTATTTTTATCTATTAACTCTATATCTTTTTGTAATTTTGCTAAATTCATCAGTTGTGTTAGTTCATCTGTATAGATATTCTTAATTAATTTATCATAGTAATACTTTATAGTTTCAAGAAGCTCATTAAAGCTATTTTTTAATATCATTAGCTCTTTTATGTTTGTATTTATATTTGCTCTTTGTGATAGGTCATTATTGTTTTTTATGTTTTGGATCTCTTTGGTTAATTTAACTATTGGTTCTACCATTTTTTTGTTAATTACAAAAAAGAAGATATAAAAAAATATTAATATAAAAACAATAAAAAATAGTATGAAATATATAGACATCGTATCTAAAGATATTTTAATATCACTATGAGGAAAACTAATATCAAGTACTCCATTTATATCCCCCATCTTTGCATTACTATGGCAAATCAAACAATTTTCATCTGTTTTCATTGGATATAGAAATCTTACAATTCCTGTTTCATCATCTACTTTAAAAACCTCTTCACCTTTCATCGCTTTTTGTATCAATAAATCAGAGTCTACTATTTTTTTATCTTTTTCTACTACACCAAATATATCTTCAACTGTTTCACTTCTATATGAAGAGATACTCATACCTTTTCTTATATACTCTAGTCTGTCTACTATTTTGTCAAGATCTTTTTTTGTCCAACCCTCTTGCATTCTTGTATTCATAGTTTCAAATACTAATTGAGCTGTTTTTTTAGCATCATCACTTGCTAAAGTATCTACGGCTGTTTTTTTAAGATATTGCGTTGAGACAATTAATGTTATAACACTTATCACCAATATAGTAAAAACTATTCTAAATATTAATGTTTTATTGGAAATTAGTTTTTGCTGCATCTATTAAAATGACTCTAAAGTTGGTTTTGCTATTGGTGCTGAGAAATAAAAACCTTGAGAGTATGTTGAACCTAAAGCTTTTGTTGTTTTAAATATATCTTCATTTTCTACATATTCTGAGATTGTTTTTAGATTTAGACTTTTTGCAAAGTCTATTATTGTTTTTACAACTTTGTGGCTATTTTCATTCGTTGCTACATGCTTTACTAGTGAGGCATCTATTTTTAGATAATCTACATCCATATTTAAAAGGTGTTCGAAGTTTGAGTATCCTGTACCAAAATCATCTATTGCTACTTTACATCCAAGAGTTTTAACCTCTTTTATAAAATTTATTAATACTGAGTAGTCTTTTATACTCTCATCCTCTAGTATCTCCCAAACAACTTTTTTTGCACAATTGTATTTTTTGAGTTTTTCTTTTATAAAGTGTAAAAAGTATTTGTCTTCTATATCTTCATAAGATACATTCACACTAAATTCAAAAGGGAGGTTTTCAAACTCTTGAAATGATTTTTCTATAACTATTTTTGTTAAATTTCTGTATTGATTTGCTTTTTTTGATATCTCTAAAAAGAAAAATGGTGAGATAATTTTATCGCCATCTATCATACGAACTAAACATTCATACTTATCTACTTTCATTGTTTGATTGTTTATAAGTGGTTGATAGTATACTACTATATTGTCTTGCTCCATCGCATCTTTTAATTTTTTTGTCCATGTCATATTGTTTTGGTATTCACTTAAATTATCAAGTTCATCATAAAATACTAAATACTCTTTATTTCTTTTTTTTGCCTCTTTTAGTGCTATATCTGCTGTTATTAGTTTGTTTTTTTTGTTTGAAAATGTTATACCAGCTTTTGCTCTTATATTTATCTCATGATCATCTTCTATAAATATTTTTGATTCTATTGCACCTAAAATAAAAGTGATTATATCTTCAAAGCTATTTTCATCCAAACCTTTATTTGCTAAACAATAAACATCAGAAGAGAACTTATATAAATTTACTTTATCTTGTATAAATTGTGTCATCTCTTCAATAATATTAACAACTCTTTTTAATATATTATCACCAACCTTAAGACCGAAAAACTCATTTATATCTTTGAAAGAGTTGATATCTATAATAGCAATTGAATTTATTCCTATCTCGTCTTGGATATCTTTGATTAGTTTTGCTCTATTTGGCAGTTTTGTAAGAGAATCTATATAAAGTATTTTTTTTATATTTGAGTCATGTTTGAGCTGTTTTTTGTATAGATTTTGACAAAATTTTATTTTATTTATTGATATACTTGGATTTATTTTAATATCTATAAAATCATATATATTTAATTTGTCATTTTGAAATAACTCTTCACTATAATCACCTATTATAAATATAGGGATATCAGTGTAGTTTATATCATGATTTTCAAGTATTAAATAAAGCTCATCTAAAGACAATATATCTTTGTTTAATAGCAACATATGTATCTCATTTGTTATAAAACTATAAGATATATTATCTTCATTTGTAGCAAATATTATCTCTTTGTTTTCTACTGGTTCTAGAAACCTTGTGTCTATTGTCTCTTCATTGTCTATTATTAGTATATTATAAGTCATTAAAAATTATACTATTTATTGGATTAATATATAATTTTAATAGCTAGATTAAACTTTATTGACTTTATTGTACCTCTAAGTTAAAACTATCACTTAACACTTCTAGAATAACACTATATTGATACTCTTTTGTATCTAAGGTAAAAGTTATTATGTTTGTTAATGTATTTGTTTGGATATTTTCAAAAATATAAAGGAGTTTTTCTTGTATATTATTTAAAAACTTATCTCTTATTTTATTTGTTTTTCTTAAAACTTCATCAGCCTCATCCATATTTTCGCCCATCTCATCATACTCAAAATTTCCATGTTCATAACTAAACTCGTAAAATCTACCAAGAAGTCTTTTCTCTTCAATTATTGCTAGTTTTAGATTATCAAACACTTCATCTTTTAATTCTTCTTTTGGATCTGGTTCTATTTGTTCAGAATTTTCATCTACTTCTATAGCTATAGCTTCTGACTCGTCAACTATTTGTGTTTCTCTTGTTTCACTCATAAATACTCCATTTTGTTTGTTCATTTAAGTTTGGTCTATTTTGTAATACTTCAAATGGTTTATACGACTCTTTGTATCCCATACTAAAGTGGTCTTTTATCCAATATCCCAAATAAAGATATGGGATATTATTTTGTTTTGCAATACTTATTTGTGCTAAAATAGAATATTTACCCAAAGAGAGATAATCATAATCATGGTCATAATAACAATATACTGCAGATAATCCACCAGCCATAACATCACTAAGTGCAACAGCTACTAACTTGTCATCTCTAAAATAAAGTAACTCTTTTCCAAAACCATGTGCACCATTAACATATGAATTATGGTATTCTTCAACATCTATATTGTTTTCATTCCATTGTTTTTTATCTTCCATATTTTTATGATATTTATGAAACAAGTCAAGATGTTCTAAAGTTACTGTTGGTTTTTGAAGATATACTTGAGTATCTTTGTTTTTATTAAAAATTCTTTTATCAGATCTACTAAACTTGTATTTCTTTACATCAATTCTTATTGTTTGACACTCAAAACAATCTTTACACTCAGGTACAAAGTGCATATTACCAAATCTTCTCCAGCCTCGCTCTAGCATCGCTAACTGTTCATCATTTGTACAGTGTTCCATATACTTGTATCTTATATCGCATGATCTATCATCAAAGTATGAACAGCTTTTATTTTCCTCTAAAAACTCTAAGTTTTGTGCTTGTCTAAACATATATTTTCCTACTTACCTAAACAAAATTCACCAAACATCACATCAAGCATCTGTGTATGTTCATATGGTCTTGTGATATTTGAAATATTATTTAATGCTTCATTTATATGAAATGCAAAAAACTCCAACTCTCCACTTTGCAAAGGAGTGTTCGATTGTTTTATATGAGTTAATGCACTTTGAACCTCTGTGACTTGATTTTTTGAAACTAAAGTTATATCGTCACTATGAGTGTTTTGATTTAAAATATTTTCTACTCTTTTTATAAAAGGTGTTATATCCTCTTTTGTATTTAGTGTTAGATTTGTATTGTTAAAAGTTAGATTTGTAGTATTTAGTTTTTTTTGTAAATCTGATTTTGTTAAAAGAACAATCGTTTCTTTATTTGTATTTGTATTTGTATCATTTAACATTTTAACTATCTTTTCATCCTCTTTATCAAACTCTCTACTACTATCAAAAAGAGCTACAACAATATCAGATTCCTCAATAGCTTGAATAGATTTTTCTATACCTATTTTTTCAATCTCATCGTCTGCTTCTCTTATACCTGCTGTGTCTACTATCTTGATTATGTGAGTACCTATTTTTACACTCTCTTCTATTGTATCTCTTGTAGTTCCTGCTATATTACTTACAATAGCACGATTATAGTTTAAAAGCTTATTTAAAAGGCTTGATTTCCCAACATTTGGTTTACCAATGATTGCAACTTTGAAGCCCTCTATCATCCCCTCTCTTCTTTTGCTTGATTCTAAAGTATTCGTTAGTTTTATTGTAATCTGTTCTAGTTTTGACATTATTTGTTCATAGATATCTAAAGGCAAGTCTTCCTCTGCATAATCTATATTTACTTCAGTATAAGCCAACATAAAAAGTAGATCTTTTCTTATATCTTCAACAAAATCTTTTAACTCACCTTTTAATTGTCTAGCTAAAAGTTTTACTGCATCTTCACTTCTAGCCTCTATCATTTTACTTATTGCCATAGCTTGAGTTAGATCAATTTTATTATTTAGAAAAGCTCGTTTTGAAAACTCTCCAGGAGTTGCAGCTCTTGCCCCATATTCTATGCAAGATTGTAACACTAAATTAGAGATAGTAATACCGCCATGACATTGAAACTCTACTATATCTTCACCTGTAAATGAGTTTGGGTTTTTAAAATATATTAAAAGTGCTTCGTCAATTAGGTCATCTTTTTTATCATATAGTTTACTAAGAGTTGCATATCTTGTTTTTAGATTCTCTTTTTTTGATATTTGAAGAGCAATTTTTAGAGCATCTTTACCGCTTAGTCTTACTATACTTATAGAGCCTATTCCATTAGCTGTAGCAATTGCTACTATTGTGTCATCATTTATCATTTAGTTTCTGTATTCATTAACTAAGATATATTTTTCACCCTTTTGGTTTGTTTTAACAGCTACATATTTATTAGGAAATTCATCTCTAAGTTTTGTAAGAGCAATATGAACTAAAATACCATCTAGTATTTTTGTTTTAAAATATCCTTCATTTTTAATAATCTCTATTACAGGGTCTAGATAGTTATGTATTGCTACCTCTTGATTTGCTAAAAACTCTGCTACTTCAAGTCTTAACATCATATTGTATTTCTCATTTATCCAATTAAAAAGTATATATGATAAAGCTTTGTATCTATATCCCTCTTTACCAATTAAAAGGGCACTATCAGCTCCACTAAACTCTATATATACAGTATTTTCCTCTTTTAAAATCTCTACTTTTATCTCATCTATTTCATAACAAAGATAAGAAAACAACCTATTTATCTCATCTTTAATCTCATTTTCAAGATCTGTATCATCTTTTTTAATCACAAGCTCTGAGTTTTCTTTGTTTAATGTTTCTTCATCATTTGAGCTATAAAAGTCATTAAAAATTTTCTCTTTTTTTATTTGACTTTTATTTGTCTCTTCTACTTTTACTTCATTTTTGTTATTTTTTTGTTCATTTAAAGAGTTTAATTTTGTAGATAATGTTTCAACTTTAACTTCACTGTGTTGAGAATTTTGTTTTTTTGGTGTAGGATGGTTTTTTTTATGATTTATTGTTGCTTTTATAATTGCAACTTTAGAAAAGAATCCTAAAAATCCTTTGCTTGGAGATTGAACAAGCTCGATATTTAGATCTACTATAGAACATTTTAAAGATTCAGAGGCTTTTTCATAAGCCTCCTCTAAAGTTTTTGCTTCATAAAGTGTTTCGCTATTTTTCATAATATATCCTTAATGTTTAGATTATTTAGAACTCTTTTTGTGTTTCTCTTCAAGATGTTTTTCATGTCTTTTCTCTTTTGCATTTTCAAAGATATGATTTACATAGTATTGTTGACCTACTGTAACAAGATTATTTATAAACCAGTATAGTGTAAGACCTGCTGGGAACCACAAGAAGAAAAATGTAAATACTACAGGAAGCCATTGGAACATTTTTTGTTGTAATGGATCTGTCATAGTATTTGGTGTTATTTTTTGCTGTAAGAACATCGTAGCACCCATTAAAATAGGTAGCACAAAGTATGGATCCATCTCTGCTAGATCGTTTATCCAAAAAATCCACTCTGCACCTTTTAGTTCAATAGCATTTAATAAAACCCTATAAATAGCAAAGAAAACTGGTATTTGTAATAATACAGGAAGACATCCACCCATCGGGTTCGCACCCTCTTTTTGGTATAGCTCCATCATATGTGCTGATGCTTTTTGTTTATCATTTGGATATTTTTCTTGTATAGCTTTTACTTTTGGTGCAAGCTCTTTTAATCTATTCATAGATACCATACCTTTATGTGATAAAGGTAATAAAACAAGTTTTACTATAATAGTAACTATAACAATAGTCCAACCCCAATTTCCAACATAGTCATAGATAAACTGAAGCATTGTAAACATAGGTTTTGCTATAAAAGTAAACCAACCATACTCAATAACAGAAGATAATCTATCATCTAAAGCTGTTAAAGCTTTATACTCTTTTGGTCCCATATATCCATGAAGGTTTATAGAATCTTTAGCATGAATAAACATATTAGGAGAATCATCAGCATCTTTCATAACACTAATTGCTAAACTTGTATCGTAGTTATAAAGTACTGTTGCATAATATCTATCAAAAGCAGATGCTACATTTACCCCTATAAACTCAACACTTTTGTCCATATCTTCATCTTCAATAATATTTAAAGTTCCATCAGTTAAAGATAATAGTGCCCCATGATCTGCATACATATCAGCTAATACATCTGGTCTAAAACCTGGAGTTATAAAAAAGTTTGCTTTGTTTGTAGATGATGCTTTTATATCATAATGACCATTAGGAAAAAATGTTATATTTTTTGTTAATGTTGTAGTTGATAACTTTTGTGTTATTGTTAAATTAACACTATTTTTTGTTGCATCAAGGCTACTTGATGAAGCAGTTACTTTTGTTTTAAATGCTTCACTGTTTTGTGTTGCATCTGCAAATCTAACCTCTAATGGTCTTAACTGATTAGAGTTAAAAATATCTATATGCTTAGCATTTTCATCTATATATTGTTTATCTGTTAAAGTTACTTGTGCTACTCTACCTAAACTATCTATTGTGATGATGTTTTTTGCTGTTGTAATTGTAGATACAATCGTAGTTGCAGCCATATCTGCACTTATTGGTGCTTGATTTGTTGTAGTATTTGTAGTTAACTTGGGTGCTTGATTTGCATCATTCGTATTTGTATTTGCTTGTGTTTGATTAACTACAAGTTCTTGTTTCTTTGCATTTTGCGTATTTGCTTGGTCTACTAACTCTTGTTTTGGTTGTAGATATAAAAAATCGTAAGCTACAAAAAAAGCAAACGATATAAGTGTCGCTATTAATATTCTTTTTTGTGTTTGTTGTTTGTTCATCGTGTTGTTGTTTATACTCATTCTTTGTCCCATATTTTATTGTGTTGAAGTATTAAGCAGTAGTTATTTTCCACTGGTACTTTCCAGTATTTTACCTTAATTCTTTTAAATTTTAGATTTATTTTGTTTGTGTTTAGACATTTTGATTTTGGATAGTCAAAACCACCATCAAAAAGTGGATTACATTTTAAGATTCTTATTGTTGAAAAAAAGAGTGCTTTAAAAAAGTTGTTATGTTCAAATTGGATTTTTGCATAACTTGAGCATGTTGGATGATATCTACAGCTACCAAAAGATAAAATGGTTAGATACTTTTGATAAAATTTAATTAAAAAAAGTACCAATTGTTTCATTTTAATAAACCTTGTTTTTTCATTGCATAGATAAAGTCTTTTTGTAAAGTTTTGTGATCTCTATCAAAAAGCCCTATTTTAGCTACAAAAATATATTTTCCTGTTTGAATCTCATTCTCTTTTTCCAATACTAAAGCACGAAGTTTTCTTCTAGCTTTTGCTCTTTGTACTGCATTTCCGACTTTTTTTGATGTTACGAAAGCTACTTTGAGATTTTCACTTTTTTGAAAGAAAACAACAAAACTTAGCGTATGCCATTTTTTGTTGCTTTTATAGATATAATTAAACTCTTTTTGAGTATTTATTCTATGTGATTTGCTTAAACAGCTAATCTTTTTCTACCTTTAGCTCTTCTAGCTTTGATAACTTTTCTACCACTTTTAGTAGCCATTCTTGTTCTGAAACCATGTGTTCTTTTTCTTGGTGTGTTATGTGGTTGGTATGTTCTTTTCATACGAAAACCCCTTTCTTTTTAAATTAAGTTTGCGATTATATTTAAAATACTCTTAATTTTAGTTTATGTTAAGAGATATTTACAATAACTTCACTATCTACAATATCAAACTCTACAGTACTTCCATCAAAAATTTTATCTTCTAGTATTAAGTTAGCTAGTTTATCCTCAACAATTTCATATAGTGCTCTTTTTAATGGTCTTGCTCCATAGTCTGGGTCAAATCCACTTGATGCTATATACTCTTTTGCTTTATTTGTCATAGTTAATTTTATATTTTTACCCTCTAGTTTTTTTGCAATTGAGGAAAACATAATATCAACAATATTTGTAATAGCTTCAAGATTAAGTTGTTCAAATATAACAATATCATCAAGTCTATTCAAAAATTCTGGTCTAAAATGCCCCTTAAGTTCTTTTAACACTTCTGTTTTTCTTATCTCTTTATCTTCTAGTTCTATAATCTTTCTACTACCTATGTTTGAAGTTAAAATTATAATTGTATTTTTAAAATCAACTGTTACACCTTTATTGTCCGTTAATCTTCCATCATCAAGTACTTGAAGTAAGATATTAAATACATCTGTGTGTGCTTTTTCTATCTCATCAAAAAGTATGATACTATAAGGTTTTCTTCGCACCTTTTCAGTTAGTTGTCCACCCTCCTCATACCCCACATAACCTGGAGCTGCTCCTACTAGTCTTGAAACAGATGTTTTTTCCATATACTCTGACATATCAAATCTTATAAGTGCTTTCTCATCATCAAATAAAAACTTTGCTAAAGTTTTTGCTGATTCTGTCTTCCCTACTCCTGTAGGTCCTAAAAATAGGAAACTTCCTATTGGTTTAGAATCGCTACTTAAACCTGCCTTGTTTCTTTTTATTGCTCGGCTTATTGCATGTAAAGCAACATCTTGACCTATAACATCTTTTTTTAAAACATTTTCAACCTCTAAAATTCTTTGTTTTTCACCAACAAGCATTTTATTTACAGGTATTCCTGTCCATCTTGATACTATACTTGCTATTGCTTCCTCATCTACAAAGTTTCGTAAAAGTGTACCTGACTGTTCCATTTTTGACCATTTTTCTTCATTTTCTTTTATCTTTAATTCAAGCTCTGGAATTTGACCATACTCTATTGATGCAGCTTCTTCAAACTTACTATCTCTTTTTGCTCTCTCTGCTTTACTTTTTAATTGATCAATCTCTACTTTTATATTTGAAATTGCATTAAAAGTCTCTTTTTCATTTTCAAACTGAGACTCTAGTCCTCTTTGTTTCTCTTTTAAATTTGATAACTCTTGATCTATCTCTGCTAGTCTTTGTTTGTTTACCCCACTTTTTTCCATTTTTAAAGCTTCTTTTTCAACCTCTAGAGTTCCTATCTCTCTTTTTGTTTTAGAGAGTATAGTTGGTTCTGATTCTATTTGCATTTTTAGTTCTGCTGCTGCTTCATCAATTAAATCTATCGCTTTATCTGGTAAAAATCTATCTGCTATATATCTATGACTTAGTTTTGCTGCACTTACTAATGCTGAATCATTTATAGTAACATTGTGAAATGTTTCAAGTTTTTCTTTGATACCTCTTAAGATTTGTAATGCTTCATTTACACTTGGTTCATCTACATTTATTGGTTGAAAACGTCTTTGCATAGCTGTATCTTTTTCAAAATACTTTCTGTACTCTTTTAAAGTTGTCGCTCCAATAGTATGTAACTCACCCCTTGCTAAGGCTGGTTTTAAAATATTTGCTGCATCCATGCTACCCTCAGATGCTCCTGCACCTATAATTGTATGGATCTCATCTATAAACAAAATAATATTTCCAACTTTTTGAACCTCTTTGATTACAGCTTTTAATCTATCTTCAAATTCCCCTCTATATTTAGCTCCTGCAATAAGTGCAGACATATCAAGTGATATAACTTTTTTATTTAATAGTGATGTTGGTACATCTTTGTTTACAATTCTTTGTGCTAACCCTTCTGCAATAGCAGTTTTTCCTGTTCCTGGTTCCCCTAGAAGTATTGGATTATTTTTTGTTTTTCTAATAAGAATTTGCATCATTCTTGTTAATTGTTCATCTCTACCAATTACAGGGTCTAGCTTACCATCAACTGCTTGCTTATTTAGATCAATTCCATACTTTTCTAATGCTTCAAGATTATCATCACCACTTGCACTATCAACTTTAGCTCCACCTCTTATAGATTCTAACTCTTTTTTAACCTCATTTAAGTCTATATATTTACCTAAAGTATCTTTAAATACTTGATTGTTTAGATTTGAAATTATCCAAGTATCTACTGCTAAAAAAGTATCTCCACTACTTGCCATAAGCCCTTGTGCATTTTCTAAAGATGAAACTGTATCTCTACTTATTTTAATATTTTCTTTTGTTACACTTGATACTGATGGTAGTTTATTTGCTACACTCTTAACCTCTAGTTCTATAGCTGCTTTATCTATGTTTAGTTTATTTAATAATTGATTTAATACTGAATTTGTATTTGTAAGCAATCCCCAGATAATGTGAATAATCTCAACTTCTTGATTTTTATTGTGTAAAGCTAAAGACAATCCTGATTCTATCGTCTCTTGCATTTGGTTTGTAAGTTTTTCAAATATATTATTTGCCATTTTTATACCTTTTTATTAAATTGGCACTCCATTGGTTTAAGTGCTAACAAAAGTATAGCAAGTTTAGTATACCTTTGTCAAGTTATTTTTATGAATAAAAAAAGGTAGATATAAAATCTACCTTTTTTATATTAAAACTTTAAATTATACTGGCAAAATTCTAATATTTTCATCAACTTTTTGTTTTAAAGTAGACTCTATTGCGTATAGTGTACCTGTAGATCCACTTGCACAAGATGAACAAGCACCTAAGTATCTAATATAGATATCATAGTATGGTACATTTTCTTTTATATCTATAATCTCCATATCTCCACCATCCATAACTAGCATTGGTCTTATATATTCATCTATAACTGCATCAACTGCTTTTATTCTTTGAACTATTGTCATTTTATCAAAAGAGTTTTGACCTGATTGTGTTGTATCAGCTGCATTTTTTAATCTTTCATTTTCCATAGACTCTTTTACATCTGCTAATATATCTACTAAATATACATCTTTAGCTTCATGACCACCCTCTCTTACACAAGATTTACAATAGCTTCCAGCTTTTGTAGTAGCTATAATCTCTTCTACTGTTTGAAGGTTATTTTCTCTAATTGCATCTACTATATCTTTTCTAGTTTTTCTTGCACATTCACAAACGATATCAGCATTTACTATCTCATCTCTACTTACACCTTTGTATTGTGCTGCTGCTTCAATGATAACATCATATGCCATAACAGAACAGTGCATCTTTTGAGGTGGTACAGCTTCTGTGTCTGCATCATCTCTTAAGAATGCTTCAACTTCAGTGTTTGTGATATGTATTGCATCATCAACTTTTTTACCAATACATAATTCAGCCATAGCATCACTTGAAGCAATAGCAGTACCACAACCAAATGATTTAAATTTACTTTGTAAAATAGTATCAGTTGATTCATCAACTAACCAAAACAGTCTTACAGCATCACCACAAGACTCAGCACCAAAGTCTGCAACAATAAGTTTTGCTCCAACTTTATCTGCATCTTCTTGAGTTAATTCACCCATTGCTACAGGGTTATTCATTCTATCTTGTACTTTTTTACTGTATTGTTCCCATACATTTCCTGTTACTAATTCGTCTCTTGCCATTTTTTATCCTTTTTATTTTTTATTATCTAAGTTATAAAAACTTTTACCTATTCTTGAGATATATTTTATTTGATTACAGCGAGAACATCTGCAACGGAAGGGTCAAAATCTATGATTTTGGGGTACCCACCAGTGAAGCCGTTTGAGTAGTGATTAAATTAAAATATATCCCTGATTGTTAATTTAAATTAACTGTCAGTGATTCGCACTAAATAACATAACATCTAGTTACTATTTATTAGTGTTCCTCTTCAACATATTGACTAAAAGCTTCTTGTTTAGCATAAGTCATAGATATAGCTCTAATTCTCTCTACTGAAGATTTGACTTTCTCTATTACATAATCTATCTCTTCATTTGTAGTAAATCTACTTAAAGCGAACATTACTGTTGTATTTGCTATCTCTGTTTTCTCACCTAAAGCTTCAACAACTGCTGAACCCTCTAAGTCTTCACTAGAACAACTAGATCCTGTAGAGATATAGATACCATGTGTATTCATATCCCAAAGCATAGATTCACCCTCAACACCTCTAAAAGAGATAGCTACAAGGTTTTTAAGTCTTTTTACTCTTGGTACATAAGACTTTGTATCAGGTATTGTTAAAAGAGCATCTTCAAGTCTATCTCTTAAGCTTTGTGTTGTATGATCTAAGAATGATAAGTTTATATTTGCTAACTCTACAGCTTTAGCCATAGCAGCAACTCCATTATTATATAAACTTCCTGCTCTTTTTCCACCCATTACATTTTTACTTCCATGTATAAGTGTTGTATATGGAGCTCCACCTTTTATAAACATAGCACCAATACCTTTTGGTCCATGAAATTTATGAGCTGAGAATGTAAAGTAATCTACACCTAAATCTTGCATATCTATTTTCATTTTACCAATAGCTTGAGCACCATCACTATGAAACTTTACATTATGTTTTTGTGCAATTTGAGATATCGCTTTTATATCTTGTATAGCACCTGTTTCATTTGAAGCCATAAGTACTGAGATTAAACATGTTTTTTCTGTAATAGCAGCTTCTATCTCACTAACTTTTACTAATCCATTTGAGTCTGTTCCTACATAAGTTACATCCATACCCATACTTTTACAATATTTAAGTGGAGATTTTATAGAAGCATGTTCTGCTACAGTTGAGATAATATGATTTTTCTCATCACCTTTTAAAAACTTATCTAAAAATGTTTTTATAATTGCATTATTACCTTCAGTAGTTGATGAAGTTATAATAATATCATCAGCATCAGCTGCGTTTATACCATCATATAATTTATCATATGCATCATTTAGTAATGCTCTTACCTCTATCCCTTTATTATAGATAACATTTACATTTCCATATTTCTTTATTGTATCTATATATACTGTCTGTACATTTGGATCCATCTTTGTTGTTGAGTTATTGTCTAGATATACTTCCATCATTTTTCCTAATTTTATTTTATTGATTTATTTTATATAATGAAGTCTAACTTAAATAAGATAAAAATAGTCTTATTTGGAAAACTTAATCTTTAATATAAAATATTTGCTTTATTTTGACTCTTCTTCAAGTGAAAAAAGATTTTGAGTAGTCCCTAAAACTATATCACCCTCTAAAGATTTAGAAACCTCTTTTAATTTTGCTGTGGGTTGATGCAAAAACTCTGACATTATTGATTGACAAAGTTTTTTTATATTTTCTTGATCTGTCTCTTTTATAAAATGCTTTTTTATTGCATTTTGTAGTTTTTTATCTATTATTTGCTGGGCTTTTAGGTGCAAACTTTTTATAACAGGCTCAACGCTTAGAGTTTGTAGCCATACAAAAAACTCTTTTGTCATAGTTCCTACTATATGATAAGCTTCTTTTGCTTGGGTACTTCTAAGCTCCATATTTTCATCAACAATACATTGTAAATCATCAACACTAAAAATATTGATTCCCTCTATTTGCATCTCTTCTATATCTCTTGGAAGTGCTATATCAAACCAATTTCTTTGTTTATCAAAAGCCTTTATCATCTCTTTTTTTATAATTGGATATGGTGCTGCTGTTGCTGTTATCATCAAACGCATACTATTTAATAATATCTCTAATTCATCATAAGGTCTTACATCTATTTGTGATGGTTTGTATTCGTTTCCATTACCATCAGAGATAATAGTATGAGCTAAAACTCTTGCTTTTTTAATATTTCTACTACAAATAACAACATCAAAGCCATACTTTAAAAGATGTCTACAAGCTAACTCACTCATCTCCCCTGCACCTATTACTAAAACTTTCACATCTTTAGTATCTTTATACAACTCTTTTGCTTGTGCAACTGCAGTTGATGCAACAGAAACTGACCCACTTCCTAATTGCGTAGCATTTCTTACTCTTGCTGCACATTTAAATGCATAGTGAAATACTCTTGATAATTTTTGATTAGAAAATGACTTATCAATAGCAAATTTAAAAGCATCTTTTAATTGACCTGCGATTTGTGTTTCTCCAACTACTAAACTATCCAAAGATGAAGCAACTGTAAATATATGATGCACCGCACCTTCATTTTCATATATATCCGCTCGTTGAGATAATTCATCAGTAGATAAAGTTGAGTGTTTTGAGAATTGCTTTATTGCTATTTTTGAAGATTCTTTTGTTTTTGATACGCTTAAGATAAGCTCTATTCTATTACATGTTGATAACAATATCGCTTCATTAATACTATCATTTAAAATTATAGCTTTTAAAAATGCCTCTTTTTCAACATCATTATTAAAAGAGAGTTTCTCCCTTGTAGCTATATTTGTATTTTTATGTGTAAAACTTACAACTAAATATTCCAATACTTACAAACCTTTTTTAAATTTTTGGATAATACTGTATTATTGCTTTAGATATAATGAAGTAAATATTACTTTAATGTTAAATGATATTATCATTAAATTATATATGTGAATATAATAGATGTAAATAAGTAATACCAAGAAATAAAAGATAAGTTAGGTAGTTTTAATGTTATTTTAATTAAATCGGAAATAAATATTAATATTTAAAATGATAGAATATACATATTATATAAATACATACAAGAAAAGGAGTATTAGATGAGTACACTTACAATTCGTAAGAATTTTAATTTTGAAAAAGAGTTGATTGATAAAGCATCAGAGATAGTAAAAAATAAAAATAAAAATTTTACAGAACTTTTAACTAGTTATTTTCAAGCTATTATAAAAGAGCCAAGTATAATCGATATAATAGAACAAAAAGCAAAACAACGAACAGGAAGTTTTATAGGTATGCTAGATGATAAAATAGGAGATCAAGATTATAAAGATATGAAAAAGAGTTATAATGAACATATTTCTTGATGCAAATATCTGTTTAGACCTACTAGATACAACTAGACCTACATCTAAAAAGTCTGTAGATTGGTATCTTAAAAATAAAGATAATAGGGAAGATGAATTTTATTTTTCTAGTGATTTTATAACTACATTTTACTATATCCTAACTCAAAAAAGAAAGCATAATCCAAAAGATACTTTAAAGGCTATAGATGCACTTAGTGGTGAAATTATCCCACACTATATAATACATAATGATTTTATAGAAGCAAAAAATCAATTTTTTAAGGGTGCATTTAATGACTTTGAAGATTTAATAATATTAAATAGTGCTAGTAGATTAAAATGTACAAAATTTATCACTAATGATAAAGAACTATTAAAACTAAATAATTATTTAAATATAGAGATAACAACACCCCATTCTGTCAGGTAAAACTTTTTATGTTTAGTACTACTGATTCAAACTATATTCAAAAGTAAATATATCTTTTTTAAAGTCTATTTTAACAACTCCTCCATTTTTTAACTCTCCAAATAAGATCTCATCAGTTAGTGGTTCTTTAATCTCTTTTGATATAACTCTTTGAAGTGGTCTTGCTCCCATTAGCTTATCATAACCTAAAACTGCTAGTTGTTTTTTTGCTTTTGGTGTTAAATTGATTTTGATATTTTTATCTTCTAATTGATTTTCTAAATCTTTTATAAACTTTGTAACTATTTTTACTAAAACATCTTGTGTAAGTGCAGTAAACTTAACAGTTGCATCGAGTCTATTTCTAAACTCTGGAGCAAAAAACTTCTTTACTGCCTTATCTTCATTTACACTATCATCTTTTTCAAATCCCATAACTGTAGATGCTGTAGCACCTAGATTAGAGGTCATTATTAAAATCACATTTTGAAAATCTGCTTTTGTTCCATTGTTATCTGTTAGGGTTGCATTGTCCATTACTTGTAGTAATAAACTCATTAAATCAGGATGTGCTTTCTCTATCTCATCTAAAAGCAATACTGTATGGGGATGTTTTTTAATAGACTCAGTTAACAATCCACCTTTTTCATATCCCACATACCCTGCTGGTGCTCCTATTAATCTACTGACCGTATGTGCTTCACCATATTCTGACATATCAAATCTTTCAAAATGAACACCCATAACATGTGCTAACTCTTTTGCTACTTCTGTTTTACCAATCCCTGTACTACCTGTAAATAAAAAGCTACCAACTGGTTTATTATCTATTCCCATACCTGAACGATTTATTTTAATTGATTTTACTATTGTTTTTATAGCATCATCTTGCCCAAATACTCTTTTTTGAAGGTTTCTTTCTAAACCTTTAAGCAGTGTCAAGTCAGAAGATGTAGCTGTTTTTGCTGGTATATTTGCTATTTTAGAGATTGTATTTTCTACATCTTTTGAAGTTATTTTTATACTATTTTTTGAGCTCTTTTTTAGTTTTACTGTTGCTGCTACTTCATCAATAACATCTATTGCACTGTCTGGTAAAAATCTATCATTAATAAATTTTTTACTAAGTTGTGCTGCTAGTTCTAAACTTTCTTTTGAATACTCTACATTGTGAAACTTTTCATATGTTGATTTTAGTCCATCTAGTATTAATACACAATCATCTATTGAGGGTTCTTTTATTTCAACTTTTGCAAATCTTCTACTAAAAGCTTTATCTTTACCAAAATCATTTCTATACTCTTCATACGTTGTTGCACCTATGACCCTTAGTTTACCACTACTTAGCATTGGTTTTAAGATATTTGATGCATCCATAGTACTACCGCCTACTGCTCCTGCTCCAACTACTGTGTGAATCTCATCAATAAATAATATTGCATTTTTCTTCTTACTAACCTCTTTTAAAACTGCTTTTAGTTTCTTTTCAAAATCACCTCTATATTTTGTCCCTGCTAACATAGAACCCATATCAAGTGAATATAGTTTTGCATCTTTTAAAAATTCTGGTACATTATCTTGTGAAATCTCAAGTGCTAGCCCTTCAGCAATAGCCGTTTTACCAACTCCTGTTTCACCTAATAAAATTGGATTATTTTTCTTTCTTCTTGCAAGAATCTCTATAACTCTTGATATCTCTTTATCCCTTCTTATTACTGGATCTATCTTACCTTCAAGTGCTATGCTTACAAGCTCAACACTATTTAAAGACAATGGTGTGTCATCTGTTTTGTTCTTTTTTTGAGTATTTGATAATTCATCTTCTAAGTCATCATCTATATCAAACTCCTCATCTTCAATGTCACTATGACTAATATTTTCAAGAATATCTACTCTTTGTAGACCTTGCTCGTGTAATAAAAAAGTACAATATGCTTTTTCATCTTTTAATATATATACAAACATATCTTCAACAGTAGCATCTTCTTTGCCTGATAACTGTATATGTGCTACCATTTGCTCTATTGTATTTGATAATACTACTGTTTCTATTGGATCTTCACTTTCAAAACCTTCTGGATACTTTGGTGTATTTTTAAATATGTAATCTTTTAATTTTGAAATAACCTCCTCTATATTTACGCCAATATCGTTTAATAGATCAATAATTGATTTTTCTTTTAAAAGATATACAAATATATGCTCTACTGTTATATATTCATGATTGTTTGCTCTTGCATAGTTTACGGCATGTCCAAATACTTTTTGTAAATCTTTATTTATCATATTGTTTTACTCCTGCGTAGCTATTGCTTTTAATGGGAAGCCAGCTTTTCTTGCCATTGTTTTAACTTGGGCTACTTTAGTAAAAGCTATTTCATGTGTATAAACCCCACATACAGCTTTTTTGTTGTTATGAACTTCTAACATTATAGCCTCAGATTCACCAATACTTTTTCTAAATACTTTTACAAGAACTTCTATTACAAAATCCATAGTTGAAAAATCGTCATTTAGTAATAATACTTTATACTTTTTTGGTTCTTTTATCTCTAACTCTTCATCTAACTCATATTCATAGCTTGCCAACTGTTATCCTTTTTAAAAATACTATCTCATCAAATTCGTTTATATTATATGAATATACCTTTTTAAAACCTAAAGTTTTATAATCAAATATATTTTCTTTTTTACTTTTATGTGATATAAACAATAACAAATAATCAATTTTATCTTCAATTGATTTTAATAAATTAAATCCACCCTCTACCATTACAAACTTATATTTAGAAATATCAAAATCATTTGATATAGTTAGTTCTCTATTTTTTACATCAAATAAAGGTATTGTTTTATCAAACTCTTGTTGTTTTGAATATATTAATATATCTGGAGCTTTATTTATAACTGCAAATCTTGCATCTAATGTTGGTCTATCTATTCGTACTGTCTCTCCACCTATTGCTAAACAATCAATTTTAGTTCTTATATCATGTACTTTTTCTAAAGACTCTTTTGTTGTTATATAACCACCATCAATTGAACCATCGATTCTCATTGCAAGTTTAAAAAAGATAAATTTATTTTTTTGCCAAAGTGTAAATGGATATAACAACTCATCTGTTAATTCCTTACAAACTCCAATATCAACTTCTATATCTGCATCTCTTAATCTTTGAACTCCACCTGAGGCTTTTTTATTTGGATCTAGTGTACCTATATATACTTTTTTTATACCAATTGATTCTAAAAGCATAGCACATGCTGGAGTTTTCCCAATATGGTTACATGGTTCTAGTGTAACATATATCTCACATGTTTTAAAAAAATCATTATGATTTAAAGTTAAAAACTGATGAATCTCTTCTGAGCTAATTAACTCTTTTAGTTTTGAATTTGAATAAACAGTAAGATATGCTTCTTTTAAAGCCAAAACTTCAGCATGAGGTTCTCCAGCATTTTCATGTGATTGTACGCTTAAAACTTTACCATTTAAAACTACTGTTGCACCAACTGCAGGATTAGGATATGTATGAAATTGATTTTTCCAAGCTTTAGAGATAGCCAATTTCATAAATTGACTATGTTTATTACCCATTATATATTTAAATTACCATTGAAAATATGTAGATGCAGATAATATATCTTCAAACTTTACAGTTTGTTCATTATTATCATTATCAAGTATTGTGATTGTTCCATCATCATCTACTTTGATAAGTTTTCCTGTTAGTTTTTGAGCTGAGTAATCTTTTATTTTTAAAAGAGAGTCAATAGAACACTTGAAGTGATGTAAAGTTTTTAATTTTCTCTCAATACCAGGTGAGCTTACCTCTAAATTATATTTACCATTCATTGGCTCATTTATATCTAGTAGTGGAGATATCATTCTACTTGCATGCGCACATTGATCAAGGTTTACTCCATCTTTTGAAGTAACAAAAACTCTTAATATATTTGTACCATGCTCTTTTGTACTAACTATATCGTATAGGTCTAAACCTACACCTTCTACTGCTAACTTTATAGATTCTTCTAGTTCCATACTTACTCTTTTGCGCTTTTTATTTGTTCAAACAAAGAATCAAGTCTTTTATGTTTCTCTACATCTTCATCTAAAATATATGTAAAATCTGGACACTTATACCAGCCTGTAGAGTTTAAAATATATGATTTTACTCTACCATTTGACTTTCGTAAACTTGCTCTTATCTCTTTTAATTCTACTGTATCATAATCACTACCATCATAATAAACTTTTGCATCATATTTACCATTCTTACAATCAACATCAGTTATTGTAAGAGATCTTATATTTGGATCATTGAGACTACTTAAAGCCTCTGGAATTAACTCCATCAATAAAGATTGAGTTCTTTGTAAATTAATAGATTTATTATTCATTAGTCTATAGTTTGCTCTTCTTTATGCTCTATGAATGTTTCAATATAGTCATTTGGTTTCATATCATTAAAGCTTTCAAAAATAATACCACACTCATAACCATTTGATACCTCTTTAACATCATCTTTAAATCTCTTCAATGATTTTATAGCACCAGTATAAATAACAACACCATCTCTAATAACACGAGCTAATCCACCACGTACAACTTTACCATCTGTAACTTTTGTACCAGCAACAGTTCCAATTTTTGGTACAACAAAAGTTTCAAGAACTTGAGCTTGTCCTGTATTTTCTTCAATAACAACACTACTCATCATACCAGATAATGTAGCTTTAATATCATCTATTAAACCATAAATAATACTATATGTTTTTATCTCGATACCTTCAGCTTTAGCCTTAGTTTTAACGCTTCCTGTTGGTCTTACATTAAATCCGAGAATAATACAATCATCACTAGCTCCAGCTAATGAGATATCTGCCTCAGTTATTCCACCAACACCAGCTGAAATAATTTTTACTTTTACTTCATCATTTTTAATTGATTCTAAACTAGCTTTAATAGCTTCAAGTGAACCACCAGCATCAGCTTTAAGTACAACTGGAAGTGCTTTTATTTTACCTTCAGCAATAAGTGCAGCCATCTCATCAAGTGAAACTTTAGTAGATGCACTAAGCTCTTTTGCTCTTGCGTGCTCTGCTCTTGTTGTAGCAATATCTTTTGCTTCTGCAGCTGTTTTTTGTGCAACTAGATGTGAACCTGTAGGTGGCACATCATTTAGTCCAACAACTTGACCTGTTTTACTTAACCCTAACTCTTTACAAGGTTTACCTTGGTCATCAAGTAGTGCTTTAACTCTACCAAATGTTGTATCTGCAACAATGTTATCACCAACTTTAAGTGTACCACTTTGAACAATTACTGTAGCAACTGGTCCTCTACCTTTAACTTGTAAAGACTCTATAACTGTAGCTTTTGATAATGCAGTTGGGTCAGCTTGAAGCTCTAAAAGCTCAGATTGAATCAGAATATTTTCAAGTAAAGTCTCTATACCTTCTCCACTAAGTGCAGATACACCAATAAATTCAATATCTCCACCCCAATCAGCAGGTGTCATATCATGTTCAGCCATACCAGCTTTTACCATATCCATATTTGCGGTTTCTTTATCTATTTTATTCACTGCTACAATTATTGGAGCTCCACTTGCTTTTGCTGCTTTTATAGATTCGATTGTTTGTGGTTTAACACCATCATCTGCTGCTACTACTAAAATAATAACATCAGTTACACTAGCACCTCTTACTCTCATAGCACTAAAAGCCTCATGGCCTGGAGTATCTACAAATGTTATATCTTGACCATTTTTATTAATTGTGTATGCACTAATATGTTGTGTAATACCACCAGCTTCACCAGCTGCAACTCTACTACTTCTAATCTTATCAAGTAAAGATGTTTTTCCATGATCAACATGCCCCATAATTGTAACAACAGGTGGTCTTGAGGTATAATTTGTAGTATCAATTTCATCTTCATGATAATCTTCAACATAGTTTACATCTTCAAGCTCATCTTTAATAGTTATCTCAACTCCATACTCTTCACCAAGTATCTCAATTTCATCATTTCCTAAGAAATCATTTTTTGTAACCATCATACCTAACATAAAAAGTTTACCTATAACATCACCTGCAGTTTTGCCTATTTTTTCTGCAAATTCATATACTCTACAATCTTCAGGTATAGTAACTTCAGTAATCTCTACATCAACTGGTTTTGCTTTGTAAGTTTTTTTCTTTTTACCTCTTTTAAGTCCTCTTGGAACATTTCCAAATGCACTTGGTTTTGTTGTTCTGATATTTTTTGGTCTTGGAGTTTCTTGTAAAAATTTCGAAGTTTCCATAAGTCCCATATCAAGTAAAACAACCTCTTCACCTAAAATTGATTCTGTTGACTTAAACTCTGCTGTGTCACTTTCAACTTTTAGTTTAGTTCCATGCTCGTGAGCTTTTGCAGCAGTTTTTGTTTTTTGTTTTCTCTGTCTTGGTACATAGTCTGATTTAAGATTATCAGATCCACCAAATAATTCACTCATTGATGTAAGTTTTTGTTTTTTTGCTGCATTCCCTGTAGGTATCTCTATTTTTGGTCTTTTTTTCTTAACTATTGTAAGACCTCTTTTTTTAAGAGTTATTTTTGGGTTTCCATTTTCGTCTAGATTCTCTTTTGGTGTAGTTTTTACTGCCTCTTGAACAGCTGGTGCTTCTACTTTTTTCTCTTTCTTTATTTCAGGAATAACTTCAGGTTTAGTTTTTGCAACTACCTTTGCTGTCTCTTTTGGCTCAGAGATAACTTTAGACTCTTTAGGTTCATCTACTGCTATATTTTTCTTTTGAACTATTTTTAGTTCTTTTCTTTTTGGAACAAGTTTTATTTCATTTTTTTCTATACTCTTTTTTGGAGTCTTTTCAGCTTTTTTAACAACTTCTTCTTTTATATCTTCAGTTGTTTCTTGTTTTATCTCCTCTTTTTTAGCAGGAGTTTTTTTCACTTCTTTTTTTGTTTCTGGTAATAATTTACTTTTACCTGTCATTATATAATCAGCTATTGCTTCTGCTTGTTCAAAAGAAACTGCAGTTTGTGGTGATTTTAAAACTATTGCTAATTCTGCTGCTTTTTTAATTACTTCTGTACTTGTTGCACCAGCCTCCTCAGCTATTTCAAAAACCCTTACTTTATCTTCCATTCGCTAATATCTCCTTTAGTTGTACGATATATTCATCTTTATTTTTACAGTGTCTATACAAAGCTTTTTCAACTTTTTTTTCATTTAATAAACAGTTTTCACAAATATAAAAACTTCTACCTATTCCACTGAATGTAATTAATTTCTTATCTTTGCATTGTAGTTGCATCAATAACTTTTTGTCTTGTTTTTCTCTACAAGAGATACAAGTTCTTATTGGTAATTTTAGCATTTTATCTAAACTGCCCTTAATCTTCAACAATTACACCACTATTGTCAAAATCACAAGAAAATATCTTAAAATGTGGAAAATTATCCTGAAGTTTCTTTACAAGTCTTGTCGCATCTTTGTTATAAGCAATATTAAAAAAAGTTGATCCACTACCTGAAAGTGTACTCATTAATGCACCATTTCTAAGTGCTACTTTTTGTACCGCGAATAGCTCTGGCATCTGTTTCATTCTATAATATTGGTGAAATCTATCTTTAGATGCTTTTTTTAACATACGCCAATCTTCACTCATAAATGCAGCAGTTAAAAGTGAACTATGTGAAATATTGAAAATCGCATCCTCTTTACTGTATTTAAAAGGTAGAGTTTTTCTTGATAGATTTGTTGATATTGCTCTATTTGGTATAACTACAATTGCTTTTAAACTATTAGGTATCTCTTTTCTAATAAAAAACACTTCATTTTCATGAACAGTCGAAACAGTAAATCCACCCATAACTGCTGGAGTAATATTATCTGGATGTGATTCATAACTTAATGCTAAGTCCAATAGTTTTTTATTATCAAGAGATATCCCCTCTATTGCATATGCTGAAGCAATTGCACTAATAATAACAGCACTACTACTTCCTAATCCTCTTGAAAGGGGAATTTCATTTAAGAACTCAAACCTAAACTGTTGTTTTTTTGTACTAAGATTTTGATAAAAATCGTTAAATGTTGAGATAAACATATTGTTGTCTTTCAACTTAGGATTATCAGAACCTTCACCTTTTAGTGATACGCTATGAAATTTAGCAGGTTTAATAATCACCTGATTTCTAATGTTTAACGCTAAACCAAGTGTATCAAAACCTGGTCCTAAATTTGCACTTGTAGCTGGTACGCTTATTTTCATTTTTTTCCTTGTTTAATTAATAGCAGGTAAATTGTAATTTGGTAAACTATTTTGATTAAATATATTTGTATCAATTTTATCTGGCAATAAAAAATCTTTTATCTCGTCCTCTTCTTTGAGAAAATCTACTATAATTGTATCATTTTTGGTATTAAAAAAATATTTTTTACCTAAAGCTTTTATAGGGCTATTTTGATTAAAAATAAAACCATTTGTTGCTTTTAATTCTAAATCCTTTACAATACTGATGGTTTTTAAAAATAGATATGCTACTTTAATCGCCATATAACTCCCCGGACCATTAACATAATAGATAGAAGTTAAATTGTATTTAAAAAAAATATCTTTAAAAATGTCTGGTAATATATCACTAGTTTTACCATCTTTTATGTATTTTTGTATTAAATTATCCTTGCTATCATATACACCTATTAATATAGGACTTGCTATTGGTATTACTAAAACTTTATACAATCTTTATACCTTAGCATATGCTTTTTGAAGTACTTTTACCTCATCTTGAACCATATCTAGTTCTACAATTTCATAATTATCTTTTGACTCTAATAGTTTTTTTGTTAAAAGATGATTTAGATGATGACTCCCTGCATGTGCATTATACTCACCAATCATTGTATATCCAAGTAAAGACATATCTCCAATAGCATCAAGTATTTTATGTCTTACAAACTCATCATCGTATCTTAAGCCTTCTGGATTTAAAATCTTTTGATCATCTAGTACTATTGCATTTTCTAAGCTTCCACCTTGAGCTAAACCTATACTTCTTAAGTACTGAACCTCATGTAAAAATCCAAATGTTCTAGCACGACTTATATTTTCCTTATACTCTTCTATTGAGTAATCAAATTTAAAATCCTGTTCACCTATTGCTGGATGTTCAAAATCTATTGAGAAATCATAAATAATATGATTTGATGGTTTTAGTTTTACAAATTTATTATCTATTTTTACTTCAACCTCTTTTTTTACTAAAAGTGCTTTTTTACTTTTTGTTTGCTCTTTTATACCTACTTCATCCAGTAACATACAAAAACCACCACTACTTCCATCAAGTATTGGTATCTCATCATTATCAAGAACCACCCTTAAGTTGTCTATTCCATAAGCATATATTGCAGATAAAAGATGTTCAATTGTTGATACAATAACACCATCTTTTCCTATTACTGTTGCCATTTTTGTATCTATTACATACTCAGGAGTTAATGGAATTGTAACAGCTTCATCACTTCTATAAAAAATTATACCCATATCATCGTTTAGTGGTTCAAGAGTCATTCTAACTGGTACACCTTTATGTAATCCAATCCCTACAATCTCTACACTCTTTTTTATTGTTCTTTGTTTCATGATCTACCATCTATTTGTTTTTTTGCATTTTTCAAGATATTTGTTATTCTTGTTTTTATCC
Organism: Campylobacterota bacterium; assembly: GCA_034718015.1. Lineage (GTDB taxonomy): Bacteria > Campylobacterota > Campylobacteria > Campylobacterales > Arcobacteraceae > JAIOSF01. Next base: position 3,293 of record JAYEMI010000047.1, on the reverse strand, counting down.
AGTTTCTATCCATCCACTCTATTGGATTTACCTCAACTCCTTGAATCAAAATACCAAAATGAAGATGATCCCCAAAAACAGCACCTGTAGAACCTGTATTTGCTATTTTTTTACCCTTTGATATCTTCTGTCCCACTTCAACATTTTGACTACTTGTATGAGCATACAGTGAAGCTAGTCCCATTGTATGGTCAACTATTATTGTATTTCCATACAATCCTATATAACCTTTAAATACAACCTCTCCATCATTTGATGTTTTTATGGTTGCTTTTCTAACACTTGCCCAGTCTATACCTAAATGCCAAGCTTCATTTATCTTATTTTCACCTAAATAATAGTGTCTTCTCTCAGCGAATCCTGCAACTGTCTTAGACCCCCTTAATCTTTTAAAAGAGTTTATATTAAATTCATCTATTTGCTTATTTTCCATTGCTTTTAAAGCTACAGTCTCTAATGTCTTTATATTTTTTGCTCTTAGCTCTTTATTTGAATATATAAAAATATCTTCAACTTTTTGAGGTATTGGTTCACCACTTTGTTCTAATACACTAGCGCTAATATTTTTTATAAATTGATCACTTAGTTGAATATTATCAATTTTAATTTTTTTCTTTTGAATATATAAAGGTACTTTTGTAGTTGTTTTATTTGAAGCTTTATCAATAGCAACCAAATTTACTCTATTAAACTCTTCAAAATCAATAGGCCAAGCTATAAGTGCTACATAAAAATTCTCTTTATAATATGGTGTTAGTTTGAATCTCTTTTCATCATTAAATGATATATACATCTCTTTTAAATTATCATCTTTTACCTCTACAACAACAGCTGCACTACCACCTCTTTGAATATATCTTGAATTTGCTAAAACATTAGCAACTGGTTTTTTTGTATCTACTTTTATATCAATAGTTTTTATGGCTTTATTTCCTTCCATAAAATTCCATTTACTATTATCAACAACTTCAATTTGTACTTTTACATCAATACCTTTATAAAACATATCAAGTTTTGGCGGTTTTATCTCTAGAGTTAAATTTTTTTGGATATTTGATAATACACTTTGATCTAATACTATATCTTTTTGTCCATCAACAAAAGTAACTTTATAATATTTTATACCACTCTCATCATCTATTTGTATATTTAAATTTGATTTTAAATTCCAATATATTTTATCTTCACATTGGATATTTGGTTTATTTTGTTCAAATGCAGGAGATAAGTATACATAAGCAAATGCAGCTACACATATAATAAATAACGATATAAATAATACCCCAGATTTGTTTTTTTTCTTCTCACGAAATGTCAATTTGTACCCTTTAATATATAAATACTTTTATTTTACCATAATTATTATTTGGTATCTATTTTAGGGTATCTATTGTATTGTTTTAAAAACTCCTCAACAACTAAAAAAGAACCAAATATTAGATAATTAATATCATCTTTCATCTCTTTTATCTTAAAATCTTTATACTTTATATTAAAACTATTTAAAACATCTTCTAGTGTCTTTTTTTCTACAATACGCAACTCTTCACAATTTATTATTTGTACTTCTATTACATTTGGTTTTAAAATACTTAAAACATTTTCATAGTCTTTGTCTTTGTAAGAATTATATATGAGTAAAACTTTTTTATTCTCTTTTGTAAGCTCTTTAGATATTGCCAATGCAGCTAATGGGTTATGCCCTACATCAATAGTTATATTATTTGTTAATTTTTCATATCTTCCAAATAACTTTGGTAGTTCTAAATTTTTTGTTATTGATAAATTTAGATAATTAAGCGAACAAAACACTTGTTTAAGATTGTCAAGAAGATAAAAAGGTAAAGATTTATTATAAAAATCCAAATTAATATCTTCTTGCTCATCGATTGATATAATCTCTCTTGTAGTATTAAACAACTCTCTTATATGATTTATCACTTCACTATTTTGTTGTTTTCCTATAATCATAGCTTTATCACAACTTCTAGCTTTTGTTAGAGTTATATCTTTTATATTATCACCCAAAAACTCTTGATGATCTAATCCAATTGTTGTTAAAAGTGTTAAATCATTTTTAACAACATTTGTAGCATCAAACTCTCCACCAAGTCCAGCTTCTAAAACTATATAGTCCATACTATGACTTAAAACTAAAGCTATTAATGTTGTGTATTCAAAATATGTTAATTTTTCTAAATGGTCTTTATTTAATATTGATTGTAACTTTTCATGAGCAAAATCTAGTTGATTATTTGTTGAGTTATATCCATCTATCCATATTCTTTCATTGAATTCTAAAATATGTGGTGAGCTATAATGTAAAACTTTTTTTTCTAATTGATTTAAAAAAGAAGCTAAAAATCTACCTGTTGAACCTTTCCCATTGGTTCCAACTATATGAATAACATATGGAAGTTTTATATGGTAAGATATAATATCCCATGACTCTTTTACTACATCAAAATCTATCTTATCGTAATAAAGTGGTTTATTATTCAGATACTCTTCAAGAGTTGAGCAGTTCATTATTATTTCATTGAGTTTATAGCTATTTTTGAAAAAATATTTGATAATGCTTTTTTTGTAGCTATTTTTACTGCATCCAGTTTATTTTTATCACTTATAGAAGAGTCTTCATCTACAGAATAATCGTAATAATTTGATAAAGTTACTTTTTTATGGAAAGAATTAACACTATTAGTCTTATAGCTAAAATTTATACTAACTATTGCTCTATATGTTATTGTATATCCATCAATAGATGTTTCTAAACCCTTATGTGTTACGCTATTTAATTTTGCAGATACTAACATATCTGCTCTACTTTTATTGTTTACTAAAGTTACATTAAATTTCGATATTAGTAATTCATTTACAGCATCTCTAAGTAAGATAGAGTTTTTTGTATTAAAAATATCTATAGGTGTATCTACAAACACTTTACCTTTTATCTCATCTTTTGCGTAATAAGTTGTAGGTTTATAACCACAACCTATTATTGAAAAAATTGAAATAGATAAGAAAATAAAAAATAATATTCTATTTGTCAATATTTGTTAACCTTTAACTACTAAGTTTACAAGTTTCTTTGGCACTACTATCTCTTTTATTATCTCTTTTCCTTCACACCATTTTTTAGTATTTTCATTACTTTTTGCCATATTTAGAATCTCTTCTTTTGAAGCATCAGGTGATACTTCTATTTCACCTCTTTTTTTACCATTTACTGTTATTGCTAACACTATACTATCTTGAACAAATACTTCATCTTTTATCTCTAAAACTTTATC
>JAYEMI010000046.1:8434-33514 GCA_034718015.1 Campylobacterota bacterium | reverse complement strand
AATAATAGTGACATTTAGTCACTACGATTTTACTCTACCTCTGCATCAATGATATCATCATCATCTTTTTTCTTTTTAGCATCAGCAGGGTTAGCACCAGCAGCTGCAGGATCTCCACCCTCTTTTTTGTACATAGCTTCTGCTAATTTATGAGAAACTTCTGTAAGAGTTTTTAACTTTTCCTCTATTTGCTCTTTTGTTGTTGCTTCATCTTTTAAAATCTCTTCTAAAGCTGCTGCTGCATCAACAATTGCTTGCTCTTCCTCTTCACTTACTACACCTTTATTTTCTTCTAAAGATTTTTTAGTTTGGTGAAGCATAGCTTCTGCTTGATTTTTAGTCTCAACTACTTCTTTTTTCTTAGTATCAGCTTCTTTGTTTGCTTCAGCTTCATTTACCATTTTTTCAATCTCATCATCAGAAAGTCCAGATGAACCAGAAATTGTAATCTTGTTTTCTTTTCCAGTTGACTTATCTTTAGCAGATACATTTAAAACACCATTTGCATCAATATCAAATGTTACTTCAATTTGTGGCTGACCTTTAGGAGCTGGTGCGATATCTGAAAGTTCAAATTGACCTAAGTTTTTATTATCTTTGATAAATTCTCGCTCCCCTTGTCCAACTACAATAGAAACTGCTGGTTGATTATCTTGTGCTGTTGAGAAAACTTGTGACTTTTTAACAGGGATTGTAGTTCCTTTGTCAATTAACTTAGTCATAACTCCACCTAAAGTTTCAAGTCCAAGAGATAAAGGAGTAACATCTAGTAAAAGTACATCTTTAACATCACCCTTAAGCACCCCACCTTGAATAGCAGCACCAGCAGCAACAACTTCATCAGGGTTAACAGAGTTATTTAACTCTTTTCCAAAGTATTCTTTTACAACTTCTTGAGCTTTTGGTATTCTAGTAGATCCACCAACCATGATAATTTCATCAATTTCATCGTTATCTAAACCAGCATCTTTCATAGCAACTTTGATATGATCTAATGTTTCAGAAACTAAATCTTCTGTCATAGCTTCAAATTTTGCTCTTGTTAAAGACTTCACTAAGTGTTTTGGTCCTGTTGCATCAGCTGTGATAAATGGTAAGTTTATCTCTGTTTCAGCAGTAGCACTTAACTCTTTTTTAGCTTTTTCAGCTTCATCTTTAAGTCTTTGATGTGCCATTTTGTCATCTCTTAAATCTATTCCAAATTCTGTTTTGAAATCTTCTGCTAACCAATCAATGATAACATTATCAAAGTCATCTCCACCTAAGAAAGCATTTCCATCTGTTGCAAGTACTTCAAATGTACCATCACCAATCTCAAGAACAGTAACATCAAATGTACCACCACCTAAATCATAAACGATAACTTTCTCTTCACCTTTTTTATCAAGTCCATAAGCAAGTGCTGCAGCTGTTGGCTCATTGATGATTCTTAATACATTAAGACCAGCAATAGTACCAGCTTCTTGTGTTGCTTTTCTTTGTGCATCATTGAAGTATGCAGGTACAGTTATAACAGCATCCGTTACAGTTGTACCTAAATAAGCTTCAGCATCTGTTTTAAGTTTTGTTAGTATTTTTGCAGAGATCTCTTGAGGAGTATATGTTTTTCCATCAATCTCAACTGCTGCTGCACCATTTCTATTAACAATTTTATACCCAACTTTATCCATAGCATCTTTTGCATGCTCTTCATCCATCATTAGACCCATAATTCTCTTAATTGAATATATTGTTTTTTCTGGATTTGTGATCGCTTGTCTTTTTGCTGGATCTCCAACTAATACATCACCTTTATCTGTAAATGCTACGATTGAAGGAGTAGTGTTTTTACCCTCTTTATTTGCTACAATCTTTGCTTCTCCACCTTCATATACTGATACACATGAATTTGTTGTTCCTAAATCTATCCCTATTACTTTACTCATTTTTATTCCTTATATTTTAGTTTTAATTTTAATCTTTATTTTTATTAGTTTATTGTCTTTACGGACAAATAAATACTTTTAGTTGGCTACGCTAACCATAGCTTCTCTAAGAAGTCTATCTTTAAAAGTATAACCTTTTTGCATAACCATAACAATTTGTCCTGATTCCACATCTTGGCTATCTGCTTTCATAACTGCATTGTGATGGTCTGGATTAAATTGATCATACTCAACTTCATTAATATCATGTTTTTCAAATGCTTTATTAAATGCTTTAACTGTAAGTTCTATACCCTCTCTTAGCTTTTCAACTAAATCTTCTGCTGGTATATCAGCACTTGTACTTAAAATTGCCATTTGTAAAGCATCTATTGGAGCTAAAAGATCTTTTGCAAACTTTTCACTAGCATAGTCTATTGCACTATATTTCTCTTTTTCAAGTCTTTTTTTGATATTTTCAAAATCTGCGTGTGTTCTTAAAAACTTATCTTCAGCCTCTTTTGCACGAGCATCAGCATCTGCAACTTTAGCTTCCATCTTTGCCTTAAACTCTTCATCAAGTGAAGCAAACTTTTCAGTATCAACTACTTCTGTTTCAACCTCAGTAGTCTCTTTAATAACACTCGATGAGTCTGAAGATACCTTAGTATCTTCATTTGTCATCTCCTCCGTTTGAACTTCTTCTTTATTTTCTTCGCTCATTTACTAATCCCTTTATAAAAATATTCATAATCTTTTGATAACAACCCTACAACTAACATTTTAAATTTTTTATTATTTATAACTATATCATGTACAATTCCTACATATTCATGTGGTAAAATTTGTTTTAATCCATAATCACCATGATAATAAACTCCACTTTCTAGTGCATCCATTATATTCCCATTTAAGAACTTGTTTATATCTCTTTCATTTAAGTTATAATCAACACAAAGCTTTAAAAACTCTTTTATATTGATAATCTCAAAATCTTTATTAAAAAGATATTTATCAAGTTCCCTAAAAAGATCACTAGCACCTACTTGCTTTGCTACTTCTAGAATACTCTGAGCTTCTAAATTTACCATATCTCTTAGAAATTTGTATAAAGCGTTATTGAACTTAATAGTTATAGAAAATGAACTAAACTCTAGCAGTAAATATAAATTTTCAATATTTAAAACTCTATTTAGTGTTTGTATTTGTTGCTCTTTTAAAAATACTGACAACCCTGATTGTCTTGCAAGTATATTTAAACTATTATAGTTAACAAATTCAAGTTTTTTATTTAATCTATTTGACCAATACTCTTTTAAAGCTTCAGTAGTTGGTGTTCTACCACTACTTGAATGCTCTTGAGCAAGATAACCTTCATCACCTAGCTTTTTAAAGTAACCTCTAATAGTTGCAGGTGAATAAGATATATCATACATAGATTTTAATTGCCCTGATCCTATTGGTTCAAGGTGTTCAATATATGCTCGAATAATAGAATCCAATAAAAACTCTTTTTTGTTAATCATTTGTAACCATTTTATTTAATTTGGCACTTAGTATCTTCTAGTGCTAATAAAATTATATCAGATGAGTCTCTAAATGTCAAGTAGTTTTATGAATTTTATTACAAATTAGCAAATTAAGTGTATAAGTGCTAATTTTAAGTTGGTTCAATAGTAAACTAATGTTTATTTTAGTGAATATATTTAGAAACTTTTTTTGATATTAATCCCAAAAGTTTGTTTTTGATAATTAAAAGGGATAATATTTGAATCATTTTTTGTATATTTATAATTTGATGATAAACTTGTTGTTTTAGTAACTTTATAAGACAAACCTAGTGAGATGTTATATAGATTATCTTCTCTTATTGTTTCGTAAAAGCTTGGATTAAAACTTTTTTCATCTATCTTAGAATAATAAAATGATTCATTTAAACTTAATTTATCAGTAATGTTATAGTTATGTCCAAACATAAAACTATTCGATGATTTATCTGGTGCATCAATATCAAATACTAATCTTTTCTCTTTTGTATATAAATAAACTAAATTAAAATTACCATAATAATCAGATGGATAGCTTTGTCCTATTGTTATATTTATATTATTTGAGTTTAGGTTTTCATACTCTGTATCATATTTCTTTCTAAAATATTTAAGTGATGTATAAAAAGTTATTTTTGAGAAGTATCTTTTTTGATGGTTTACAAATAAACCATATATATCTAAATAAGGTTTTTTTGCTAACTCTATAGTTGAAAAATCAATTCCATAAGTAAGAAGATCACTCTTTTTTATATTGGAAAAAGATAAGTTATTGTTAATATAACTCATCTCTTTTTTATCTTCTTGATTGATTTGTTCAACATTGATACTTGAGTCACTTGTATTTAGTCTTTTTGAATCTTTTATAAAAAGTTGATTTATAAAAGTAAACTTATTTTCAAATATAAATGAATCATTTAATTTGTAATAATAGTTAGCATTTACTAATGTATTTAAAATTGTATCACTATAGATATCTTTACTTGTTACTTCATAGTTATTAACAGTATAATTTTTAGTCATTGTTGTGTTATTGACATTGTTGTCATATGTTATACCTAAGTTTACAAAACCATTAAATGAGTATTTTTGTTTTTGAGAGTTGATATTTTTAATTTTGTTATTTATGTTTTTTCTTACAGTTTCAGGAATGTCATTTTTTAATACTAAATTAAAACTATCAATAGCATCATCTTTTAATCCAAGCATTAAATAAGTTTGAGCCAACTCTAATCTTCCTCTTAGATGAGATTCATCTGCTATGGTGATTCTCTCATAAGAAGCACTAGCTTTTTCATAGTCATGTATCATATAATAAGATCTACCAAGATAAAAGTTCACAGCAGTGTTACTAGGAGTTTCATTTAAAAGTTCTAATAATATTTTTATCGCTTTTTGGTATTCTTTATTATTAAATAATTTTTTTGCATCTTGATATCTTGTATCTGTAATAGTATTTTTTTTAACTTTTTTTATCTCATTTACAACTAACACTTTTTTATTATTGTTAATATTCTGAGATATTGTAGTTTTAGGTAAAAATATACTATTTTTAGTATGATTTTTTTTAAAATAATTGACTCTAAACTTAGATGTTTCATCCAAATTAGGATATTTACTTTTTATTTTAGTTGATAAATTTTTGAATTTTGAATTTTTTATATTAACAATATAAACTATATACTCATCAGAAACTTTTGAAGTAGATTTTCTAATATATATATCATAGTTTTTTAAACTATCAGAGATAGATAATGCTTCAGATTTAGTTTTAGCGAAAGCAATAGTTAATGATTTTTTTGTTGGGTCAATGTTATCTTCATTTTTAATTTTTAGTTTTGTAGTATTAGTAATATCCTGTTTATTACTTAATTTTATAGGAGTCTTAGATAATTGATTTATTCTTGAATCAGATGTTATATATGCACTTTTTGATCTCTTTTTGATCTTTTTTAGTGTGGTTTTAAGATTTTTTTTATCAATATTAACAGCAAAAACAACGTAATAAGGTACTTTTGTTGTAGTTGTTTCTTTTATAAATGTATCATACTTATAAAATTTATCAGAAACTTCTTTGGCATTACCTAAATTTTTAAATGTTGCTAAAACAACACCTTTTTTATTAATATTAATATTTTTTGAAGATATTTCATAAGAGTTTAAATATGTATAAAATAAACATAAAATAGTTATAAGACTTTTCATGTTTAGATTATACTTTAGTTTAACTATTTTGTAGCTTTAAATACACCTGTTGCTTTATCTGCTTCTGTGTTTAGTTCAAATGTTCCACCTACAGCTTGTGCATTATCACCGTAAAATGTACCATCTACACTACCACTTTGTATTGCTTTATCATCACTAGTACCATTAATTGTAGTATTTGTAAATGTATTACCAGATGTTGTACCATCAAAACTAGAGTTCCAAGCTTGACCAGCTTGTGTATCAAACTTTATGTCTCCATCCATTTTATTTTCACCACCACCAAGTTTAAAATTCATATTTACTTCATTGTTAGTATCAATTTTTATATCATCTGTACCATTTACTGTACCCATAACTTGACCTTTATATGTAGCATCAACTGTTGCTGAATCATCTCTTAGTGAATCTAAAACTTGTACCTGAGTAGTTTGTCCTGCTACCCATTTTTTAGAAGAATCAGTTGCCCAATAACCCCATGTAATAGTATCATCTGTAGCACTTTTGATTTCATTTCCGCTATTATCTGTCATAACAGCATCCTGACCCTCTATAGTTAGATCATCTTTGATATTTTGAGCATCTATGGTTAATAATTGTTGTTGACCTTCACTATTTATTGTTCTACCCTCTAATACAATATTTTTTGTTACAATATCTTTTATTTCAGTTGTGGTAGCTTGTTCAGTTACTTGTTTTGTATCTTCATTAGGATCATTAGGGACAATCTTTACATCATTGTCTGTAATTTCAACCTTTACCTCTTCATTAGCTTCAAGAGTAACTTCTAAATCTAAAAGTTGTTCATCACCCTCTTTTATTATTTCTGGTTCAGCTGGTACTCCTGAAGATACATTGGTTTTGTAACCTGATTCAACTCTTACAGTTATTCCATTATTTGATGTAACAGATATAGCACCCTCTGTACACATAATATTTTCTTGATCTGCTTTTACTATAGTACCTCTAATACCAATTGAAGCAGATTTTGTTTTAAGTTTAAATTTACTTTTATTAAGTTTTCCAATTCTACCTGTAATAGAACTAAAAGCACCTTTTAAAACATTAAGTTGTACTTTGTTTTTTTTAGGTTGAGACTCATCATATAAATAATCAGCGATATCTAAAGTTGAGTTTTTACCAACTGTGAATATTGTATTATCTGTAAATACAATTTGAACTTTTCCGTTCTTTTTTGTTTTAATAAAGTCTTTTTTCTCTAGTATAGTTCCAGATGTAACCTTTATACTTTGACCATCTCTATCGAGATTTACATCACCTTTAACAACAGTAACCTTACCTATATTAGCAAATGATAATATAGGTACTAGTAATAACAGCAAATATTTTTTCATTACAAACCCCTTTTTAATTCTTAATTATAACATAAATAGCTATTAATTTTATTATACCTTAGTATATATTGTATTATTTTACTTAGATAACTATTTAAGAAAAATTATAGTAAAATGATAAAAATAATTAATTTATGGATTGTATAAATGACCGACCTAGAGAAAGAAAATTTAGAATTAAAAAAATATATTGAATCATTAAATGAATCAAATATACAAAAAATGACAACAATTAGTAAACTTAATTCTATTGGCGTTAGTCTAGCAACACAAAAAGATGTTTCATCAATACTTGAAAATATACTCTTAAATATCAAAGAGTTTACAAATGCTGATGGGGGAACTATATATATTGTATATGGCGACAAACTTACATTTAAACATGTATTAAATGACACTTTGAATATAGTACAAAACGATAGTGAAGACTTAGATGCTGTGTGGAACTATTTAGAGATAAAAGAAGAAAACAATAATATGGTTTCAGTTAGATGTGCTTTAGAGAAAAAAATAATCAAAATAGATGATGTTTATAATAATAAATCATTTGATTTTTCTGGAACAAAAGCATTTGATAAAAAAACAGGTTATGAGTCTAAATCTATGCTTGTAATACCAATGATTGGGGATGATGACACACTAGTTGGTGTTTTACAATTAATTAATAAACTAGATATTTATACAAAAGAAATTTTACCATTTACTACTGAAGATGAAAATTTAGCTCACTCTTTAGCATCTCAAGCATCTGTTGCTATAAATAAATTTAGACAAGATAAATTAATAATGCAACAGTCAAAAATGGCAGCTATGGGAGAGATGATAGATGCTATTGCCCATCAATGGAAACAACCATTAAATGTGATAAATATTGGAGCATCTGAGTTAGAGATGAACTTGAACTTTGACTTTGATATTGATAATGATATGTTGTTAAAACTTGCAAAAGAGACTCAAGAACAAGTTTCACACCTATTATCTACACTTGATGAGTTTAGATCATTTTTAAGACCAGATAAACCCAAAGAGAATATAAATATTTCTAAGTTAATAGAATCTGTTTTAGTATTATTAAAAGATGATATACAGTCATACGGTATAGAAACTGAAGTTATAGGAGATAAAACTTTAGAGTTTAGTGTAATAGTAAATGAGGTTAAGCATGTTTTTATTAATTTAATTAGTAATGCAAGAGATGCATTTAAAAGTAATAATATAGAAAATAGAAAAATAATATTTGAAATACTTGAAAAAAAAGGTTTTAACTCTATTGAGATTACTGATAATGCAGGTGGAATCCCTAAACATGTAATTGATGATATTTTTAAAGCAAATGTCACGACAAAAGAGGAAGGTAAAGGTACTGGTATTGGTCTTTATATGTCTACACAAATTGCACAAAAAAATAATGGTGATTTAGATGTAGAAAATGTAGAAAACGGTGCAAAATTTATATTTAATATAGTAAATACATAATAAAGGAAATAATTTATGGAAATAACAAATCCTGCTCTTAAACAACTATTAAAAGTAAGAAAAGGTGTAGAGTTTTTTAATAGTTTAACAGAGATAGAGATCTCTGATATAGTTTTTAATATTAGATTTAGAAAATTTGCATCTTCAGAGATAATATTTAAAGAGGGAGCAAGAGATAATAAAGAGTTGTATTTTTTAATACAAGGTAGTGTTGTAATAGATATTTTAAATCATGATACACTAAAACCAATGACTGTTGCAACTTTAGATAAAGCAATGTTATTTGGAGAGATGAGAGCTTTAATAGGGGAGCCTAGAACTGCAACAGCAAAAGCAGGTCAATCTGGAGTTATTCTTATATCTTTTAATATAAAAGAGTCAAATGAGGAATTAACTCCTTTAGCATTTGCTAAGTTTTATAAAAATGTTAGTAAAATACTTTCCAAAAAAGTTATGGAGATGAATAAAAAACTAGAGAAATAAAGGGAAAAGAGGTTGTTCTTACCCCTTTGAAGTATGAATAAATACTCCATTAAAGTCTATAGGTGGAGTTTCTATATAGTGTTCACATCTCTCTATATATATTTTATATATATTTTTATTTGATTTGTCTTTCCATGATTCTAATTCTTGAAATAAAATAATAGCTTCACTAAAGTTTGCTTCTTTATATAGTTTTATAGCTTTATTGTAAATTTCTAATTCTTCAAATAGCCTAGCTTTGGTTGTATGGTATAATTTATGTAAATTTTCATCTCTGTCATAATCAATAACTTGCCATATCTCAATAGGTTCACTTTTACCTTTTACTGTAACCAAATCAAGAAATCTAAATATATAATCACCTGTTAATTTATCTTTTGTAAAATTTGATATATTACATTTTGAATTATAGTATTTACAAAGTGATTCTAATCTTGCACCTAAATTGATTGGATCTCCAATAACCGTGTAGTCACTTCTTTGACTAGAGCCCATCTCCCCTGCAACAGCAACTCCTGTATTTAAACTAATACCAATATCAATAGGGTCAATACCATTTTTTTCAGACATCTTTACAACATCTTCAAATCTACCATCCTCTTTTATTTTTATATTTAATTCATCTAGCATATGAAGCTGTTTCATTGTTGCTAACAAAGCTCTTTCTGCATGATCTGGTACATCTCCTGGTGCATTCCAATATGCCATAATTGCATCACCAATAAACTTATCAACAGTCCCTTTCTCTTTAATAATGATATCTGTCATTGGATCCATATATTCATTTAAAAATAAAATAAGCGTATTAGCATCAGGCATTGACTCTGAGATATTTGTAAAGCCTCTGACATCACTAAAAAATACTGTAACCTCTTTTTGCATAGCTGAGAAAGTATTATCATCTGGATTTGATAGTAAAGACTCCATAACCTCTTTTGATACTTTAGAAGCAAATTTACCTTTTATGGCTTGTGATTGTTTAGTTTCAAGAAAATAATTTAAAGTCATAGCTGATATAACAGAAGCAAATATAGTTAAAATTGGAAACAATATATTTAAAATTAATCCATGCTCAAATAACACTATAAATATTAGATACATATCAGCTGTAAATATAGCAGCAATAAATATAAGTGCTAACCAAAGTGGAAGATAAGCAACTAATAATAATAAAATGAATGCCAAGATAAATATATGTAAAATATTTAAACCATCAATCCAAGATGGTTTAGTAATAAAATTCTCTGTTAATATATTATCAATAACATTTGCATGTACTTCAACTCCTGGATATACAGATTCAAATGGTGTAGCTCGTAAGTCGAGTAATCCAGCGGCACTTGTCCCTACTATTGCAATTTTACCTTCTATATCTTTTGGATCAAAAGTACCATCAATAATATCGGATGCACTTATATATTGAAAACTCTTTTCCCCACCTCTAAAGTTTACTATACATCTTCCATATCTATCTGTTGGTATTAAAAAGTCTCCAACTTCTATATTTGACACACCATTATCATCGTAGTTTACATAAACTTTTCTTTTATCATTTATTGTTCTAATTATTTCTAAGGCAAGAGAAGGGTAGAGTTGATCATCATATCTTATAATTAAAGGTACACTTCTTACAATACCTGACTCATCAGGTACATTATTAAAAAAACCACTTGAATATGCATTGTCTTGAACTAATGGTATATTTAAGATTGTACCATGTGCTTTTATAACCATCTCTTTATTAAAGTCATCTCTATTTTTTTCTATAAAAATAGCTGGAATAGTAGGTGCTTTTATATCCATATATTTATCACTAGTAAGTTGGAATTGATACCCTAATATTGTAGGTGTTTGTGATACTGTTGCTGCAAATATATAGTCATAATCAGGTATCTCTTGATCTTTAGTATCTAAGTTTAATTTTTTAACTAATTTGATAGGATTACTTCTATCCTCTTCTGCGAAAACAACATCAAATGCAATAAGACCAACACCTGCATTAGTTAAATTAACTAACATATCAGAAATTATATCTCTACTCCATGGCCATTGACCAACTTTTTTTAGTGACTTATCATCTAAGTCAATAATGACTACATTTTTACTATCAGGTTCCTCTCCTCTTATAATAAACATATAATCTCTAAGCCTATTATCAAAAGACTCAAGAGTTTTTGGTATGTATGAGTAAAGTAGTGATAAACCAATAGAGATTAGGGCTATAGCAGAAAAATAGATAAAAAACTTTTTAAAATGTTTTTTGAAATTCATTAAAATTCTACAACATCTTGAGCTTCAAGTATCATTCCATCATTTAAAAGAATATCTGCTTTTATAAGCTCTTTTACTAATTCAACTTTGTAAGATGGTTTTATATGATTTATATGTATAGCTATATCATCTCTTTTTAATTTTTTTAATTCATCTTCTAATAATAAAGGTGTTAAGTGTTTACTATCATATGCTAATTGTGCCATTCTTGATGGAAATGATACATCAATAATAACTGCAGAAATTTTGGTATTATTATTTACTTCATCCCAAATTGTATCACAACAATAAGTATCAGAAGTAAATAATATAGCACTACCTTCTTTCTCTATTACGTAGCCATTACTTGAAATTGTATGATTATTTTTTATAGCTTTTATTTTACAACCATCAACTTCTATAACTTCATTTAATTTAATAGGTATAAGTTCAACTGCTTTAATACTACTATTTATTAGATTTATTTGTGTGAAATCTGGCCATATATCCCAATTTAAAATATGATTATGAATATCTTGTAGTGTTTTTTCTCTTCCATAAATTTTTAAAGATTCTGTTCTACCATCAAATGTAGCATCAATCAAGAAACCAATATCATTTATATGGTCTAAGTGAGAATGGGTAATAAATACATGGTTAATATTTCGCATACCATTTCCAAGACCTTCTAAAATATTTCCTGCATCTAAGACAACTTCTTTTGATAATTGTAATGATGTAAGCTGCATATTTGTAGCTTTTCCGCCATATGCTCCTAAAATCTTTATTGATGGTTTATTTGATGCAATTGACATTTTAATTGTCCTTTTTTAAATATTGAATAATACTATTCATTATTTTATATTGTTTTTTCTTAATGTTAGGTATTTTTTTTATATCAAAAAATTCAACTCTAGAGTTTTCCCACGATAAACAGTGGTTGTGTAGTTTATCATTTTCAAAAAATTTATAGACATTTTCTATATTATTGTAATTAACTAAAAATATTCCAATATCTTTATCTTTATTGATTTGCTCAAAATATGTTTCAAGATAATTTATATCAACCTCTATACTACTCTCTTCAAAAAATTCCCTTAAAGCTGTTTCTCTTTTTGTTTCAGAGTTTATTTCACACCCTTTTAAAAAGCCCCATTTATCTTTACTGTTAACAGATTTACACAATAGTAGTTTTGTAAGGTGCGGCATTTTTTTATAAACACATATGCCATATGCTTTTATTTTTTCAGACATTTAATTTACTCTTTTATTATATAAATAGTAACTAATAATAAATAATATTACAAGTGGTAGTATTATAGCAACTTCTGCTAAAACAATACTTCCTAAAGCTAACTTTTGTAATAAAAACATTAATCCCCAAATAAATAGGGTGAAAAAAATTGCACTTGATACAAAAGTAGCTGTGTTAAAAAACCTACTACTAGCAGAACTAAAAATAAACACCAATATAATAATAGGTAAAATAAAAAAAGGTGTAAAAACTTGAGAGTATAAAATTGCCTTAATTTTATTTGTATTGAAGTCTTGATTATCTAATAGCAAAATTGTATAAATAGCATCAATTATTGAGAACTGTACATTTGCTTTGTAAACATTATTTATAATCTTTGGTTCAAAGCCCTCTAAAGTAAATAAAAATTTCTCTTCAGATACAACTAGTTTTGAGTTTATCCAATCAATCTTTTCAGGTTTTTTAGTGATCTTTGTATCAAGAACATACCATTTATTATTTTGATAGTATGCTTTTTTACCAACAATTGTTTCAATAATGTCATTGTCTTTGACTTTAAAGATATGTATATCTGTAGCTTTTTTTTCTAGTGGATATAGTTTTTTAAAATATACAAAATATTCATTATATTTCAAAAAAATATTTGATTGTTCACTTACAAAATATTGGTTATTTAGTATCTTCTTTTTCTCTTCATAAGAGTATGCTAATGGTGTAGCTTGTAAAGAGATAAGTATTATTGTAAGAAACATTGATATTGATATAATTGGTAATAATATCTTATTTTGTGAAATTCCAAGTGAGTAAAAGCTTACGAGTTCATTATTTTTTATTAGATATGTGATGGTTATAATCCATGCAAAAACTATAGAAAGGGGTAAAGTGATAGTTAATGTAAAAAAACCATTATAAAATAGGTATAAAAGTTGTAGATTTGCAGACTTAGGTAGCGAGTTTAAATTTTGTATAAAATCAATACCAATAAAAAATATTTCCAATGAGATAAGTATGATAAAAAAATATTTTATAAACTTTGTTAGTAAATATTTAGTTAAAATGTTCATTAGTAATCTACCCTTTTATTGTATATTGAGACCGAACTTCCTCTAGTGACAAACTTTGTAAAGCAGCTATCGCTTTTATACAGTGTTGTATTATATTATCAAGTTTTGTAAACTCATCTTTAGAAAAGTTACTTAAAACATAATTCGCTACATCTTTCTTATCTTCTGGTTTACCTATTCCTACTCTTACCCTAATATAATCATTTCCTATATGGCTATCTATTGATCTTAAGCCATTATGACCACCATGACCACCACCTAGTTTAAATTTAACAGTTCCAAAAGATAGATCTAAATCATCGTGTACTATTATAACATTATTATTTTCAATATCATAATACTCTACGATTGGTAAAATTGACTCACCTGAAGCATTCATAAATGTTTGAGGTTTTGAATATATATTTGAATTATTTTTTTGTGTTATTGATTGGAAATTATTATTTGTTATGTTTGTAGTTTGTAAGTTTTTAGTTATCTCATCGATAACTAAAAAACCTACATTATGTCTAGTTTTTGAATATTTATCACCTGGATTACCAAGTCCAGCGACTAAATACATATTTTCTAATTACTTAATTTTAATAATACCAACAACTGGTACTCTTGGATCTAAATAACACTCAACACCTTCTGGTAATTTAATATCTCTTACTAAGAAGTTGTTACCTGTATCTAAATCTGTTACATCAAAATGAAAAGCGTTTGGTAAATTTTCAATTGTACATTTAACTTCAACTCTATCTCTATGGTAAAATAAAAGACCTTTATTTTTAAGACCTTTAGCAATACCTTCAGTTGTAACAGGAACTGTATAAACAGTTCTAACACCTGGCTGTGCTATCATTAAATCAACGTGTAATAGTGCAGCAGTAATAGGGTGTTTTTGGTACTCTTTTACTACAACTTTATAAGTTGTTCCAGCTAAATCAATATCAAAAGCGATACTTTCTTTATTTTTTAAATATCTAACGTAATCATTTATTTTAAATGCAGCATTTATGTTTTCTATACCTTTTCCATAAATGTTGGCAATTAGATAACCATCTCGTCTTAGTTGTTTTGTAGATTGTTTTACGATACTATCTCTAAGTATACCTTGTAACATTTGTTTTCCTTGTTTTAAATTGAGGTGCGATTTTATCTAATTTTAGATTAATTCTTGTTTAAATTCAACATTAGAAGTGCATCTTTATATATAGGCTCATCAATAAAACCATATTTTGTATCACTAAATCCAGAAGAACCTAATTCTTGCTGCTTCTCAAATATCTCTTTTATATATAACGCTTTTTCTATCTCTTTTGTATCTAGTTTAAATATTTCATTAACAATATCAACTTGAGTTGGACTTATACAACTTTTTGCCGTATAGCCCATAAGTTTACTTTTTTCTCCCCATAGAGTAAACTCTTTAGTGTTTTTATAATCTTGATATGTAAAACTAACGCAATAAAAACCAGCTATTTTACTTTTTATTAAAAATTCACTTAAAATATATTCAATGGTAGGGTTATTTAGTGTTAATAGTGATTGCGGAAGCCCCAATGATTCAAGTAGATCTAAAATACCCAAATAAACAGTTGTGACTCTTTTGTCTAGTTTTAGCGATGAAAGATTTTCAAATGCCTCTTTAGTTTCAATAGAAAGATGAACTTCTATATCTTCATCTATTAATTCTAGTGCAAGCTTTACATCATCAAGAGTTTTAACTTTTGGAACTCTTATTGCATTGGGTTTAAGCATATTTAAAACCATGATATCATCTTTCCCACAACTACAAAGGTCATTGATTCTAACTACTGTTGTTAAATTGTTAAACTTAAGAAGTTGTTTTGAAAAATTTGTTTTTAACAACTCTCTAGCATAAGTTTTATCAAATACTCCATCTTCTAAGTTTATCATTGCAACATCACATTTTAAAAAAGGTAATTTATCAAGAAATTTTTGTTTATCTCCTGCTACCATTAAATAAGATCTATTCATACTTTTCCTTATTGACTAAATAAAAATATATAGAGGTTAATTCCTCTTTTGTAAAAAAATAGGTTGGCATACTATTCCCATATGTGAGTTTCTCACAAACTTGATTTTTGTTAAATTTTTTCTTTATCTTTTCTAATTTAGGATCAAGTGTAGCTTCAAAAATCTCATAAGGTATATTGGTTATATCTGAAGATTTTATAACACAGTTATATTTGATCTTGTTTTTTAGATGTATGAATTTGGATATAATTTTACCTTTTGCATTATCTCCATGGCATTTGTTACAGCTAATACCTCTTGGGTTTTTGTATAACATTTTACCATATTCATATTTTGTAATAAACGAGTTGTCAAAATTATTAGAGTTTGCTACTAACATTACATTAAAAAGTAAAAAAGAAAATATATATTTAATCATAATGCCATAATACCATACAATTATTTTAAGTCACTTTATAGCAAAAAAAAGATATAATAAGATGATATTAAATAAAGAAAACTTAGGGGTAAATTTGATAACTTTAAAAGAAGCATTGAGTTTAAGTGAGCAAGAGATTGTAACACTAAAAGAAGATTTAGCTAATAAAATCAAAGAAAATAAAGAGTTAGGTGCTTATGTTGAGCAGTTTACTAACAGTGAAGTTTTAAGTTCACAAATAGGAATTCCTATTGCAATAAAAGATAATATAAATATTAAGAATTGGGAACTTACTTGTAGTAGTAATATATTAAAAGGGTATATCTCTCCATACAATGCTACCGTTATAGAAAATTTACATAAATCTGGTCTTTGTGCATTTGGTAGAACAAATATGGATGAGTTTGCTATGGGAAGTAGTACAGAATCTAGCTGTTATGGAAAAACATTAAACCCAGTAGATAACACAAAAGTACCAGGAGGAAGTAGTGGAGGAAGTGCAGCAGCAGTTGCAGCTGGACTTGCTATTGCCGCACTTGGAACTGATACTGGTGGTAGTATCAGACAGCCTGCAGCTTATTGTGGATGTGTTGGTATGAAACCAACTTACGGAAGAGTATCTAGATATGGAATTGCTGCTTATAGTTCAAGTCTTGACCAATGTGGACCTATTACACAAAATGTAGAGGATGCTGCAATTTTATATGATATAATAAGTGGATATGACCCAAAAGACTCCACAAGTGCAAATGTAGAATATACACCTATTGCACCAAATCTTAATGATTCAAAAAAATTAACTATTGCAGTGATTGATAATTTTATAGAAGAAGCAAGTAGTGAAGTAAAAGAAGCTATAAACTTATCTATAAAAACTTTAGAAGATGCAGGTCATACAATAGTTCATAAAACAATGATGGATACAAAAAATATTTTATCTTCATA
This sequence comes from Campylobacterota bacterium, assembly GCA_034718015.1. Lineage (GTDB taxonomy): Bacteria > Campylobacterota > Campylobacteria > Campylobacterales > Arcobacteraceae > JAIOSF01. Next base: position 16,626 of record JAYEMI010000046.1, on the reverse strand, counting down.
TTATGTAGTTGCAACAGCAGAAGCAAGTGCAAACTTAAGTAGATATGATGGAATTAGATATGGGAATAGAGCTGAAGCTGCAAATTTAAAAGATACATATTTAAAAACAAAAACAGAAGGATTTGGACCAGAGGTACAAAAAAGAATTATGTTAGGTTCATTTGTATTAAGTAGCGGGTACTATGATGCATATTATATAAAAGCACAAAAAGTTAGACATCTTATAAAAGATGAGTTTGATAATATATTTAAAGATGCAGATCTTATATTAAATCCAGTTGCACCTACAACTGCTCCTAAGTTTGGTGCATTTGCAACATCTTTAGAGATGTACTTAAGTGATATCTACACAATATCTGTAAATCTTGCTGGACTTCCTGCTATATCGCTTCCTATATCAAATGATAGTGATGGTATGCCAATAGGACTACAGTTTATAGGAAAAGCATTTGATGAACAAACTTTATTCGATGGTGCTTTAAGTTTAGAAAAAAATATAAATTACACAAAAAATTAAAAGGGATAATAAAAAATGAGAATAAGAAAAAGAGCACTAACATTTGAAGATGTACTATTAGTACCTGCAAAATCAGAAGTTTTACCAAAAGAAGTAAGTTTAGAAACAAAATTAACTAAAAATATTAGTTTAAATATCCCTTTTGTAAGTGCCGCTATGGATACAGTTACAGAGTATCAAGCTGCAATTGCTATGGCAAGACTTGGTGGTATTGGTGTTGTTCATAAAAATATGGATATAGAATCTCAGGTTATGCAAATAAGAAAAGTAAAGAAAAGTGAAAGTGGTATTATTATTGATCCAATCTCAGTAAGTCCTGAACAAACTTTACAAGATGCTGAAAATATAATGCATGATTATAGAATTTCAGGAGTTCCAGTAGTAGATAAAAACAATGTTTTACTTGGAATATTAACTAACAGAGATATGAGATTTATAAAAGATTTTACCCAATTAGCTGGTGATATTATGACAAAAATGCCACTAATTACTGGTGAAGTGGGAACTACACTAGAGGTTGCTGCTGATATTATGCATAAGCATAAAATAGAGAAACTACCAATAATTAATCCTGATGGTACACTAAAAGGTCTTATTACTATAAAAGATATCAATAAAAAAATCGAACACCCAAATGCAAATAAAGATCAGCATGGTAGATTAAGAGTTGCTGCAGCAATTGGAGTGGGGCAAATGGATAGAGCAACTGCCTTAGTTGAAGCTGGTTGTGATGTACTAGTACTTGATTCTGCTCACGGTCATTCAAAAGGTATTTTAGATACTGTAAAAGCTATTAAAGCTGAACTTGATGTTGATGTTATAGCTGGAAATGTTGCAACTGCTGAAGCGACTGAAGATTTGATTTTAGCTGGTGCTGATGCTGTTAAAGTTGGAATAGGACCTGGTAGTATTTGTACTACAAGAATAGTAGCTGGTGTTGGTGTACCTCAAATTTCTGCGATTGATGAATGTGCTGCTGCAGGAGCTAAGTATGGAGTGCCTGTTATAGCTGATGGTGGAATAAAATATAGTGGGGATGTATCAAAGGCTTTAGCTGTAGGTGCATCTTGTGTTATGATGGGAAGTGCGTTAGCTGGTACTGAAGAGTGTCCAGGTGAAGTTATACTTAGTAATGGTAGAAAATTCAAATCATATAGAGGTATGGGTTCAATTGGAGCTATGACAAAAGGTAGTACTGATAGATATTTCCAAGAGGGAACAGCAGCTGATAAGCTTGTTCCAGAAGGTATTGAGGGTATGGTTCCTTACAGAGGTTATATAGCAGATATTATTCACCAAATGGCTGGTGGATTAAGATCTTCTATGGGATACTTAGGAAGTCCAACAATTAAAATATTCCAAGATACTGCTGAGTTTGTAGAGATTACAAGTGCAGGTTTAAAAGAGTCTCATGTTCATGATGTAACAATAACAAATGAGTCTCCAAATTATCATATATAAATCACTATAGTATACAGCAAATAAAAAAAGCCCACTTTATTGTAAGTGGGCTTTTTTAATGAATTAGAAGTTGTATTCTATTTTATATAAGCTTTTATAATTTTTTGTTTACTTTTTGGTTTATCACCATATCCTGTTTCTACATTTTCTAGCTTTCTTAAAACATTAAAACTTTTTTTATCTTTTAGATATCCAAAAATTGTATGGTATCCATTTAGATGTGGAGTAGCTACAGTTGTTATGAAAAACTGACTTCCATTTGTATTTCTACCAGCATTTGCCATAGCTAAAATACCAGCTTTATTAAACATCGCTTTACTAGTAAACTCATCTTTAAAAGGCTTACCCCAAATAGATTCACCTCCACGACCAGTACCTGTTGGATCTCCACCTTGGATCATAAATCTTTTTATGATTCTATGAAAAATCAAACCATCATAATATCCACTTTTTATATGTGTTGAAAAGTTTTCAACAGCAAGAGGTGCTATATCTGCTCTTAACTCTATCTCTATATCACCTTGAGTTGTTTGTAACACTGCAGTAGGGTTTGAAGCATGCAGATACACTATACTACAAATTAAAAATAGTAATTTTTTCACTTTAGTCCTTTTTTGTAAATTTGTAGAATTATAACGAAAAAAAATAATATATTAGTAAATCACTTAACTATTGTTTATACTTAGTTTTGGTAACATTCAAAAAAATAACTAAAAGGAAAAAAATGTTAAAAGAAAAATACTCACCAATGTATTTCTTAGCAGCACTTGGAGCTGGTGGTTTATCGGTATCATTTTATATGTACTTAATGTTTCTAATACCACACAACGAGACACCTATGGCAATATACGATCAAATTATGCCAGCTTTATTAAAAGGGGATTGGCTTACTTTTGTTACAGCTTTTTCACTTGTTTTTATAGTGGGTTTTGCAATATTTCACTTTAAACTTCTTTTTTGGAATATAAAGCAGTATAAAGCTTTTAAAGAAACTAAAGCGTATGATGCTTTGAGAAATAGTAATGCAGAGGTTACACTTATGGCATTACCTTTGACATTTGCAATGACCATTAATGTATGTTTTGTACTTGGAGCAGTTTTTGTACCAGGACTTTGGGGAGTAGTAGAGTTTTTATTTCCAGGAGCATTACTTGGTTTTGCAGTTGTTGGCTATTATGCCTTGAAAATATTTATGGAGTATTTTAGTAGACTTCTAACATCAGGTGATTTTGATTTTACTAAAAACAATAATCTTTCTCAAATGGTATCTATCTTTGCTTTTAGTATGTTAGCAGTTGGATTTGCTGCACCTGGGGCTATGAGTCACTATATTACTATAAACGCAATTGGTATTTTTTGTGCTATATTTTTTGCAGCAATTGCTAGTTTATTATTAGTAATTAAACTTATTTTAGGTTTTAATAATATGTTTGAGCATGGAGTTGGTAGTGAAGCTAGTCCATCTTTATGGATTCTTATCCCTATACTTACTTTATTAGGTATTACATTTATAAGAATTAGTTTTGGTCTTGATCATCATTTCGGTCAAACATTAGCATCTGCGTCACTATTTACACTTACTAGTTTGGTATTTGCATTACAACTTATATTTGGAGCTCTTGGATTTAGTGTTATGAAAAGGCTTGGTTATTTTGAAGAGTTTGTTCATGGTGAGAAAAAATCTCCTGTATCGTTTGCTTTAATTTGTCCTGGTGTTGCTTTTATGGTATTTGGTATGTTTTTTATAAATTTTGGATTAGTGATGAATGGAGTTGTTGATAAATATTCAATAGCATACTTTATTATGATGCTTCCATTTGTATTTGTACAATACAAAACAATAGTTTATTTCTTTAAACTAAAAAGCAAGTTTTCTTTATAAATATTTGAAGTATTAGAAGAGTGTAGGCTCTTCTAGTGCTTTTATTCTAAAACTTTTTCTATGGATATCACTTAACCCATATTCTCTTATAGCTTGAGTATGTGCTTTTGTACCATAACCTTTGTGTTTTTCAAAACTATACTGCGGATATTGTGAAGATATATCACACATATATCTATCACGACTTACTTTGGCTAAAATAGAAGCAGCACTCACCTCTTTAATTGTTGCATCAGCTTTTATTAAACAATTTAAATTTTCTATACCAAATGTTGTATTTCCATCCATCAAGTAATTTGTGGTTTTTAAAGTCAACATAATCTCTTCTATAGAGTTTTTTAAACAAAGGCTTAGTCCTAAGTGATCAATTGTATGATTATCTGTAAAAACAATATGAAACAAACTATTTTCTTTGATTATATCAAATAGTTTCTCGCGTTTTTTTTCTGTAAGTTTTTTTGAGTCATTTAACTCTTTAATCTCTTTTTTTAAAATAACACCAGCAACAACTAAAGGACCAGCAAATGGACCCCTGCCTGCTTCATCTATACCACATAATTTATCTATCATGATGATAACACCCAATTATAAAATGTCATAACTTGCACCTCTAAATCTCCTATATAAATCTCTTGATCACTACTTACAGTTATTATAAATAGCTCTTGTATATTTTGTTTTTCTATTATTGGTAATAGTTTTTTTGTTATATTTGCAATAATTATATTATTAAAGAATGGTATAGATAATACTATTTTATTCTCTTTGGGTATATAAAAATCAATATTATCAAGATAAAATACTTCATTTTGATATTTATTTAATTCTAAGAAAACCATATTAGTAAAAAGATTTGTAAAGTTTTTATTGTATGAAACAATATCCATAAGAGCATGATTAAAAATAAAAATCTTTTTTACTGCTTTTGGTTGTTCGTATTTTTTACAAAAGAATACAATGTTATTAAATTCGAAATTATCACAAATCTCATAAAACTTATCTTTTGATATTTTAGTTGTTTTTTTTAGTTGATTAAAAAGTTGAAAAATAGATTTTTTTTCACCAGAAGATTTAATAAGTAAAAAAAGTATCTCATACTCTATTTTATTTTCACAGTATAGTTTACATATCTCATAGTTTCTTTTTACCTTCTTTGTATCGACAAAATCAATTATCTCAGGTAGGTTTCCATATTTTAAAAAGCTATTAAAACTATTTGCTATATTTTGATGTTTTGTATCAAATAATATAAACTCTTCAAAATCTAAAGGTTTTAAATAAAGTGTGGTAAAATTTTCAATTGTTTTATTTATATTAGTAGTAATAATAGTATTTGTTACTTTTGGTAAATCAAAGTTAAATTTATAGTTTTCTAAAACAGCAACCTCTATTGCATTTTTTTCTATAAATAGATCAAGATTTTTTATAATATCTATGTCACTATTTTTGTATTCATCAAAATCAATGTATATATATTTTGAAGTATCATATTTTGATAAAAAGTCATATATTAAGTAACTTTTACCACATTTAGGGGGTCCAAGTAGAATTGTGTTTTCTTCAAAAATAGCTTCTTTTCTCTCTAAAAAGTTAACTTTTTCAAAACTGATTTCATAAATTTGTTCTAGTATATTCATAAAATATTATAATATAACTAAACTAAATTAGAAACTATGATTAAGGGTAAATTAACAAAAATTATCTATTATTTTATAAAATATATAATTAGGGTGATAATATGATGATAAAAATAGATATGGAGTCTGAAGAGTTTAAGCAGGAGATGGCTAACACAAAAGAGTTCACTGATAAAATGTGTGCAAGTAAAGGTTGGGTTTATAATCCAATTGAGGATGTAAACGAAGGTGTTACAATGGGACTTGCAAGAAATAAAATGATTTACAATAAAAGGTTTTGTCCTTGTTTTATGGTAATAGGTGAAACTAAAGAGGAGAGAAAGGCTGCAGATAATAGAATTTGTCCTTGTAAACCAGCAATTGAAAAAGAGATACCAGAAGAGGGGAAATGTCACTGTGGAATTTTCTGTACACCTGAATATGCAAAAGCAAATGCAATAGAAGAGGCTGCTGAAGAGGCTGCACATACACATTCAAGAGGTCTTACTACTGAAGAGTGTGAAGCTATACTTAAACATGAGCAGTTAGATGGTGATGAGATAACAGCATTACTTGAAGCAAGAGAGATAGGTATGGTTGAGTTTAATCTTGTAGATGTAAGAGAGTGGATGGAGTGGAATCAACAAAGAATTGTTGGAACTGATTATTTAATCCCTACAACATCTTTTTATAATCAATTAGAACAAATAGAAACTCAAAAAGAGAAACCAACCATATTATACTGTTTAACAGGAAGCAGAAGTGCTTATTGTCAAAATGTTTTAAAAGATATGGGTTGGAAACAAGTTTCTAACTATACTCATGGAATTATTACATTTAATGGAGATACAACTTCAGGAGAGTAGGGTAAACCTACTTCTTTAAACTAACTACAATAAACTCTTTGAATTAATTTATATGTGTATTATATACTAAATTGTACAATATAGATTCAATTCAAGGATTTCAAATGCAAAAAACTAAAATCTCTACAAAATTTTCTCAAATAATTTTATATATATCACTGTTTGTTTTATCAATAGCATCTCTTGTCGCTTTTTATATAATGGGTAACATTGAAAGTTCTACACAAAATATGATTAAAAATAGTATAAATATAAAGCTTGAAAATAAAATCAACAATAGCTTTTCTATTGGTGTAACAAATGCAGTTGCTATAGCTGAAAATAAAAATATCAAAGATGCATTGAAAAATATGGATAAAGAAAAAGCTTATGAGATATTAAACAACTTAGTAAATGAGTATGCAAAGTTTTCAGATCACAAAAATGCAAAAATACATATCCATACAAAAGATGTAAAGTCTTTTCTAAGATCTTGGGTTAAAGATCATAATGGTGATGAGTTAAGTAGTTTTAGACACACAATAAACAAAGTAAAAATGACACATAAAGAGGTATTGGATATAGAGGTTGGTTGGGCCAATCTTGTTATAAGAGCTATTGTACCAATAATGGATGATAAAGAGTACTTGGGTTCTTTAGAGTTTATACAAGACTTTAACTATATAAGAGAAAGACTTGAAAGTGAAAATAAATATCTATTATCTTTAATAGATAAAAAATTGCTAAAAAATCAACCAGATAGAAATAATGTAATAGGAAAATATGCATTAGTACAGGAGAGATTTAATAAAGATTTTTTTAAGGTATTAAAAGAAGTAAATTTTGATAAGTTAATAAAAAATGGTTATATAAATAAAGATGGAAAATATTTTTCTATTAAACCTATAATTGGATTTAATGATAGCTTTATAGGTTATTATATAGTAGGACAAGATTATAAAGAGGTTCAAAAAATTCTTTTAGAATCTCAAAACATAACTATATCATTTATAATTTTAATGATATTAATGGCTTTGGTTATTGCTATTGCACTTAATATAACAGTAAAAGAACTAATAGTAAAAAACTTATCTAGTGTTACAGATGGTTTGGGTAGTTTCTTTAAGTTTTTAAATAAAGAGAGTGATGATTTTAAAAAAATAGATATAGAGGTAAATGATGAGATTGGTCAAATGGCCAATGAGATAAATACTAATATAAAAGTTATTGAAGATCTCTTAGATAATGAAAAACAAGAGAATTGGATACAAAATGGTTTACTTGGTTTAAGATCTTCTTTATCTGGTGAAATAAATATAGATTTAGTTAGTAATAAGGCTATAGCGTACTTGTGTGAATATTTAAAAGGTGGTGTTGGAGTTTTATATGTTTATAGAGAAAGTTTATCTGAGTTGGAATTATCTGCTAGTTATGCATATACAAGAGATAAAAATGAATCTTCAAAAGTGAAGTTAGGAGAGGGGGTTATTGGTCAAGTAGCACTACAAAAAACACCAATAATACTTACAGATATAGATACAAGTAATATAACAATAACTACAAGTTTTACAGATACTAAGAATTTAAATATATATACCTATCCATTGATTTATCAGGATAATTTATTAGGTGTTGTTGAGATTGGAACTCAAAAACTATTTAATAAAAATGAATTAAGATTTTTTGAATTATGTGATGAAATAGTAGCTACATCATTGTATACATCAATACAAAATAAAAAAGTTGTAAATCTTTTAGATGATTCCGAGAAATCAAACCAGACATTAAAAGAGAAACAATCTTTACTAGAACATGCAAATTCTCAGATGCAAGAACAGCAAGCCCAACTAGAAGAGGTGAATTCTCAGATG
>JAYEMI010000046.1:0-8334 GCA_034718015.1 Campylobacterota bacterium | reverse complement strand
TGTAAATCTTTTAGATGATTCCGAGAAATCAAACCAGACATTAAAAGAGAAACAATCTTTACTAGAACATGCAAATTCTCAGATGCAAGAACAGCAAGCCCAACTAGAAGAGGTGAATTCTCAGATGGAGGAGCAGCAAGTTCAGCTTAGACAATCAGAGTCTGAATTAAAATTACAAAATAAAAAATTAGAGGACTCAAATAGATATAAAAGTGAATTTTTAGCAAATATGAGCCATGAGTTACGAACACCACTAAATTCTGTGATTTTATTATCTAGTATGTTAAATGAGAACAAAAAAGGGAATTTAAATGAAGATGATGTAAAAAAAGCAAAAATAATTAATAGCTCTGGTAATGAACTTTTAAGACTTATAAATGATGTATTGGATCTTTCTAAAATAGAAGCGGGTAAGATGGAGTTGATGATTGACACTTTTAATTCATCACAGTTTATAGAAAATATAAAAGATCTTTTTGAAGCTTCAGTTTTAGTAAAAGAGTTAAAGCTTATAGTGGAGGATAGATATAATAACTATATAGTTAATGATGAGGATAAACTATCTCAAGTTCTTAGAAATTTTATATCAAACTCATTAAAATTTACTCATGAAGGTTTTATAAAAATAATAATTGATTCATATGAAGATAATAAAGTAAAAATATCAGTACAAGATACAGGTATTGGAATACCAAATGAAAAATTAAATTCTATTTTTAATGCATTTGAACAAGTAGATGGCAGTACAAGTAGAAAATATGGTGGTACTGGTCTTGGCTTGTCTATTACAAAAGAGATTGTATCTTTGATGGGTGGTGAATTATCTTTAGAATCAAAAGAGAATGAAGGTAGTACTTTTAGTATAATTATCCCTAATAAATCAGAATCAAATAGTATTAAAGATATACCTAAAGTAGAGACAGAAAAAGTTAATGATGATTATATTAAACCATTAGACGGAGTAGATTTAAATGACAAAAAGATTTTGGTTGTTGATGATGATATGAGAAATATATTTACTCTTGTTGAGATTCTAGAAGATAAAGGGGCTGAGGTTATTACAGCTTCTAATGGTAAGGAGTCAATACAAAGACTAGAAGAACACAAGGATACAAATTTAGTGCTTATGGATATTATGATGCCTGTAATGGATGGATTTGAAGCAATTGAACATATAAGAGATGATGAAACTACAAAAGATATACCTATTATAGCTGTAACTGCTAAAGCTATGAATCAAGATAAAGAGAGATGTTTGAGTCTAGGTGCAAATGATTTTTTAACAAAACCTTTAAATCTTGAAACTTTTAGCAGAGTAGTTAATGCTTGGATAAAATAAACTATGTTACACATCGAAAATCATAATGATACGAAAAGAATAGTTTTACAAAATAGCTATAAAAAGAAAGATATTGTAGAGTTAATAGAGATTTTAAATATAAATAAAAAAGTTGATATATCTTTTGTAAATATTGATGTAATAGAATCTTCTTTAATAAAAAAAATTATAGAATACAAACAAAATTTAACCATAGAAACAAATAACAAAAATCTTTGGATATACCTAATAAACTTAGGCATTAAGGTAAAGTTAAATAGTAAAATAAAAGAAAATAATATAAAACATACAACAACTAGAGCAATAGCAATAGGTGGTAGTGCGGGGTCTTTAGCAAATATTATAAAAATAGTTAAAAACTTACCATATCTTGATATTAGTGTTTTTATTGTTATTCATATACTACCAAATGAAAAAAGTAAATTAGTAGAAATACTAAATCCACTTACATCATATACAGTAAAAGAAGCTAATAATGGTGAAAAAATAGAAACAAAACATATTTATATAGCCAAGCCAAATCTACATATGGTTGTAGAAGATGGATATATATTTCACTCTAATTCTGCAAAAATAAATTATTGTAGACCATCAATAGATATATTGTTTCAAACACTAGCTACAGAATATAAAAGTTCACTTTTAAGTATAATTACATGTGGTTATTTAGATGATGGAAGTAGGGCTTTAGATGATATGAAAATAAATGGTGGTATATCTATAATACAAGAGCCAGATGAGTGTGAAGCAAAAGATATGCCAAACAATGCAATTTTAAGACAAAAGCATGATTTTGTCTTAAAAGTTGAGGATATAAGTAAATATCTAAGTGATAAGTTAAATGCTACTTTACTTATGGATGATAGAATAAAAACATTTATAAAACATATTGATGATGTTTATGGATATGATTTTACGCACTATGATATAAGGTCACTTTTAAGAAGAATAAATCTTTTAAAAGATGAATTGGGTATAGAACATTTTACTGAGTTTGAATATAAAGTTCTTCATGATAGTGATATATTTGAATTGCTTTTTAGAAAACTATCTATAAATGTTAGTGAGTTTTTTAGAGATCCATTAATGTATAAAGAGTTTATAAATAGCATAGTTCCTATTCTAAATACATATCCATATATAAGGATTTGGAGTAGTGCATCATCAAAAGGGCAAGAAGCATATAGTATAGCAATGTTACTTGATAAAATAGGTATTCTAAACAAGTCCATAATATATGCAACAGATTTTAATTCAACAGTAGTAAATCAATCAAAAAATGGTTTTTATACAAATAAAGAGTTTGATATCACTAAAAATAATTATTCAAAAATAGGTGATGAAAAAGAGTTAGAAAATTGGTTTAATATTTATGATGATTTTGTAGAGGTAAAAGATAAAATCAAAGATAAAGTACAATTTTTTCAACATAATTTAGTAACTGATGGTGAAATTAACGAATTTCATATAGTTTTTTGCAGAAATGTGTTAATCTATTTTGATGAAGAGTTGCAAGATAAAGTTATTGATTTAATAAATAGCTCACTTGTATGGGGTGGTTTTTTAATTTTAGGAAATAGTGAACATCTAAATAGAAAAGATAAATTCCTAAAAATAAATAAAGATCCAAATAATAGAATATTTAAAAAAGTTAAGGGGTGATTGTGAAAATAACTATTTTAATTGTAGATGATAATCAAGCAAATTTAGACACCCTTAATTTTTTAATAAAAGATATAGAGTTTGAACATGATGTTCAAGTAGATGTTTTAGAAGCTACAAATGGAAATGATGCATTGTCTTTAGCTATTTCACATAAATTAGCTTTAATTATTTTAGATATTCAGATGCCAGAGATGGATGGTTTTGAGGTTGCAAAGTTTTTAAAAAAGAGCTCAAAAACAAAAGATATACCAATAGCTTTTTTAACAGCAGCATATAAAACACAAGATATGAGAGAATATGGTTTGCATATTGGAGCTTTTGATTATTTTTTAAAACCAATAGACCCACTTATCCTTGTTCCTAAAATAAAATTATATGTAAATTTTTATGCAGTAACACAAGAGTTAAAAAATAGTAATTTAATTTTAGAAGATAAGATAAAAGAAGCTGTAGAACAAAATAGACAAATGGAGCAAAAACTTTACAATGCAGACAAATTAAGCTCAATGGGTGAAATGATAGGTAATATCGCCCATCAATGGAGACAGCCTCTATCTATAATCTCAACAGCATCAACAGGTATAAAGATGCAGCAAGAGTTTGGTTTATTAGATGAAAAATCCTTAGTTGATTCAATGGATAACATAAACAATACAGTACAATATCTTTCAAAAACAATAGATGACTTTAGAAACTTTATAAAAGGCGATAATGGTATAAAGATAGAGTTTGATCTATCTGAGGATATAAAAAAATGTTTAGAGATTGAAAATTCAATAATAAAACAAAATAATATAAATATAGTTTTAAATTTAGAAGATGGAATCATTGTAAATAGCTTCCCAAATGGACTTATCCAAGCTATTATAAATATAATCAATAATGCAAAAGACGCACTAAAAGATAAATTATATACAAAATATATTTTTATCGAGACAACTAAAATAAATAATGAAGCGATAATAACTATCAAAGATAATGCAGGTGGTATACCAGATACAATCATGACAAAAATTTTCGAGCCATACTTCACAACAAAACACCAATCTCAAGGTACAGGATTAGGCTTACATATGACATACCAAATAATAAAAGATGGTATGGACGGTGATATTGCTGTTGATAATGTTGAATATTCATATGAAAACGAATATTATAAAGGTGCGTATTTCAAAATAACCTTACCAATATTTCAAAAGAACTTTAAAGATGGATAATAAGAAACTCCAAAAACTCCCTATATGTAGTTTTAATCCACATAAATTACATCAATATCTTCATCTTTACAGTTATGCTCTTGTATGAATTTTAAAGCTTTATTTGCAAGAGTATATTTTATATTAGTTGGATCTATATTTTCCAAAAGCCAATATATATAATCTGTATCTAACTCTATCCATTTATAACCAGTAAACTTTCCAAATCCTACTTTTTGATTCTCTATATCAGAGTTGTATATCTTTTTTAATTGATCTATTGCTTCTTGATTGTCCATATCTGCTAGCCCATGAAGATACTCTGTAGAGAGTTGATCCCAATTTAAACCATTATAAATACCAAAATCAATTGTTTTTGACATATATATCCTTATTTTTAGTTTTTTAATATATATGATAATATAAGAAGTTTTTATATTTCATTAATTCAACACAAAAATAGTATACTATACTAAATAGGAGTTTTTTAGATGTTTAAAAAGATATTATTAATATTTTTATTATTGTTAATTATGGGATGTGAACAAAAAGATAATTCTACATATGCACCTATATATTCAAATAGTAATAAAATTTCAAAAACTACATATATATTAGGGATACACCCTCTACATAATCCAAAAAGACTTTTTGAAGTTTATCAACCATTAGTAGATTTAATAAACTCAAAATTAGATAATGTAGAACTTAAACTTGAGGCTTCAAGAAACTATGCTGCTTATGATGAAAAACTTTTTAGTGGATATTTTGACTTTTCTTTACCAAATCCATACCAAACAGTAAAATCATTGGATCATGGATATAAAGTATTTGGAAAAATGGGGGATGATAAGAGTTTTAGAGGTATTATTCTTGTTCGTAAAGATAGTGGTATTAAAGAGATTAGTGATCTAAAAGGTAAAGTAGTGAGTTATCCAGCTCCTACTGCATTAGCTGCTACTATGATGCCTCAGTGGTATATGTATAAACATGGAATAGATATAAGTAAAGATATTACAAATAACTATGTAGGTTCTCAAGAATCATCAATAATGAATGTTTATTTAAAAAAATCTGATGCAGCATCTACTTGGCCTCCACCTTGGAGAGCATTTATAAAAGAAAGACCAGAGATAGCTAAAGAGGTAGAGGTGAAATGGACGACTGAATTTTTACCAAACAATGGATTAGTTGTAAAAAAAGATATTCCAGATAAGTTACTAAAAGAGATATCAGATATATTTTTTAACCTACATAAAACAAAAATAGGTTTAGAGATATTAAAACCTATGGAGTTAAGCAAGTTTGAAAAAGCAGATGAAGCTACATACAAAAATGTAAAAGAATTTTTAATAAACTTTGAAAAAGAGGTTGGAAATATAAGGGATGAAAGATGATAGATTTGTTTAAAACTCTTTTAACAAAAACTATAAAAAGACAATTAGTATTTGGTGTTTCATTTACTATAGCTATTATTATGAGTGTTTTTATTTTTTATTTTATAAATATTCAAAAAACATTTTTACATCAACAAAGTTTAGAACAAGCAACAAGCCTAACTCAAACTTTATCAAAGAATGCTACATCTTGGGTACTTTCAAATGATTTTATAGGTATGGAAGAGATTATTGAGTCTGTATCTTCTTATCCAAATTTAAAATATGCAATGTTACTTACAAAAGATGGAAAAGTATTATCTCATACCAATAAAGAGTATATAAATAGATATGTAAGTGATAAAAAAAGTAGAAAGCTATTTAAAAACAACACACCACAAGTTCAAATTATAGTAAATAACAACAGTGTAGTAGATATATCTGTAAAGATACAAAGAGGTACTCAGCATATAGGTTGGGCAAGAATCGCTTTAAGTAAAGATATTATAAACAATGAGTTAAATGATCTTACAACAAAAGGATTTATATATACAATTTTAGTAATATTATTATCTATTGTTTTTAGTTATATTATGGGAACAGGTTTAACAAAAAGTTTATATGAATTAATAGAGATTACAACAAAAAGAACAAAAGGTGATACAAACCTAAGAGCATATGTAAATAGAGGTGATGAGATAGGTATGTTATCCAATCAAATTAATAAAATGTTTGAAAGAATAGAAGATGAAAAACAAAAAACAAACGAAGCTCATCAAGCATTAGAAGAGGACTTAGATGAATTAGAAAGGATGGATGAGGAGCTTACTAACTTAAATAATAGTTTAGAATCAAAAGTAAATAAAAAAACTCAACAATTAAAAGAGATAAATGAACATCTTCAAGATGAGATTGAGGAGCAAGTAGAAGCTAATAGGCAAAAAGACAATATGGTATTTCAACAATCAAAAATGGCTGCAATGGGTGAGATGATAGGAAACATTGCTCATCAATGGAGACAACCAATATCTGTAATTGCTATGTGGGCAAATAACATGAAAATAGATATAGAACTAGAGCAAGTTGATAATAAAAACTTTATAAGATATGCAGATAGCATAGTGATGCAAACACAACATTTATCACAAACAATAGATGATTTCAAAAACTTTTTTACACCAGCTAAAGAGAAAAACTTTTTTACAATTAGTAATAGTATGGATAGAGCACTAAAGCTTGTAGGGGCATCTTTTAAAACACATAATATTCAAGTGATAACAGATATAGAAGATATTGAGATAAAATCATATGAAAATGAACTAACACAAGCTATTT
Organism: Campylobacterota bacterium; assembly: GCA_034718015.1. Taxonomy (GTDB): domain Bacteria; phylum Campylobacterota; class Campylobacteria; order Campylobacterales; family Arcobacteraceae; genus JAIOSF01. The sequence continues at coordinate 1,423 of JAYEMI010000046.1, read as the reverse complement.
TAAATATTTTAAATAATGCAAAAGATGTATTGTTACAACTTAAAGAGGAAAATAGATATATTTTTATAAGTGTATTTAAAAAAGAAAGAAGTGTTATTATTGAGATAAAAGACTCAGGAGGTGGAGTTGAAGATAGTATTATAAGTAGAATCTTTGAACCATATTTTACAACAAAACATAAAGCTCAAGGTACAGGAATAGGGCTATATATGACAGAGTCAATAATAGTAAAACATCTACATGGACAAATAACTGTTAAAAATAGTAACTATACTTATAATAATAGTGACTTTAAAGGAGCAGTTTTTAAAATATCGATACCAATATAAGATATAAGTATTTTACTAAATGTCATATTTGTTATATATTTTTATTGTATTATAGGAAATTACAAAAAAGTTACACAAGGGATTGATATGAAGTCTTTACTTATATTAAAAATCTTATTAGTTTTTATTATTTTGCAAGTACAACTTTTTGCAAATAATGAAGCCTTAGAAAAAGTATCCTTGCAGCTTCAATGGAAACACCAGTTTGAATTTGCTGGTTTTTATATAGCAAAAGAGAAAGGGTTTTATAGAAACCTAGGTCTTGATGTTGAGATTAAAGAGTTAGAATTAGATATGAACACAGTTGATGAAGTATTAGAAAACAGATCAACATATGGAACAACATATTCAAGTATTATTTTAGAAAAATCAAAAGGTAAAGATTTAGTACTTCTAAGTGCAATTTTACAATCATCTCCACATGTATTAGTTAGCTTAAAATCATCTGGTATTAAATCAATCAAAGATTTTAAAGACAAACGGATAATGATTGCTAATAACAATGCCAACAATGCCCCATTTGAGTCGATGCTTCATGCTAATGATATTTCAATAAAAGATATGACAGTTGTAAAACAAACCTTTAAATTACAAGACTTAATAGATAAAAAAGCTGATATTTCAAGTGTTTTTAGTACAAATGAATTGTACGAACTAGATAAACAAAATATCGCTTATGATATTTGGGATCCAAAAGAGTATGGGTTTGATTTTTATGATGTTATATTGTTCACATCTCAAAGTGAATTAGATAATAATCCACAAAGAGTTAAAAAGTTCAATAAAGCATCCCTAAAAGGTTGGGAGTATGCATTTGAAAATATTGAGGAGACTGTAGAATTAATACTAAAAAAATACAATACACAAAATAAAACAAAAGAAGCCTTAATATATGAAGCAAATGCTTTAAAAAAACTAGCTTACTTAAATACCAAAAAAGTGGGTGATATCAATAAACAAAATATAAAAAGAATATATGATATGTATAATCTTATGGGTTTAGTAAAAAATAAAATTGTATTTGATGATTTTATTTACAACCCTAACTTTCTTATTTTAAATGAAAAAGAGAAAGCTTTTCTTAAAAAACGTCC
>JAYEMI010000045.1:0-10982 GCA_034718015.1 Campylobacterota bacterium | reverse complement strand
AATATCACAATAGAAGTTGTAGGCTCTTGGATTTGGTTAAGTGGAGATACTAAAATAATCAAAGATAAATTAAAAGATTTAAATTTTAAATGGGCTAGTAAAAAGAAGATGTGGTACTACGGAGAGATGAAAGGAAGAAGCCCTAAGCAAAAATCTATGAGTGAGATTAAATCTAAATATGGATGTGAAACTTTAAAAACTAAAGGTAAATATAAAATAGCTAGTTAATTCTGGCTGTTTTTTTGGAGTGGTTAAAAATAAAATTTTGCAAAATTGCATTTTGCTATTGCTTCTTTTTTGGTTTTATTGTGCTAAAATTGTGTCATATTTATACGAGCTTCACACTAATAGCAAGTTTGTATTTTGTTAGAAAGTCAATAAATAAGGTGTTTTAATGTTTTTACCGTACTATACGATACAATTTAAAATAACTCTGCCCCTTTCTTAAAATACCATTCCAGCAAAAACTTTGATTTTATAATCATCAATTGAACTGTCATTTTTTATATACTTAATGGTTACTGGAAGTGGTAACTTATGGAAAAAAAGTAGATCAAGTTTTACCCCTACCGTATTTTCTTTTATTGTTATTGGTTTATTGCTTGTGAGTTCAAATTGTTTATAGTTATAGAATATTGACTCTCTTCTTAATGATATGGGAAATTTCGAGAAATAAGTAGAGAAGTTAAAAGTTTTTGAAAATCCAATACCAAAGCTTTTAACATCTTTTACAAAAAAGTCATTATCTATACCTTCTATTAAAGTATTTGTTCTGTCTTTGTTATCAAAACTATTTTTAACTATCTCTACACCTCTTTGGTCTTCTAATTTATCTATATTTGAATATAAGCCTTTTAGAGTTAAATTTAAATATAGTTCATTATAAATATGATTATTTAGCTTGTAGTCAAATCCCCCCATGGTATCATCCCTATCATATTTGAATAAAAGTTTAGCATCACTTTTAAAATAAGGTAGATCTTCTAGTGGGAAATTTTTTTTATTGATATGATTTAAAGATAAAATAGTAGGACTCTTTTTATCATTTTTATCATCAAGTAGTTGTTTCAAGCTTATATTTAAAGTGTCTCTTCCTTTCTCAATAATAGGACCATATAATTCAAAACCACCTCCATAACCTCTCTCATTTTTGTATTCAATTTCTCTTTTGATATCATATATATCAAAAGTAAAGGGGATATATCTCTCATTTGTATAAGTAACACCAGCAATTTTTGTATCTATATCTTTTAAAATATATAGATTTACCATATTAAACATAATGGGGTCTATAAATAAGCCATTTAAAGAATAGCTACTACCTTTTTGTGAGTCATAACTATATGATGGGTAAAGCATTGAAAACTTCAACTCTTTTAGTTCGTTATAGTTGGTATGTTTAATTTCATTTGTAGAATTATTTTGTTTAAATTTAAAATTAAAAGGTGTTTTAATATTTATAGTTTCGTGTATATTTGCAGGGATATTTTTGTCTAGCTTAATAATTTGCGTGTTGTATCCATTTGAATTTATCGTTATAGCTAAGGCTTGGTTATTTTTTAATATTTTAGCATTTATTATATTATCACTCTGGTTTAACTTATACACAATATTATTGGATAATTTATATAAAGTACTACCATTTTTTGTATTTGATATAAAATAGATTTCATCATCTTTTATATCAACAATTTTTGAATAATATCCTTTAAATTTATATAAAATATCTTTGTTTTTATATAATACTCTGGTATTTTTTTCTTGTTTAAAATAGTAAATGTTACCATTTTTATCAAATAGTGAGCTAGAGGACACATCTGTATAGTATTCATCATTTACAAAAAGTTTGCTATTTAAAAATGACTCTTTAATATCTATATATGCTATTTTTTCTTCAAATATATCATCTACTTTCTTTCCAATTGTAGAGTCTAAAACTATATTATCTTCATTAAAGAGTCCATGTTTATAGAGTTTTGGGGAGATAAAAGCACTTGAGGTTGTATATATATTTTTATTTATTTTAAAGACTTTACCATTATTTAAAGATGTATTTTTATATGTAATACTATGCGTATTTATATCATAAATATTAAGCGTCTTTTCTTTTGTAAGATCTGTCGTTATATAATATATTTTATTTCTAATTTTAGATAAATATATCTCATCTTTAGAGTTTGTTAGTATATTTGTACCTGTTAACTCTTTGAAATCTTTATATTCTTTTTTTGTATATGATACAAAATCTCTTATTGTATCTTCAAAATTTACACCAAAATGATTAAGATAAGTACTATTTAATAAAAAAGGGTTTATTGAATGTATTGAGTTTTCATAGAAAAAGTTATTTACTTTATTTACACCATGTTTCTTTGCTAGATATTGCATATAAAATCCACCAACAATATATTTTTCTGTAGTATATGGGAAGTTTAAATGATCATTAATAAATGTTGCAGGAGTGACTTTATTATTAAATATAAGCGAATTTTTCATAGCATTTAAACTACCGCTATAAAGTCTACCACCATTATTATATAGTGTTTCATTAAGTACAGAATTTCCTTCTAAAAGGGCAGTTGGTAAAAGTAAGTTTGGAAGTGTAAAAAAAGGTACTATCGAAGCAAATACGGGCATATAGTTATTTCCTAAATACTTATGTAGGGTTTTTGATATCTCAGATTTTTTTGCATTTGTTTGATAGTTGTGTACCATCTCATGGGTAAGTAGTGCTATAAGCCATGATGATGTAGAAAAGTAGTCATTCATTCCACTTCCACCATTAAAGTATACATCTAAGTTATATGGAACTTGGGTTGAAAATGCATTTGGGACTTGTATGTTGTCAGATATAAGAACGATTTTAATAGGGTCATCAAATCTATATCCAAAGCTTTTATTATTTAAAGAGATAAATTCATCAAGATTTTCTTTTATAAAGATAGCTTCTTTTCTATAGTCTGGTGTAAAAGTAATCTCATATTTATCACTTCTAAATACTTTATAATCGTCATTACTACTTAAACTTAAAGCAAATGTATTAACACAAAACAAAATAACTAATAACACAATTTTTAACATATCTCTATCCTTTAGAAATAGTATATAAAAATGTTAGTTAATACACTCTTTACAAATGCCTGATAAGACTAAATCTGTTTGGATTATTATAAAATTTTCTTTTTGTTCGATATCACCTAAAATATCATTAATATTTGTTTCTATATCAGTTACTTTTCCACATGATTGACATAAAAGGTGTGAGTGTTTCTCTTTTACTATCTCATATACTGATTTTTCATTTGGAAGTTTAACTTCAAATAAAATCATATTTTTAGTCATAGCATTAATATTTTTATATACAGTTGCTAATGATATAGAACTAAACTTCTTTTGAATATCTTCATAAAGTTTATCTATATTTATGTGACCATAATAATCAATAGATTCTAACATCGCTAACCTTTGAGGAGTAGCTTTTAAATGGTGTTCTCTAAGTATAGTTGTGTATTCATTCATAACTAATATTATAGCAAAATTATTTCAACATTTATTTGACACAAATTAAGTATACAATTCTAATATTATAGTTTAATATTTAGATAAGTATCTATTAGCTATACTTCTAAACAATAATAATTATCCATTAGGATTTAATTTAAAGGATTAAAATGGGATGCGATACAGGTGTAAAAGAGATAAAAGACTCTGAACAAAATAACTTAACAGAAGAAAATAATCAAAAGGAAGTAAAAAAAATGAGCTCAACAATGGTAAATAGAAGAATGCCTGATTTTAAAATGGAAGCATACGATGCAGCAACTGGTCACTATACTGAGGTAAGTAGTGAAAATTATTATGGTAAGTGGACAGTAGTATGTTTTTATCCAGCAGACTTTACATTTGTATGTCCAACTGAAATTGCAGCTATGAATGCAAAAAAACCTGAATTTGATGAACTTGGTGTTGAGATACTTGCAGTTTCAACTGATACAAAATTTTCACATAAAAGATTTGTAGAAACAGAGCCTATTTTAGATGGTCTTAAACTTATGATGGGTGCAGATCCAAAAGGTGATGTTACTAGAGATTTTGGTGTGATGATTGAAGAGGCTGGATTAGCTCTTAGAGGAAGATTTTTATTTAATCCAGAAGGTATTTGTGTGGCTCAAGAGGTACAAGCACCTATGGTAGGAAGAAATGTAAATGAATTTTTAAGACAAGTAAAAGCTTGGCAACATGCAACAAAAACTGGAGAAGTTTGTCCAGCAGGTTGGGTACCAGGTGGAAAAACACTACCAGTTAATACAGATAGTGAACCAATGACAGGTAGAGTTGGTGATTATATCACTTTAGAAGAGATTACAAAATAGATAAATCTTCAAGGAAAAATATGAGAAAATATTAAACCTATAAGTGTTAAGAATATAGCTAGAGGCAAGCTCTAGTTGTATCTTTTATTTGTAGATTAAATTATGATAAAGTTAGATAAAATAAATCTTAAAGGAAAAAATTTATTATTTAGAAAATATAAAATTAATTTTTTTTAGATACAATTAGACAATTAAAAACAAGGAAATAAAAATATGTTAGTAACAAAACAAGCTCCAGATTTTACAGCAACAACTGTATTAGCAGACGGTCAAATCGTTGAAGATTTCAAATTATCAGAAAACTATGGTGAAAAAGGTACAGTTCTTTTCTTTTATCCATTAGACTTTACATTTGTATGTCCTTCAGAAATCATTGCATTCTCTAAAAGAGTAGCTGATTTTAAAGAAAGAGGTGTTAATGTTATTGGTGTTTCTGTTGATTCACAATTTTCACACTTTGCATGGAGAGAAACTCCAGTTGAAAATGGTGGAATTGGAAGAGTTAATATGCCTTTGGTTGCAGACTTAACAAAAGATATCTCAAGAGCATATGATGTTCTTTTAGATGGTGGAGTTGCATTAAGAGGATCTTTTTTAATTGATGCTGATGGTACAATCAGACATGCAGTTATCAATGACTTACCGCTAGGAAGAAACATTGATGAGATGATTAGAATGGTTGATACTATGTTATTTACAAATGAGTTTGGTGAAGTTTGTCCAGCTGGTTGGATCAAAGGTGATGAAGGTATGAAAGCTGATACTGCTGGTGTTGCTGAGTATTTAGCTAAACATGAGGGTGATTTATAGTAATTAGTTTACTATAATTACTAAAAAAGGGAAGTGATTAAATTCACTTCCCTTTTTTATTGAAACTAAAATTAACAAAATAATATTTTACTATTTTGTTAATAGTTTTTACACTACAGGTATCACTTGAACCTCTAATGATTTAAATAGTGCTGTTTTTGTATTTACATCACTTTCATCACCAAAAATATAGTTGATGTGAGATTTAGCATGATGAAAAGAGGTAAAAAGGGTTTTTGGTTTTACCGTTTTTACAAACTTTACTGTAAGTGGAGCAGTCTCTCCATGTATTGTTTTTAAAATAACTTGTGGTGTTGTTATTTTATCTTTATCTTCTATTGAAACTAAAAGTAAATCTTCACTATGTTTTTCAAGTAGTTTTGGTGTTTTATTTGTTTGTGCTGCATTGTTATAGTGTATAAGAACTCTACCTGTAGTTAAATAGAATGTATCAAAATTAATATTTTTTGTTAGTTTTTCAACTTGACCTCTCAAACTATATCCATTATAAATGAACTTCCCTAATCCATCAGGTGTATTGAATTTTTCTAAGTGAAGTACAGGTGTATCATCTTTTGCTACAGGCCATTGCATCCCTTTACTTCTATGCTTTTTAAGCTTTTGATAACTAGCCCCACCATATCTGTATGGTGCTTCAACTCTTACTTGCTTCCATACATCATTACTATCATTAAATAAAAACTCACCTTTTATTTTGTTTTCAATATCTCTTAAAACTTCCCAATCATCTGGAAGATCATTTTCAACAAGTGGCTGAGATAGATGTAATCTTCTCATTGCATTTACGTATACACCAGTTTTCTCATACGCAGATTTAACACCAAAAACAATATCAGATTTTTTTGCAATCTCTGTCATAAAGAGCTCTTGAGTCATAAGTAGTTCTAAGTTATCAAGTGCTTTATTTATCTTATTTTGGTTTGGATGGATATGTGCTATATCTTCACCCATAACCATCATTGATTTTATCTTACCATCAATCATCGCATCAATAGAATCAGGAAGCTTAAGACCAATCTCTTTTGGTTTTGTATAATCAGGTCCATAATATGGTAAACATCCCATATCACAAGTACCTTGAACATTATTTTGTCCACGAAGTGGCATAAGTCCAGCACCTGTTTTACCAATATTTCCTGTTAGTAGAGCTAGATTTACCATAGCCATAACAGCATAACTACCATCAAGATTTTCACTTATACCAAGTCCCCAAAAAATCATAGACTTTTTAGAAGCGTAAGCTCTTGCTATATATGGAACTTGAACTGCTATATCTTCATATCCTGGTATTGTTTTGAAATACTCTGGATTGGCAAATGGGTCGTTTAAAATAGAATTTTTGTACTCTTCAAACTCTTTACATCTTGTATCTATAAACTCTTGGTTATAAAGTTTTTCACTTAATATTACATAAGCTATAGAGTTTAAAAATAGAAGGTTTGATTCATATGGAAGTACAACTTGTTCTGATGCAAACTTTCCAAGCTGAATATTTCGTACATCACACACTACAAGTTCAGCACTCTTTTTTCTAGCTGCATCTATCATACGATTTGCAACTATTGGGTGAGCTTCGGTTGTGTTTGATCCAATTACAAGCATAAACTCAGTTTTATAAATATCATCATATGGATTTGTAGCAGCTCCCTCACCAATGGTAGCAGCCATACCGTTTAAACTAGGTGCATGACAAACTCTAGCACAGTTATCTATATTTGGAGAGTCCATAGTTTCTCTTGTGAATTTTTGAAGTAAAAAACCACTTTCACAAGAGGTTCTAGCACCACCACTAGCACAAAAACTATGGTTACCATAAGTGTATTTTAGTTCAGATAGTTTCCAAGCAGCAAGTGAAGTTGCAAATTCGTAGTTTGATTCATACCATTGATCATCAAGAGAAACCAAAGTATGGCTTCTAGCTTTCAATTCTCTTGGCATAGCTTCAAAGTTTTTTTCAATAAAAGATTTTTTAACTCTTGTATTTCTTATTCTTTCATTTGAAGCTACAAAATCAAAACCATATTTCCCTTTTATACAAAGTTTACCTTGTGAAACATATCCATCACTTTGGGCATATATTTTAAGTATATTGTTATCTTCAACTTGTGCAGTAATATCACAACCAACACCACAGTATGTACAAACACTAGCTATATCATGTACCATATCAACCTCCACCTACAAATTGTAGTAATTCTAATTTATCTTCATTTTTAGGGTTATAATTACTCCAGTCTTCTTTTTTAACTATCTCCATATTAACTGCAGCTGCCATAACTTTATCTTCTATTTTAAGCTGTGTTATAATCGCTTGTAAAGTTGTATCATCTTGAAATACTTTATCTTCACCATTTACTATTATTTTCATTTTACTTTTCCTAATCTTGTTCTTTTCTAAAGCTTGCCATTTTAAATCTATCACCCATACCTGTTGGATTTAGAAGGGTTTTTACCTTATTTGCTTCACTTAAATATGTTTTTTCATCTACATTTTTATGAAGTATTTCTAAAAGTTCGATAATACCAAATTCAACTAATGCTTTTAGCTGAGTTTGGTATATTAAATGCTTTGCTCCAGCTTTTTTAAAGCTATCTATTAGATGTGAAAAATTAACATCATATGTGATATCACTCTTTCCAAATAGCTTTTTTAATTCTATATCCTCATCAAATATTGGATAAACATTATGCTTTTCATATATTCTACAAGAAAAGTCATTTCGTGGATATTGTTCACCATAATCAAAAGTTACAAATTCAAATTTTTCTATATTTTTACACATATTTAAAGCAAACTCTTCATATCCAACTGATACTTCACCTTTTGTAATATTGTATTTACTGCAATGTTTATTTAAAGATTCTTTATCATTATTTATATCAACAAACTCTATTTTATCCTTTTCTACTATTGCATATTGCAAAGTGTTATTCTCATTTGTATATACAAGGTCACAAGAAAAAGCATCAAAAATTTCATTGGCTACTACAAATGCACTTTGAAGTTTCACTTCACTTATATCGTTGTAGTGGATGATTTGAACTTCATCTCCAAAACATTTTTGAAAATACTCTTTTTGTTTTATCTGTAGATGTTCATATCTTTCAACTATTGCAAACTTTAGTGTCCTTAAAAGTTCTGGTTTTAATGTATATATAAATTCAACCATATCAGCTATTAAGTATCCATGATGTGCACCAATCTCTACAATAGTGGTATCATTTGGTAAAAAACCTTCCTTGATAACATCAACAACTCTTTTACCAATACTTCCACCAAAAAAACGACTAGAGCTAACTGCAGTATAAAAGTCTCCACCTTTACCAATAACTTTGTAGTTTGCATAGTAGCCATCTTCTCCATACAGCCAATTGTGAAAATACTCACTAAATGTTATACTACTTTTCATCTATGTTTTCTATCCTTGAGTATATCTCTAGTAGCTCTATTTGTTTCTCTAAATTTAAACTTTTTATATCTAACTCTTTTATTTTTTTTGAATTTTCCATTGTTTGTACATCAGAAATTGTTTTTAAACCAACTGTTAATTGCTCTTGCATTTGTGTAAGAAGCGAGTCATATAATTTAACATCATCAAGAGCAATTATAATTTTTTTATCAAGATTATCTATTTTAGCTATAGAGTTTTTATAAATAGTAAGTTCATTAGTTTTTTGATCTTTCAAAGTAGATTTTTTTTGAAGATAAGCAATTTTTGAACTCTCTATTGTATTTGAGTATCTTATATCAAGTGGTATTGTTATATTAAAACCATAGTTTTTATCTTCATCATTTAACATAGGATTGTTATCTTTATCATGATATTTAGTATAACTTGCTGTTAAATTAACTGTTGGTAAAAAGTTTGCAGTTGTCATTCTTTTTATCCAATAGGCATTATCAATATCCTCTGTTTGTTTTTTTAGATAGATATTATTTTGTATATACTGTTCATTATCAACTAAAGATAGCACAGGAAGCTTTAAGCTTTTATGGTTTTCATCACTTAAGTTTGAAAAACTATTGATTAGCTCTATCTTTTGATACTCAAGGTCAATTAAAGAGTTTCTTTTTGTATTTAAGTCAAGAATAGAATTATCTAAAAATGAACTATCTAAAATACCATTAAACACTTGCTCTTTTTTTCTATTCACATCAAGCATACCATTATTAACTAATAGTTTTTGTTTTTTTATAGTTATATCTATTTTGTGTATTGTAAAAAGTATATTAAGTGCTTGCTTTACTAGCTCTTTTTTTTGTGCATCTATAGATGTTTTGGAATATCGTTCCATACTTGAAGCATATTTGATAGCACTATAGATACCACCACTTTTAAATATAGGTTGAGATATATTTATAAAAGATTTAGTAGTATCATAGCTTTGGGTATTATTATAAATGTATGAATAGGTAATGGGATTTATCCAGTCATTACTTAGTTTGTTACTATCCTCTATTGCTTTATCGTAAGAGTATTGAATGATATCTTTTTTATTTTGAGATAGTATATCTTCATTTGCAAATAGAGAACTTACTAGTAGCGTATTAAATAAAATATGTTTATAATTTTTCAAGTACATTCTCCAATTTATTAAATCCTTCTGTGATTTCATCCTTACTTATAGTAAGAGGTGGTAAAAATCTTAGTGTGTTCTTACCAGCTTTTAAAACAATAACACCATTTTCAAAGCTTTGCTTTATTATTTTTGTCAAGGTATCACTATCTTTTACTCTTAATCCTCTCATTAGTCCAAGACCTACTATTTCAGTAAATTTGTCTTGATTGATATTATAAAGTTTTTTTAATCTATCTTCAAAATATATAATAGCCTCATCAAGCTTACCACTGTTTTTAAGTTCATCTAAAATATTACAAACCTCTAAAGAAGCTACAGTACTAAGATAGTTACCACCAAATGTACTACCATGATCACCAGGTGAGAATATATCTTTATGTTTAGTAATAACAACTCCAATAGGTACGCCACCACCAACACCTTTTGCCATAGTAATAATATCTGGTTCTATCTCGTAAAGATTTGAAGCAAGAAACTCACCAGTTCTATAAGCACCTGTTTGTACTTCATCTACAATAAGTAAAATATCATTTTCTTTTAGATAATTAGCTAACTTTTGAACTTCATCTTTAGGAAGTGGTTGTACTCCACCTTCACCTTGAACAAGCTCAATCATCACTGCAACAGTTTGTTCATCAATAGAATTGTAAATATCATCTATTTGTGCGTTATAAGAAAACCCATCTGGATATGGAGAGAAATTATCACTATGCATATCTTTTTGACCAGTTGCTTTTACTGTAGTTATTGTTCTTCCATGAAAAGAGTGCTCAAGAGTAATAACTTTAAATTTTTTGTTATCAAATTTAGTTTCACCATATTTTCTAGCTATTTTAATAGCACCTTCATTTGCTTCTGCACCACTATTTGCAAAAAACATAGCCACATCATAACCACTAAGGTGTGCAATTTTCTGTGCTAATTTTGCTTGAGGTTCTATTACATATAAATTAGAAATATGTGTTATATTGCTTACTTGCTTACATATAGTATTAGAGATTCTATCATTTCCATGTCCACAAGATACCACACCAATACCACTTGTGAAATCAATATACTTGTTATTGCTATCATCAAATAAAGTAGCATTCTCACCTTTTACAAAATTAACATAATTTCTTGCATAAGTATTTAATACATAACTCTTATCTATATCTTCTAAACTCATAATTTAATCCTATTTAATAATATAAAGCA
>JAYEMI010000044.1:0-11138 GCA_034718015.1 Campylobacterota bacterium | reverse complement strand
TCGTCAAATGTTACTTTAAAACCTTTTTGAATATCAATTGCTTGAGTTGAACCTTTTGGAACGAAGAAAATAGCACCATCTTGAACTCCCATTTGAATACCATCTGGTGAAACTTTTACAATGAAATTTGTACCTCTAATACCAATAGAAGCTGTGCTTGTTTTGATTTTAAATTTATCTTTATTGAGCTTACCAATTTTACCTGTAATTGTTCTAAATACACCTTGCCCAAAACCAAATGTTGCTTTTGATTTTTTTGGATTAATAGTATCAAATACATAATCCTCTACAGTTAAAGTTGATTTTTTACCTATAGTTATAGATGTTTTATCATTAAATAAAATAAGTGCTTTTGACTTATTTTCTGTTTTAATTACATCTTTTAATTGAAGTATTGATCCAACTGAAGCAACAATTTTTTTGGAGTCTCTATCTATATAGACTTCACCTTTGATTGCAGTAATTTTACCAACATTTGCAAGTGTGATAATTGAACTTATAAGTAGTAGAAGTAGTGTTTTCATTAAAATGGCCTTATTAGATTAAATGTAAATGTGTATTTTGAATACTCATTTGACTCTATATTAGAGTTGTTGTTTGTATAATCAACCCCAGCTTGAAATAAGAATTTAGGTGAGTAGATATAGGTATTCATCAATCCAAATTTATATTCAGTATCTTTACGCTTTACAAGATAACTTGTATCTTCATCATCATAGTTTGTATATTTATACGATACTAACGGTACTATTGAGATATTTGGTTTTAGCATATAAGTTGTAGATAGTTTAAAGTTTATACTCTTTTTATCTATACTCGTTAAAACACTTTGCTCTTTTTTCTCTTGAGAATATACTGTAACTACTGAAGGGATTAGATTGTTTAGATATTTATATTTTAAAGCATAGTTTAGTTCAAGATAATTACTATCTTGGTTTGAATTAGTTTGGTTATTTTTGATTTGATATTTTATATGTCCACTAGAATTTAACTTTTTATTTATTGGAAATTTAAATTTTGGAAATAAACCATATGATTTTAAATTGCTTTTATCATCTATCCATAAAGCATCTGTAAATAGTGCATAATCTATAGATAATTTATTTGAATATAACTCATTTAAAGAAAATGTATATGATGCTAGTTTTATATCTTTTGTAGAGTTTCTTGATTTATTCATAGATTTGGAAAATAACATAATGTCATTTTTTAATATTCGTGTATCACTTTGCTTATATTTATGATTTAAAATCACAACCTCCTGATGAGCCCAGTCACTATCTTTTGTTGTTGTATTGTTCATATCTATATAGGTATTAAAAGCTGGAATATAAACATTATTAAAAATCTCATCATCTGCTTTATTATTAACATTTGAATCATAGTTTATTCCAAAAAGTAATACACCATTAAAAAAATGTTTTTGTGTGTGTTTGTCAATTAGAATTAAAAATTTAGCTATGAAAGGTTTTATGTTTTCTGGTGTTTTTGGATTTTTCTGAAGAGCTGTAAATATTGGTTTTGCTTCATTAAAAGCTTTACTCGCAATATGTGAGCGTCCTAGTTCAAAGTTTGTTCTAATATTGTCAGGATCTTCAAATAGTACTCTTTCGTAAGCAATAATAGCATCATGATAGTTTTTTAACTCAAATGCGGTTCTACCAAGATAAAAATTTATATTTTTATCATTTAAATTTGTTTGAAATAGTTCATTTAAAAGTTCATTTGATTTTTTGTATTCTTTTTGTTTGTAAAAATTGAGTGCTTTTGTGTATTTATCTAGTACTTTTTCTTTGTTTGTTTTTGATTGTGTTGTTGGGAGAAAACTTTCAGTTGTTTTTTTTCTTTTAATTATAAATAATTCAAACTTCCCATCTTTAAAGTTACTTGTGTATTTTTTACCAACCATTCTTTTATCAAACTCTTCGATGCAAGTATATGTCTTACAGTCTTGAATGTTTATAATCTTTTGTGTTTTATCTACCTTGTTCCATTCTATATACTCAGCATTTAGAAAAGTAGAAAAACCAAAAATAGTAATTAAAAATAGTCTATACATATATATCCCTTTTTTTTAAATTTCATTATATTATATTACAATTAAGTTGCAATTTACATTAGATAACTAATAAGGTTATTTAACTTAATATACCTTATCAAACGAAAATACAAGTATTATCCTTTTGTTGTATGCCTAAACACTCCATCAAAGTCTTCTGGTGGAAACTCTATGTAGTGCTCACACCTATCAATATAAATATTATAAATAGCTAGATTTGTTTTATCTTCCCACTCATTAACTTCTTTAAATATCTCTAATGCATCAGAGAAGTTACCATTTTGATATAGATCCAATGCTCTGTGATATGTAAAAAGCTCTTCATCAAGCCTTTCCCTTGATACATTATATAGTTTATCAAATGTTTCATCTCTATCGTAATCTATAACTTGCCATATTTGTACAGGTTTACTTTGACCTTTTACAATAACTATATCTAAGAATCTAAAAATAAAATCATCTGTTAACTGCCATTTAGTGAAGTTAGAGATATTACATTTTGATCCATAAAATTTACATAGTGATTCTAGTCTAGCACCTAAATTTACAGGATCACCTATGATTGTATAATCACTTCTTGTAGTTGATCCCATCTCTCCAACAACAACCTCTCCTGTATTTAATCCTATTCCTATATCTAAAAGTGGTACACCTTTTTCCTTTGACATTTTTATAACATCATTAAATCTTTCATCATTTTTGAGTTTTTTGTTTAATACTTCTATCATATAGAGTTGATTTAGTGTAGCACGAACAGCAGCATTAGCATGATCAGGAACCTCCCCTGGTGCATTCCAATATGCCATAATAGCATCCCCAATAAACTTATCAACAGTTCCTTTTTCTTTTATAATTATATCGGTCATAGGATCCATATATTCATTTAAAAACTTAATTAAAGTGTGTGCATTTGGCATAGCTTCAGAGATATTAGTAAATCCTCTTACATCACTAAAAAATACTGTCACCTCTTTTTCCATTGCAGTAAAGGCATCATTTGTTGGATCTAAAAGAAGATTCTCCATAACTTCTGATGAGACCTTACTGGCAAATTTCTTTTTAATCATCTGTTCTTGTTTTATCTCAAAAAAATAGTCCATAAAAGTTGTTATTAGGGTTGCAATAATAATTGTAGTTAAAGGTATAAAAAGATTTAACACAATACCATGATAAAATAAAATATAATAAGCGAAATAACTAAATGAAGTTATCATAAGAGTCATAACAAATGGGTTTATCCAAATAGCTGTGTAAGTCACTAATAAAACAGTTAAAATAGAGATAATAAAAAGTATAATGATATTTACCCCATCAATCCAAGAGGGGATAGATAAAAAATCACCTGTTAAAATATTGTCAATAATATTTGCATGAACTTCAACTCCTGGATAAACTGGTTCAAATGGCATAGCTCTTAAGTCATTTAATCCAGCAGCAGTTGTACCTATAAGTGCAACTTTACCATCTAACTCTTTTGGATCAAAATTGTTATTATATATATCAATAGCAGAATAGTATTTAAAAGTGTGACTTGGACCTCTAAAATTTACTATAAATCTACCATGTCTATCTGTTGGTATAAAAAAATCACCTATTTGGATACTCTCAATACCAAGTTCACTATAGTTTACAAATATATTGTTTATACCTGTAGCAACCCTTACAATCTCTAATGATAAAGATGGATAAATCTGATCCTCATATTTAATAACCAAAGGTACACTTCTAATAACACCACTACTATCAGGTATATTGTTAAAAAAACCACTTGAATATCCACTCTCTTGTAGTTTTTTATGATTTAAAACAGTACCTTTTGCATTTATAAGTAGCTCTTGCCCCTCTTGTTTATCTCTTTCAACTATAATAGCTGGAATATCAATCTCCTCTTTTTTCATAAATTTTTTATCATTTAATTCAAATTGATACCCTAAAATTGTAGGTGTGCTAGAGACAACATTATCTAAAATTTCATCAAAATCTGGAACATTACTATTGTCCATATTAAGATCTTTAAATACTTTAGCAGGTGAGCTTTGATCTATCTCTGCAAAAACAATATCCAGTCCAATAACTCCAATATTAGCATCAGTTAAATTCTCTAGAATTTTCGCGAATTTATCTCTTGGCCATGGCCATTGTCCAAGTGAATTTAAAGATTTTTCATCTAAGTCAATAATAACTACATTGTTATTATGTGGAATTTCACCTCTTATTTGAAACATATAATCTCTAAGTTTATTGTCAAATGTTTCAATATGAGTAGAGTAAAATATATTGATAATTGATATAAAAGTTGCTATAACAACAGCAACAAAAGAGTATAAAAAGAACTTTTTGATTGTTTGCTTAGAGCTAGACAGAGTTGTTTTGAGTCCATTTAGTATTTTGTTTTTATCTATATATTTCATAATAAATATAATAACATCTTTTTCCTAAGCATAAAGGAAACAAATTTTAAAAGTATTTTGATATACCCCATTTCATATAGGGTATATTTGATTTAATAATCTTTATAATTTGTTGAAACATCTCTGAATCCAACTGAGATTTTACAATAGTTTCTTTTGATGAAAATACGATTAGAGTTTGTTTTGATTCTTTTAGGTATGTTAAATCAACTTTTAAAAGAAGTTCATCATCTTGTTTATATAGGTTTAGATTTGTATTATCTGTTTTTGAAATGGTTTGTTTATTTTTTGAAGATTTATTGTTTTCATTTTGTATTGGTTGTTTATCTTCAGTTTCTATCTCTACTTCTATTTCATAATATTGAAATATATAGTCATCGATAGATGGAATAAGATTTAAAATAAAACCTCTTGTAATCATAAGGTCAACTCTGTTTTTTAAATCGTCATAGTTTATAACAACTCTTAATCTATCTTCTATATTGTCATACATTGGTGTAAATGTATTAGCTAGTATTGTTTTTTGTGTTGTATTCATTTTGGAATTATACTTGAAGAATGGTAAGTGTAAAATTAATAAATAAAATTACTATGTCCCCATTAAAAATATATTAAAATAGTGTCGGAGTAATTTAATTGGATTTTAAGTTGTATTTTTATAAAATTCATTTATATTTACATAAGGTACAAGTTTGGCTAGAAAAGTAAGAATATTTATCGAAAATACTACTCAACATATATTATTAAAAAGTATTGATGGTATTATACTATTTCAAGATGATTTAGATTATCAATTTTTTATAGATATTTTAAAAGAGTTAAGTTCTAAAATCGAGATAAATATAAATGCGTATGTTCTGATGCCCACATATTTTGAATTTTTAGCTACACCAAAAGAAGAAGACACTCTTTCTAAATTTATGCAAAGTTTAGGTAGAAAATATGTATGGTACTTTAATAAAAAGTATAATCGTACAGGAACTTTATGGGAGGGGAGATATAAATCATCATTGATTGAAGATAAAGAATATTTATTTGATATAATGAGGCATATAGAGTCGTTACCAAAATTTGAATCTCTTGTGTCAAATGAAACTCAATATAACTATAGCAGTATTCATAAAAATTTAATGAATAAAGATGATAAAATAACAACTTATCATGAGAGATATAAAAAACTAGGATTTACACCAAAAGATAGGGTTAATAATTATAAGTCTTTATTTTATGCACCATTTGATGCTAAAAGAAGATTTTTTATTGTTAATTGTTTGGAAAAACAACTTGTAACAGGGAGTTTAGATTTTATAAAAAATCTAGAACAAATAGTAGGGGTGTCGTTGATCTCTAAAAGTAGAGGAAGACCAAAAAAAGAAAATATAGAAAAAGGAAAAAAAATGTATAAAAATTTAGTAGTATTAGATAAAGAGAAACACAAAGAGTTGAAAATAAATCCATTAGAGAGTCTTGATTTTGCAAAACAAAATGCTTTTGTACCAGTTGTTGCTCCAGAGGTTGCACTTGTAGGTGCTGCTTTTCCTGTAGTTTTTAGTGCAGATGAAAATCCATCTTTAGTATCTTTGGTATCTTTAGGAGGAGAATCTTTAGCAATCAATAGTGAAGGTAAATGGATAACTAAATATGTACCATCTTTTTTTAGAAAATATCCATTTTCTCTTGCATCAACAAAAGAGAATCCAGAGCAAAAAGTGATATTAATAGATGAAGATTCAAAACTATTCTCAAAATCAAAAGGTAAGCAACTATTTAAAAAATCTGGTGAACAATCAGAAACTTTAGAACACGCAATTAAATTTTTAACTTCACATGAGCAACAAATGGTAGTTACAAAAAATGTAGCTAAAGTGATTGCACAAAGTGGAATCTTAGAAGATAGAGAGATATCTGTTGGAGAGGGTGATGAGAAAAAAGTACTTGTTAATGGATTTAAAGTAGTTGATAGGGAAAAATTAAATGCTTTAAGTGATGATATTTTAGCCCAGTGGGTTAGAAAAGGTATTATAAGTCTAATAGATGCTCATCTAAAGTCATTAGAAAATATTCAATCTTTATTCAATATAGCTCACCAAAGACAAAACTAGAAATTAAATATTAAGGATGCCAATGGCTTCAAAACCACAAAATAATCAAAAAGTAACAAATTCTGAACTAAAAGAGGCTATCTTAGCCTCTAAAAAATCATTTATAATAGTTGGTTTATTTAGTTTGTTTATAAATTTACTTATGTTAGTTCCACCATTATATATGTTACAGCTTTACGATAGAGTACTAACAAGTAGAAGTGAAGATACACTTTATATGTTAACAGGTATAGTTGTAGTGTTGTTTATAACTATGGCTCTTTTAGAGATTGTAAGATCAAAAGTACTTGTAAAAGTTGGAAATAAACTTGATGAAATTTTAAGTAAAAGGGTATTTGACTCTTTATTTGAATTAGCAAATAAACACCCTGGAAAAGCATCATCTATGCCACTTACGGACTTAACTCAAGTAAGACAGTTTATGACTGGAAATGGGCTTTTTGCATTTTTTGATGCACCTTGGATCCCTATTTATATAGCTGTTTTATTTATGTTTCATCCAGTATTTGGTTACTTTGCAATTTTTGCAGCTATTGTATTACTTATATTTACAATCATCAATGAATATTCTACAAAAGAGAAACTAGGTGAAGCAAATAGTTTAAGTAGAGCCTCAACTTTATATGTAGATTCAAATTTAAGAAATGCAGAAGTTATAAATGCAATGGGTATGAAGGAGAACATCAGAGGTATTTGGGAAGAGAAATATCATGGTTTTTTAAATGCTCAAAATGAAGCAAGTAATAAAGCAGGTATTTGGTCAAATGTATCAAAAAGCACAAGAATGTTATTTCAGTCTCTTATTTTAGGTATAGGGGGATACTTAGCTATAAAGATGGAGGTGAGTCCTGGTATGATGATTGCTGGATCTATTATTATGGGTAGAGCTTTAGCTCCTTTGGATCTAATTATCAATAGTTGGAAAGGTTTTAGTAGTGCTAGAACATCTTATGGAAGACTTGATGCACTTTTAGCTGATTTTCCAAAAGATAAAGAGTATATGGATCTTCCAGCTCCTAAAGGTGAAGTTTTACTTGAGGGTGTTGTAGTAGTTCCACCTGGAGCAAAACAACCATCAATCAAAGGTATCTCAATGAAAATAGATATTGGGGATGTTGTTGGTATTATAGGACCATCAGCTGCTGGTAAATCAAGTTTAGCAAGAGTAATACTAGGACTTTGGCCACTTGTTCAAGGAAAAGCAAGACTTGATAAAGCAGATGTTCACCAATGGGATAAACAAGACTTAGGTCAGTATATTGGTTATTTACCTCAGGATATAGAGCTGTTTGAGGGAACAGTTAGTCAAAATATTGCAAGATTTAGAGAGGTAGATTCAAAAAAAGTTGTTGAAGCTGCTTCTAAAGCTGGTGTTCATGAGATGATTTTAAGACTACCTGATGGTTATGATACTAAAATTGGAGCAGGTGGGGCTACACTTTCAGGGGGTCAACGACAAAGAATAGGATTTGCAAGAGCTATATATGATAATCCTGTATTAGTTATACTAGATGAACCAAATTCAAATCTTGATGATCAAGGTGAGATGGCACTTGTACAAGCAGTAAAAGGTTTAAAAGAGTCAAAAACAACAGTTATTATAATTACTCATAGACCAAGTATTTTACAAGTAACAAATAAAATAGCAGTTATAAAACAAGGTACACTAGAAGGATATGGTAATACTAATGAGGTATTAGCAAATATGGCTGCAGCAAATAATAAAGCAAAGCAAGCCGCACAACCAGCTCAAACACAACAAATCAAACAAACACCAGTGCCTAAAATATCACTTGGTAAACCAGGTAGTTAAGGAAATATGATGAATAATAAAGTAAATATGCCATCAAGTGATGTAAAAAGTGTTATTAGTTTTGGATTGGGTGTAATATTCGTAGTATTTGTTTTAATAGGTGGATGGATGGCATTTGCACCATTAGCTGCATCTTCAGTTGCTGTTGGTAAAGTATCAGCAGGTCTAAACAAAAAAACAATACAACACCTAGAGGGTGGAATCATAGACGCTATTTATGTGAAAGATGGTGATAAAGTAAAAAAAGACCAAACTCTAATAAAGCTAAAAGATGTACAAATCAAAGCTCAACTTGATATCCTTCAAAGCCAATATGAAGATGCATTAGGATTGTATGCAAGACTAGAAGCTCAAAAAAATGAGCAAAAAGAGATAAGTTTCTCATCTGAATTAAAAGATAAAAACATAATAAAAGATCAAACTACAATTTTTATAGCTACAAACAAAGGTATAGAGGATGAAAAAAAGATATCTATACAGAGAATTGATCAGTTAAATAATCAAACAGATGGATTAAACTCACTTATTTTAAGTAAAAAAAATAGAATGATCTCTATAGATGAAGAGATTTTAGAATGGAATATTTTGTATAAACAACAGTTAGTTGATAAACAAAGAATAAGAGAACTTCAAAGAGAAAAAAATATGCTTCAAGGTGATTTAGCAAGTACAACATCTGAAATTGCAAAGATAAAAGAGCAAATAAATGAGATTAAAACTCAACAAATTTTAAGAGAAAATGAGTTTAAAAAAGATACTTTAAACAGGTTTGTTGAAGTTAAATCTCAACTATCTGATCTAGAGTCAAAAATAATAGCTACTAAAGATACTCTAAAAAGAACAGAAGTATTATCACCTATTGATGGAGTTGTTGTAGGACTTGATTTTAATACAATAGGTGGAGTTGTAAGTCCAGGAAAACCTTTACTTGAACTTATTCCTCAAGATTCAAAATTATTAGTCATTGCACAAGTTCAAACTACAGATATTGATAAGGTACAAGTTGGATTATATGCAGATATTAGATTTTCAGCTTTTAATTTAAACCAAGCTCATGTAGTTGAAGGTAAGGTTATTCATGTATCTGCTGATAACTTTATAGATGAAGTAACAGGTGCTCCATATTATGAAGCAAAAGTTGAAGTAACAGCTCATGGATTAAATCAATTGAAAAATTATAATTTTAAGTTGGTATCAGGTATGCCAGCAGAGGTTATGATAAGGATAGGAAATAGAACACCGCTTAGTTATTTTGTTAAACCATTTACAGATATGTTAAGTAGGGGATTTAATGAAGAGTAATAAAATATTATTTATATTTTTAAATGTTAGTTTACTGTTTGGATATTTAAATGCAGAGCTTTTGACAATCTCAAAAGCTTATGAGTTAGCTTTACAAAACTCAAGCATGATGAAGTCATCTAATTATCAGCTTCAAGCAAATAAAAAAAGTGTAGAGCAAGTAAAAGCAGAACTTTATCCACAAATAAATGGTTCTATAACTCATAAAAAAACTGATTTTGAGATAAACAAAGAAGCTTTTGCTCTTGATAAAAAGTATAGTGAAACATCTACTGATTTTATGGTATCATTGAGTCAGTCAATATATAATCCCCAAACATATGCAAGATTAAATGTAGAGAAAACAAGAGTTAAGCTATATGAGTTGAGTTCGCAGATTGAAAAACAAGAGTTGGCAAAGGCCGTTTTAAAAGCTTATCTTGATGTCTTAAAATCTAAAAACAAAATATCACTACTTGATTCATATATGAGATATGGTCAATATAAACTAGAATCCATAGAGAAAAAGTTTAATATTAACTTAGCAAATAAGATGGACTTTTTACAGGCTAAAGTTGAATTTAACAGTTCAAAATTAGAGTTATCAAAAGAAAAGAGTTTATATAAAGTTTACAAACTAAAGCTATCAAACTTAATTGGTTTAAAAGATATTGAACTTCCATCATTAGATGCCTCAAAATTAAGTAATACAGTTGTTCAAAATATATATTCAAAAGTAAATGATAGATCAGATTTTAAAACAAATTTAGAGGTTCAACAAGCATTGTTTGCTGTAGAGATATCAAAATATGATATTAAAAACTCTAAATCAGGACACTATCCAAAACTAAATTTTGATGCAATATATACAAAATATGATTCAGATGATGAAACAACAGATTATGAAAATACAAAAAAAATGATGTTGAGTTTAAAAATTCCTATATACCAAGGTGGATATGTTAATTCTAAAGTAGAAGCTTCAAAACTAAATTTAAAAGCAGCATCAGAAGATCTAATACAGATTCAAGATGAGATACAATCAAGATATGATGAGTTGATGGCATTGTTTGGTACCTCTGTTGAATCAGTTAATTTATATAAAGAAACTTTAGAATCAACAAAACTATATCTAGACTCCGTTGAGTTAGGGTATCAAAATGGTTTAAAAAGTGTTGTTGATCTGTATGATGCAAAAAATAAAGTGTTTGAAGTAGAATATAAATATATAGAAAATATGTATGGTATGATGGATTCATATATTGGTTTATTGATGGTAACAAATAACTTTGAAGAGTTAAAACTGTTGGATCAAATTTTAAATTAATCAAAAGTAACGACATATTAAAGTATAATCTACTTTATGAAATCAAATAAACTTAACTCATCATTATATCTATTTTCTTTATTGATAATTTGTATTGATATTTTTGCATTATCTGAATTAGATTTTATAAAAAGTTGTCTTGACA
>JAYEMI010000043.1:0-11260 GCA_034718015.1 Campylobacterota bacterium | reverse complement strand
TTAGAATCTCTTCTTTTGAAGCATCAGGTGATACTTCTATTTCACCTCTTTTTTTACCATTTACTGTTATTGCTAACACTATACTATCTTGAACAAATACTTCATCTTTTATCTCTAAAACTTTATCAAAGTTTGCTCTTGCAAATAAGTTTTCACTTAACTCCCAACAAGTATGAGGGATAATTGGCTCTAAAATATTTGTCATAATATAATAACCTTCAAGGTATATAGTTGGGTTATTTTGTTTATTTAAAGCATTTAATGCTTCCATACATGAAGCAATAAGAGTATTAAATGCAAATGTTTTATTCATAACTTCATTTGCTTTTACAAGTGCTTCATATACTTTCTTTCGAGCTTCTTTTTCATCTTTATTTAAAGTTTTATGATCTAATCTCTCCATCAAAGAGGCATTTGATCCTTCACAATTACTACTATTTTCGTAAAATTTTCGTATAAATCTATAAGCACCCTCAACTGCACTATCGTTCCACTCTAACTCTTTAGTTGGAGGTGCGGCAAACATCATAAAAAGTCTTGCTGTATCTGCTCCATATTTACCAACAATTGCATCAGGATCTACAACATTTCCTTTTGATTTTGACATTTTTGCACCATCTTTTAAAACCATCCCTTGAGTTAAAAGATTTTTAAATGGCTCTTTTGAGCTGACATATCCAAGCTGATTTAAGGCTTTTGTAAAAAATCTTGCATATAGAAGATGTAAAATAGCATGTTCTATACCACCTACATATTGATCCACATCCATCCAATAATCACTATCTTCTTTAGATATACCTTGATCATTCCATTTTTTTGGATTTGTTGCATATCTTAAAAAATACCATGAAGATTGTACAAAAGTATCTAGTGTATCTGTCTCTCTTAGAGCATCTTTCCCACACTTAGGACAACTACAATTTTTCCAAGTTGAATGGTTCTCTAATGGATTTCCTTCCCCTGTAATTTCTACATCTTCAGGTAATGAAATAGGTAAATTTTCAATCTTCTCTGGAACAATACCACACTCTTTACAATGAACAAATGGAATTGGAGCACCCCAATATCTTTGTCTTGAAATTCCCCAATCTCTTAATTTATAATTGATTTTTCTAGTACCTATATTGTTTTTTTCAAAGTGATTTATAATAGCATCTTTAGCATCACTATTATTCATATCTGTAAATGTGTCGCTATCTACTAAAATACCAGGTTGAGTAAAAGCCTCTTCTAAATTTATGATACCACTTTTTGTATCTATAACTATTTTTATATCAAGTTTATATTTAGATGCAAACTCAAAGTCTCTTTGATCATGTGCAGGTACAGCCATAACAGCACCTCCACCATAAGATGCTAAAACAAAGTTAGCAACCCATACAGGTATTAGTTCACCAGTTAAAGGATGAACTACAGTTATCTCTAAATCTAAACCTTTTTTATCTTCTGTAGCTCTATCTCTTTCGGAGACTTTTTTCATCTCTTTTATAGCATTGATTTTTTCTTCACTTAAAAGGTTGTTTTCTATTAAGTATGTAACTATCTCATGTTCTGGAGCAAGTGCTGAGTATGTTACTCCATAAATAGTATCAGGTCTTGTTGTAAATACAGTATATTTGTCAAACTTATTATCAAGTTTTACTTTAGACTCATCACTTAAAGAAAATTCAAACTCTAAACCACTACTTCTACCTATCCAATTTTCTTGCATAGTTAAAACTTGTGATGGCCACTTCCCCTCTAAATCTTTTAAATCATCAAGTAAAGTTTGAGAGTATTTTGTAATAGCTACATAATACCCTGGCATCTCTTTTTGCTCAACCTCATTATCACATCTCCAGCAACAACCCTCTTCAACTTGCTCATTTGCTAATACCGTATGGCACTCGACACACCAATTTACAGTTGAACTTTTTTGATACAAAAGCCCATCTTCATACATTTTTATAATAAACTCTTGTTCCCATTTAGTATAAAGCTCATCACTTGTTGCAAACTCTCTTGTTTTAGAGAAAGAGAGTCCAAGTCCCTCAAGCTCTTTTCTCATATAATCAATATTTTCATAAGTCCATTTTTTAGGGTGAGATTTGTGTTTAATTGCTGCATTTTCTGCAGGCATACCAAAACTATCCCATCCAATTGGATGAAGAACATTATAGTTATTTTTTCTAAAATGTCGTGCAAATGCATCACCTAAACAGTAATTTCTAACATGCCCCATATGTATTCTACCACTTGGATATGGAAACATACTTAAAATATATTTTTTCTCTTTAGATTTACCCTCAATTGAATCTTCATCAAATGGTTCATTTGTATTATTTTCATTCCAAAAAGTTTGCCACTTTTGCTCTATATTTTGTGGATTATATTCCATATTTTAGTATTCCTTATCTTGACTTTTTGCACTCTCTATTAGTGCTAGTGCTACTGAAAAAACATTTGCTACAACTGCTCCAATTGCAAGACCAATTGCTAAATCAACATTATCAGTAAATGTAAAAACTATAAATGCAGGTATTAAATGCAAATCAGCAACTAATGAACTAGCAAGTAACTCTGCAGCTAAAAGATTTCTAACACCAATTTTTAGAATAGTAGAGATTACATTAACCCCTGCAGCAATAAATAAAGCTACCGCATTTGGTTCATATAAAAAACCAGCAGTTGTTGTTAAACTCATTAATGAAAAAAATATATAAACTACTTTACCCCAATCCATCTTTTACCTCTTTTTACTTTTTATACCATACCTTGCTCAAATTGAGCTCGTATTTTGTCTTTCTCTTTTTGTCTTTTCTCTTTTGCAGCTTCATTTTCTCTATATTTAGAGATAGAGAAATTTAATTGTACTAAAAATGATGCAGCTATAAAAATCGAACTATATGTCCCTACAACAACTCCCACAAGAAGAGTAAAACTAAATCCACTAATTATCTCACCACCAAATATATACAAAGTCAATACAACAAAAAATGTTGTTAAAGATGTAAGTGTTGTTCTACTTAATGTATTTGATACTGATTCATTTACTACTGTATCGAGATGATTTTCTTTTGATGTTGTAACACCCTCTCTAATTCTATCAAACACAATTATTGTATCATTTAAAGAGTATCCAAGTATCGTTAAGATTGCAGCTAAAATATCTAAATTTACATCTATATTAAACAATACAATTGCACCCATTGCTATAGATATATCATGAACTAAAGCTAAAATAGAAGCGATTGCAAATCTCCACTCAAATCTGTAAGATACATAAATAAGAATAACAACAAGTGCTAAACTTAAAGCCATAATACCTTTCTCTTGTAAAGCATTTCCAACTTTTGGACCAACCATATCAACTCTTCTTATCTCATTGGTACCTGTTGCTTTTAACAACTCTCTAATATCATCCCCAATATCTTTGCCTAAAGTTGTTGTTGATGTTGGAATTCTAACTATTACTTCATAATCACTACCAAACTTTGTTACATTTGCTTTTTCAAATCTAATATCAGTTTTAAGAACATCCCTTATTTTATTTATTGGTGCTACTTGCTCATATTTAACTTGCACCAAAGTTCCCCCAGAGAAGTCAATCCCTAGATTTAAACCTTTTGTAAATAATAAAACAAAAGATGCTATTACAAGGATAGATGAAAAAGCTAAAAATGGCAATCTTTTACCCATAAAATCATACGATCTCTTTGATTTAAATATTTCCATTAACTAACTCCAAACCATTTCTTTAAATTTTTATCTTTTGCAATTTTTGCTAATAATGATTCATAGATACCATGCGTACCTAAAATTGCAGTTATCATAGAAGCCAATATACCAATACTAATAGTAATAGCAAAACCTTTAATTGGTCCCGTACCATAAACATATAAAATAACAGCAACTAAAAGTGTAGTAATATTAGCATCCAAAATAGCACTCATGGCATTTTTATATCCATCTTCGATCGCTTTATGGACACTTTTTCCTTGATTTAAGAGTTCTCTAATTCTTTCACTAATAATAACATTTGCATCAACTGCCATACCAACAGTAAGTACAATACCTGCCATTCCAGGTAAAGTCAAAGTTGCTCCAAACATAGCCATCACTGCAACGATTATAAAAATATTTGTGATTAAAGCAATATTTGCAATAATTCCAGCATATCCATAATAGATAACCATAAAAATAACAACTAATACAAACCCAGAGATCAAAGCTAACATAGCTGAATTAATACTATC
Organism: Campylobacterota bacterium; assembly: GCA_034718015.1. Taxonomy (GTDB): domain Bacteria; phylum Campylobacterota; class Campylobacteria; order Campylobacterales; family Arcobacteraceae; genus JAIOSF01. The sequence goes on along the minus strand of JAYEMI010000043.1, from coordinate 7,025 downwards.
AGCACCCAAACTAGGTCCTACACTTCTTTTTTCTAACATAATAACAGGAGCTGGTAATGCTCCACTTCTTAAAGCAATCGCTACATTTCCAGCTTCTACTACTGTGAAGTTTCCACTTATTTGTCCACTTCCTCCACCAATTCTCTCTCGTATTACTGGATCAGAAAATACTTTACCATCCAAAACAACAGCAAGTCTTTTTCCTATACTTTTTTGTGTAAAATCTCCAAAAACTTTAGCCCCAAATGTACTAAGTGTAAAATTAATAATTGGTTGGTTTGTTTGTTGATCAAATGCAACTTGGGCATCAACTACTTCAGAACCTGTTAAGATTGGTATTTGTTTTAAAAGATATTTAATTTCAGGATTATTTGTATCTTCAAGTACAACATCACCAAACTCTTTTATCTCCTCATCTGATAATTTATAAACTTGGTCAGCTCGTAACTCATCAACTTCCATAAGTTCAAGGTTTGCAGGTTTAGCAATAAGCTCTCTTGCTCTTTGCTCCTCCTCTTGAGTTTTAATACCTGGAAGCTCTACAACTATATCAGTTTTACCTTGCCTTACAACAGAAGGTTCTGCTAAACCAAACTGATCAAGTCTATTTCTAATAGTTTCAACAGCTTGTGATACTGCCATATCTTTTACAATTTCTATCTCAATATCAGTTAACTTAATAATATAATTAAAGTTGTTAGCTTTATTTATATCAAGCCCTTTTATCTCTGCAAACATTGTATCTAGTTTTGTTGATTCATCACTATCAAGAAGTATAAAACTCAAATGATCTTTCTCTATAGTTAAGTCTTCAATTAAAATATCTTCATTATCTGTGAAATATTTAACTGTTGCAGCTATTGATTTTATTTTTCCTTCAACTGCTTTTTGAGTTTCTACTCCCAAAAGCATATGAAGACCACCTTGCAGATCAAGACCTAAAGATATTTTTTTACCATCTTGGGTTTGAAGAAAAGATGGGATAGAAAATACTATCCCAAAAGTTGTAACTAGCATAAAAATCACTAGTCTATAATTTAAAAAATGCAATATATTTATCCTTTGGATTATTTATATTTTAAAGATTAGTCTTCCCATTTACTTGAAACAAATGTTCTTGCAACTCTAAGCTTAGAACCATCTGTACTAACTGCAGTTAAAAAGTTTTCTTCAACTTTTGTAATCTCAAGAATTAAACCACCATTAGTAACAATTTTATCACCTTTATCTAAAGCCTCAAGCATTGCATCATGCTCTTTTTGTTGTTTTTGCTGTGGTCTAATAATTAGAAAGTAAAATATCGCAAATAGTACGATAAGCGGAAGTAGTGAACCAATTAAATCTCCATTCATTTGGGTATCCTTTTTAGTGTAAATTTTTGAGTATTTTACCTAAACAATACTTAATCTGCTAAAATTCCAATGTTCCTTCTATTGTAAATTCAGCCTTTGCATCAAGTTCAGCATGACTTAAAACAGCTATATTCAATCCAAATTTTTCAAATATCTCTGCTAATCTTCTTCTTAAACTTGGATCTACTATTAAGGAAACTGTTTGTACACCTTTAGCTTCAATTTGTGATATCAATTCTCTTGTTTTTGTTACTAAATTATTTATCTCTCCAATACTAAGCATTAGATGACTAACACCATGTTGCTCTTGAAGTTTACTTATAAAGTCTTGTTCTAGTTCTGATTTTATTGTAATAATATGTAATGCACCATCAGATCCTGTGAATTTATTAGTAATAAGTCTAAATAGTTTTGATCTTACATGTTCTAACATAATATCAGGAGATTTAGTTAACTCTGCAATATCTGAAACTGCTTCAAGTATAGTTAACATATCAACTAATGGTATACCTTCATGGAGTAGATCTTTACAGACTTTTAATAATGATCCATATGTTGTCACCTTCATAGCCTCTTCAACTATTATTGGATAACTTTCTTTTAATCTATCAATAATATTAACTAAATCCTGTCTTGTAATTATATCTTCAGAGTGTTTTTTAATAAGTTCTGAAAGGTGTGTGGAGATTATTGTTGGAGCATCTACTACTGTAAATCCTTTATTTAAAGCTTCCTCTTTATTATCTGAAGATATCCAAGTTGCATCAAGTCCAAAAACAGGTTCTTTTACTTTTTTACCTGGTAGTTTTGCACTTGCTATTCCACCCATTGCTAAAAGCTTATGAAGCTCTACATTTCCTTTTGCCAAAGGTATTCTTTTTAAATTTAATGAATATTCATTTGCATTTAATGTATGATCATCACTAATTCTTATTTGAGGTATAACAAATCCTAAATCTGCAGCTATTTTATTTCTAATTGCTTTAATTTTATCAAGTAACTCACTATTTCCTCTAACTAATGATAATAATTGACCACCAAGTTTTAATTCAAGAACTTCTAGTTTCATGGTTTTATCAATAGTTTCTTCCTCATTAGGTACAGCCGTTTTTTGTTTTTTATCTTGTTCTTTTGATTGAGCTTCTAATTTTTGTTTAGCTTTATTTGCTGCTTCATTCCCTTTTATAAATCTTATAAAGGCATTATCTTTATCCTCTTCAATCATAAAAACGATATATCCAATAGTACTTAGTAAAATTCCCATAAATAGTAATATACCAGTTGGAAAACCTGGCACCATAGAGAATAATAACAATGCAACACCTGTCATCACCAATGCTTTACTATCATTTGCAAGTTGTGCAATTGTTCCTGAAGCAAATTTTTCTTTTTCTGTATTTGATCTTGTAATAATAATAGCAGTTGCAGTTGAGATAACTAAAGCTGGAATTTGAGCAACTAATCCATCACCTATTGTTAAAATAGTATATATTTCTGAACTCTCTGATGCAGTTAAGTTGTGTTGAAAAATACCTATTAATAAACCACCAATTAAATTAACTAAAGTAATTATAATACCAGCAACAGCATCACCTTTTACAAACTTTGCAGATCCATCCATAGTACCATAGAAACTCACTTCACTTGCTAAGTCTTCTCTTCTTTGTCTAGCTTGTATATCATCAATGAATCCTGCATTTAAATCTGCATCAATCGCCATTTGCTTACCAGGTAAAGCATCAAGACTAAATCTAGCTTGTACTTCAGCTACCCTTCCTGCACCTTTTGTTACAACCATAAAGTTAATAAGTACAAGGATTATAAATATAATAACACCAATTACCATATTACCACCAACAACAAACTCTCCAAATGCAGCAATAATGGAACTTACTGCCTCTGGACCATTGTGTCCTTCGCCAAGTATTGATCTTGTTGTAGCAATATTTAAGGCCAAACGAAACAATACTAAAATTAGTAAAAGTGTTGGGAAAGTTGATAAATCAGTTGGTTTTTGAATAAATATTGCAATAAGTAAAATAAGAATAGCTGAAGTCAAAGATAATATTAGAAAAAAATCTAACATCATCTTTGGTAAAGGTACAATTATAATTGCTAACATAGCAAATATAAACCCTACAAGAATATACTCTTTTTTAAACAATAAATCCTTAATATTCATCTAAATAAAAAAACCTTTTATTTTAAATAATTCATTATAGACAGTTCACCCATCTTAGCTATTGTTGAATACAATGATTGATAGGTCATCTCTAATGATTTCGATTCCATTGCAAGTTTAGCTATATCTGCTCCACCATACTCTTGAAGTAAAATATTATAATTTGTTATTTGAGCTGCAATTCTATCTTGAGCATTATTAAATGTATGGTTTCTTCCACCTAATTCTCCATGTCCTATATTTGTAGCATCATATTGTAAAGATGAATTATTTAAACCATTTCTTACAGTATCATCCACAAGATCATCTAAAATTACACTACCTTTTGTACCATCTAATTGTGTAGCATGACCCTTTAATGCATTTATCATCTCATTTAAATCATCAAAATAATTATGCTTAGCTTCCATCACTCTACCCTCAGGTGTTGCAGGTAAATTCACTGTATATGTTGCTCTTTGTGCTTGAGCTGTTGATGTCGCTTCAACTTCAGCCGTAGATGCAGCAATAGCAATTTGTGATGCTGGATAAGCTGTTGGATTATACATAACTCCATTATGGTCATATTGCTGTAGTGTGGTTGGTGTTCTTGTTAAATCACTAGGATCATAAATACCCCCTAAGTCATCTAAAACTTTCCACTCATGTCCATTTTCATCTATTATTCTCTCTCTATCTGAAAATGTAAATGATTCACCTGAAGCAGCACTACTAGCATTATAAAATACTGCATCATATGCTGTTATACCTCTATCTCTATAGCTTCCTGGTTGCACTGCAACTTCTCTTAAAAATCCATCACCACCAAAGTCAATTCTTCCATTTAAATCAAAGTTCGGATCTTTAACCAATGTTTCATTCGTTGATACTGAACCTGAAAATATATATTCACCATCAATATGAGTATTTATCATATCATAAATATTTCCTAGAATTCCTTCAAAGTTTGTTGCAACAGCTAATTTATCACTTCTATCCATACCATCATTAAGTGCTTTTAATAGATCAATCTTTATACTTTCCATAGCAACTTTTGTCTCCGCCAATGAATCATCAGCAGTATCATTAATCGCTTTTGTTTTTGTAAGCTGTAGTTGTAAACTTTCACTAACTCTTAATTTATCATCAAGATTTATTAGCCTAGAGTGAAGCATTGAATCATCACTACCCTTATCTATTGCTTTACCTGAAGCCATACTATAACTGATTCTTTTGTTTTCCATATTTAAATTGTCTATATGGTATAACATATTTTGACTCATATTAATCATTTGTAACCTCCATTAGTCCTTGTACTATTGCATCATAATTATAAAGCTCATCAACACCTTGAGTTAAGAATGTTCTAATTTTATCTTTTTTATATAATGCGCTATCAAGCTCTTTGTCCATACCCTTTTTATAAGCACCAACTCTAATAAGAACTTCATTCTCTTTTATTAATGATAATACCCTTTTTAACTTTAAAAATCTATTATATTGCTCTTTTGATATAACTTTATCAATTACCCTTGAGGCACTTTGCAATAAGTCTATTGGAGGATATAGACCCTCTTCTGTTAATTTTCTACTTAAAACTATATGTCCATCAAGGATCGATCTACTTTGATCTGCAATTGGATCACTTAAATCATCACCATCTACTAATACTGTAAAAAAAGCTGTTATTGTACCTAATTGATTTGAACCAGCTCGCTCCATAAGCTGTGGTAAAAGTGCAAATACTGAAGGTGGATAACCTCTTTGTGTTGGTGGCTCACCTGTACTAAGTCCTATCTCTCTTTGAGCCATTGCAAACCTTGTCACACTATCCATCATAAGTAATACATCATGACCTTTATCTCTGAAAAACTCTGCAATTGCCATAGCTGTAAATGCAGCATATTTTCTCATTAGTGATGATTCATCACTTGTTGCTGTTATTATTACCGTATTTTCAAGATTATTTCCTAAGTTATAATGGATAAATTCAGGTATCTCACGACCTCTCTCTCCAACAAGTGCTATAACTTTTATTTGAGCTTCACAACCTTTTACTATCATACCCATTAGAGTTGACTTACCAACACCTGATCCTGCAAAAATTCCAACTTTTTGCCCTTTTCCACATGTTAACATTGAATCTATTGCTTTAACACCTGTTGAAAATCTTTGATTTATAATTCCTCTATCAAGAGGAGACATAGCTTCTTTATTTATGGCTGAATTTTCTTCCATATTTGTTAATTTGCCTGCTCTATCTATAGGTTCACCTAGAGCATTTACTACTCGACCTAATAAACCATAACCACATTTAACACTTAACCCCTCTTTTTGTAGGTAAACTTTATCTTCGACTTTAAATCCATCAATAAATGAGAAAGGAACAATAGTAAAAGTATCATCATTTATAGATGCTATCATCCCCAATACCGTATACAAATGCTGTACAGATTCTATTTTAACAATATCTCCAATAGCTACATCAAGTCCTCGTGCTACTATATTTGTACTGTTTATATTTAGAATTCTTCCAAAAGGTATAAAAAGATTGTCTGAATTTATACTATTGAGTAAATTATCTATATCAATCATTATAATTTATCACACATTTTTTTGTAATAACTATCTACATCTTTTAAATTTTTACATCTTTTTATTATATTTTTATACTTATTTACCTTACCTTGATACTCGTATATCTGAGATATTTCATAATATATTTGTGCTAAGTCCTCTTTTTTAATCTTTCTATCAATACTTTTTCCATCTTTCATCCTTTTGATATTAAGTCCAAACTGTAAATACTCTAAGGATTTTTCATAATTATCATCTAGTTTTGCATATTTTGCAAGTTCTAATTCAACAAATGGTGAATAAACTCTTGCATTCATCTCTTTTTGTTTTTCATACAACTTATTTAATACTATTATCGCTTCAACCTCTTCATTTTGCTTTAATAGATAAAGATAAAACTGGTAATAAAAATCAATTATAAGTGGATTATTCTCATTATTGGATATAAACTCCTTATTTTTCCTTGCATAACTAAAAAACTTTTCCATGCTTGTTGAATTGTTTTTATTCCCATAGATTAAGAACCTATACATTATTTCATTTGATAAAGTATCTCCATCATTTATCATATCGAGTTTTTGAGAGAATAAATATGCATCATCATATTTATTTAAAAGTATTGCTACTTTTTCTAAATAAAAATTAACTCTTGGGTTTAGTGACTGACTATATACATTCTTTGCAATTAAATATACTCTATTTTCAGGTAATTCTTGCATACAATTAAATAAATTATCTGTTGCATTATCATCTTCAATTATTGATAATAATGTCTCATCAGTTAGCTCTTTTATCACTGTATTTAACTGTTCACATTGCTCATTTCTTAAATAATACTGTAACATTTTAAAATTTACTATTGTATAGATTTGATCAATACTCTCATATCCATATCTATTTAAAATCTCTTTATATATTCCACTATAAACTTTTTT
>JAYEMI010000042.1:15343-34244 GCA_034718015.1 Campylobacterota bacterium | reverse complement strand
TTGATTAGAGATATCAAATAAAACTGGAGATAATTGCTCGTATACTTTATTTTCATTTAGTAAAACAAGTGTACTTTTTAGTGATGAGATATTCTCTTTACCAACTTTAAAAATAGGTAACTTTAAAGATACTATATTTTTTATAGCTTCCTTATACTGAAGTAAACTAAAAGTTAATACAATCAATCCTATATCAAACTTATCCTTATCACTTTTTAGAATATTTTTTATCCCTAAATTATAATAATCCATATCAATTATTATATCTTTTGAATCAACTATTAGTTCCTCTATTTTAGTTAAAACTTCAACATTAGTTGGTCTAGTGATTTTTATAATAAGCTTATCGTTATTCATTCTTTTATTAAGCATTTTAGCATCAACTATCGCACTTAGTACTTCATCTTCACTTTGAATAAATAGATCAATATAGAGATATATATTATTTCCAAATGGCATTGGAAATTGGTTTCTTGATTTTGCTATTGCACTGTAAACTTGTGTTAAAACATCTGGTTTACCAATTATGATAATTACATCATTGGGTTTTAACACCAAAGATGGTTTTATCTCAATTAATCTATCATTTCTATAAAGTGCTGATATCTTCCAATCTTTTTGTCCAATACTTCCTATATACCTATATGCATAGTTACTACCAAATGGAATTTTAACTTCCATTATTTCACCTTGTCTTAGACCAATATTTTGTGCAAATACAGGGATATTTGGTAATTGTTCAACTAAACCATTAGATAATATATCATTACCTCTATAATACTTGATATTCTCATCATCAAGTTTTAGATTCCACTGATCATATATAGTAAAATTTAAAGTTCTAAACTTTTTTCTTATATTATTGATTACAGCTAAAGTATCTTCTTTACTATTTAATACAATTAGAGCATCTTGATATAAAACTTTTTTTAAAATAAATGATAGTTTTGAATAACTAGTTGGATCAAATTTATAAAAAGTAAAATTTGATGGTGTGTTTTCCAAAGGAACTAAATCATCATAATAAACAATATCATATTTATTGAGATTGTTATTTAAAGCAACCATTCTTTTTATTAGATGTTTTGCTATTTTACCATCTATTATTACAAGTACATTTTTCATAAAGCGAATTATATCTAAAATATGGTAAAATGGGAAAATTTTAAGGAAAGAAATGTCCACAGAGATAAGAAAAATACCAAAAAAAACAGTTATTATTATATCTATATTAGCATTGCTTGGTGTTGCTACCTATTTTATTACTGGTTATGGTAAAGCATCTAAAGCTACCAAAATACTATATACCTTAGGGTATAAAAATGTAAAAGATGTAAAAGTATACGCAACACATCAGTTTTTAAGAGAAGATATAAATGTTAAGGGCTTTAAACATACAATAAGTTTTATTGACCTAGAAAAAAATGAACAGTGTAAAGGTTTTGTTTTAAAAGATTTTAAACAAAATGTTGAAAAAGACCTTATCTGTATAAAATTATAGGAATAAAAATGGATTTAAGAAAAGAGATAAACTACTCAATATGGTGTGATTTTATAGAAAGAGATTTTTTAGAAAATGAATTTCAAACAATAATAGATGACAAAACAATACATGGTGCAACAAGTAATCCAGCAATTTTTCAACAATCTATCACTTCGTCATTAGCCTATAATCAGCAAATAACAATGCTACAAGCAAACAATGTAAAAAAGATTTATGAAGAGTTAGTTACTACTGATATAAAACGAGCTGCTGAAATACTAAAACCTCTATATGACTTAAATTCAAATGATGGATTTATATCTTTAGAAGTTGATCCAACTTTATGTGATGACGCGATGGGTACAATTGAAGAGGGTGCTAGATTGCATGGTGAGATAGGTTTTGATAATGTTATGATAAAAATACCAGCTACACAAGCTGGATATACAGCTATGACAAATCTTACAGCAATGGGAATAAATGTAAATGCAACATTAGTATTTTCACCTTCTCAAGCAAAAAAATGTGCCGAAGCACTAAATGATGGAATAAAACAAAGTGGAAAAGATACTAAAGGTGTTGTTTCAGTTTTTGTAAGTAGATTTGATAGACTTTTAGATGACCAATTAATTGTAAAAAGTCTTAAAACTTCAAAAGTAGGTATTATAAATGCAACAAAATGTTACTATGAGGTTGAAAAAATGCAAAATGCAAACATAAGAACTCTTTTTGCATCAACAGGTGTAAAAGGTGATACTTTAAAACCTAGCTATTATATTGATGAACTAATCTTTCCTAATACTATAAACACAGCTCCTCTTGCAACTATCAATGCATGGAAAAAAGATGGAAATAACAATCCATCAGATATTTTAAGTGAAGATGAATGTGATAAGTATTTTATAAAACTAGAAAAAAATAGAATCAATCTAAATACAGTTTATAATGAGCTACTTCAAGATGGTTTGAGTGCTTTTAAGATATCATTTCAAGAATTATTAAATAAAATTAAATTATAAAAACAAGGTATATAAAATGAGTAATATATGGACACCAAGTAGCTGGAGAGATTTTCCGATAAAACAACAACCAATATATGAAGATATGAAAAAAGTTAAAAAAGTTGAAAAAGAGTTGGCAACTTATCCTCCACTTATTTTTGCTCAAGAAGCAAGAGAATTAAAGTCTCAACTAGTAAAAGTGGGAAATGGTGAGGCATTTCTACTTCAAGGTGGAGATTGTGCTGAAAGTTTTAGTGCTTTTAACGCAAACAACATCAAATCACTTTTTCAAGTGATGATGCAAATGGCTGTTGTAATGACTTTTAGTGGCGGTAAACCTGTAGTAAAAGTTGGTAGAATTGCTGGTCAATTTGCAAAACCTAGATCAAGTGATTTTGAAACCGTAAATGGCGTTGAATACCCAAGTTATAGAGGTGATATTGTAAATGATATTGAAGCTGATCTTAAAAAAAGAGCTCCAAATCCAAAAAAACTTTTAAAAGCATACAATCAAAGTGCTGCTACTTTAAATCTTTTAAGAGCATTTGCAAGAGGTGGTATGGCTGATTTACATAAAGTTCATAAATGGAATCTTAACTATATGAAAGATCATACATTGGGTGAAAAATATGAAGAGTTAGCTTCTAAGATATCTGATTCATTAAAATTTATGGAGGCTTGTGGAATAACATCAGAAAATACACCACAACTAAATCAAACAACTTTATTTACTTCACACGAAGCACTTTTATTAAATTATGAAGAGGCACTTACAAGAAGAGACAGTCTTACTAATGATTGGTATGATTGTAGTGCTCATATGTTATGGATAGGTGATAGAACAAGAGATTTAGATGAAGCTCATATAGAGTATTTTAGAGGAATTAGAAACCCTATTGGTTGTAAAGTTGGTCCAACTATGAAAGAAGATGAACTTATAAGATTAATAGATAAACTAAACCCTGAAAATGAAGAGGGGAGACTAAATCTTATAGTAAGAATGGGTGCATCTAAAGTAGCTGATTTATACCCAAATCTTCTTAAAAAAGTTGAGCAAGAGGGTAAAAAAGTTGTATGGAGTTGTGATCCTATGCATGGTAATGTTGAAAAAACATCAAATGGATACAAAACAAGAGATTTTGCCAATATTTTAAGTGAAGTAAAACAATTTTTTCAAATCCATAAAGCTCAAGGTAGTGTTGCTGGTGGTATCCACTTAGAGATGACTGGTCAAGATGTAACAGAGTGTACAGGAAGTTCTAGTTGTGCTATTACTGAAGAGGGATTAGAGAGTAGATATCATACTCAATGTGACCCAAGGTTAAATGCTGATCAATCTTTAGAATTAGCATTCATGATAGCTGACACTTTAAAAGAAGCAAAATAAGGACAATATTATGGAAATAGAGGGAACAATACTAACAGCAAGAGAAGATATAAAAGTTTTTGACTGTACTGTAAGAGATGGTGGATTAGTTAATAATTTTCACTTTACTGATGATTTTGTAAAAGCTGTATATGATACATGTGTTAAAGCTGGTATTGACTATATGGAGATAGGAAAAAACAACTCTCCTACACTACAAAGCCCTGAAGAGTTTGGTAAATGGAACTTTTGTAGTGAAAAGGATATAAGAAGTATTGTAGGTGAAAATAATACAAATCTAAAGATAGCAGTTATGTCTGATATTGGTAGAGTTGTAAAAGATGAATTATTACCAAAAAGTGAATCAGTAGTTGATATGGTAAGAATAGCTACTTATATTCACCAAATACCTGCAGCTATTGAGCTTATAGAAGATGCACATGCAAAAGGGTATGAAACAACAGTAAATATAATGGCTATATCAAAATCATTTGATACTGAACTTGATGAAGTACTAGAGGTTCTTAGTAAAACACCTGTAGATATTATCTATATTGCAGATAGTTTTGGTTCTTTTTATCCAGAACAGATAAAAAAACTTACAAATAAGTATACAAAAGTAGCTCGTGGAGTAAATAAACAAGTAGGTATCCACGCACATAATAATATACAACTAGCTTATGCAAATACAATTGAAGCTATGATGTATGGAACAAGCTATTTAGATGTAACTATCTCAGGACTAGGACGAGGTGCTGGAAACTGCCCTATGGAGCTTTTAATAGGTTTCTTAAAAAACCCAAAATACCATCTTGTACCAGTACTTGAATTTATAGAAAAATTTATTATACCACTAGAAAAAGAGCTAGATTGGGGCTATAGTATCCCTTATATGATAACAGGACAACTAAATGAACATCCAAGATCTGCAATGAAAGCAAGAGATGAAAAAAATACTAAATATACAGAGTTTTATAAGAATTTATTAGATGAGGATACTATTTAGTATATAAATCTATTAATAAAAAAGGCTATTTAAACAATAGTCTTTTTTATTGTTTAAAATATCTCCCATGGATAATTTATTATTAAAGTTACTATATAATCTTCATCTCCAGTAGCCATATCAAGCCTATAAACTAAACCAGAACCAGTAACCATTCTAATACCCATTCCATAACTACTTTTTTCATTTGATCCTAAGTTACTTACTGATTCAGCAACACTTCCTCTTTCATAAAAAAAAGCTGTTTGTACTGTAGTTCTAATATCTCTCATAAACCATATATCAAAAGGTGTTGAGTCATTTCTCCAATTCCATCTAAACTCTGTTCCATAAAACTCACTATGAGCACCTTGAAACCTACCTTCTACATATGATCTAAGTCTCTAGTTCTACCACCAAGTGATGTAGCTGTACCATTACTGTTAGCAATTATTTGATTATTTACTACATTTTGACAATCTATTTTATCTTTAATGTCTGTTAAGATAGAACAGTCTAAACCCAAACTAGATGAAACACTATCTACATCAGTATCACCTTTTTTAATAACATTTGCATCTGATCTAAAATAATTAAAAGCCCAAGTGCTATAATCACCTATAGGGATATATCCAGTTATATTATAATTTGATATATAAAAATCAATATCATCACTATTTTTATGTTTACTATAGTCTATACTATAATCAAATCTAACACCAACTCTTGGATCAATTTTATCATCTGTATAGTCAATATTAAATCCAGCAGTATATATTGTTGAGTTTTGTATTTTGTTATCAGTTGAATCAAAAAATATATTATTATCTTTATCTTTTAAATTGTCAATTGAGTATTCATTTTTGTAACCCATAAGATAAAACTCTACCATCTTCTCATAAAATGATAATCTAGTTCTTAAACCTAAAAATTGTAGTTTATCAATACCTATATATATAAAATCGTCTTTAGATGAATCCATACCTCTAGTTGAATAGCTTTGTATTGTAGCTTTTGATAAGCCTTCATTAAATATATCAATTTTTAAGTACTTATCTATTGGATGATAATCCATAACACCAATACCATATCATCTTACATCGCCTGTAATTATATCTGCAAAAAAATCTGTTTGTGTATTTTGTATATTTGTAGCCATTCCAAGTAAAAATAAACCCTCACCAATACCTGGTATTGAGTATGGTGCGGGTGCTAATAAGTATCCTGGAGTATATGAGTATTGATCTTTTCTTCGCTCTATTTCAAAAGAAAATGAGCTACTTATAAAAAAAATTGCCAGTAATACAATTTTTTTTATGTTATTAAACATCTAAGTGTTCAACATCCTTCGCATGATCTTCGATATACTTTCTTCTAGGTTCAACTTCATCACCCATAAATAAAGTAAATGTTTCACTTGCTATCTCTGCATCATCAACAGTCACTTTAAGTAATCTTCTAGCTTCAGGAGTCATTGTAGTCTCCCAAAGTTGTTCAGGATTCATCTCTCCTAGACCTTTATATCTTTGAATATAAGCACCTTTTTTAGCACTATTTTCAACCTCTTCAAGTACCTCAATGATATCTCTATCTCCAAAAGTTGTCAAATCTCTTTCACAAATCTTTTTAAACAGATAACTAGCTTCACCAAAATATGGACTTGCAAAAAGTTCATCATCTATTATTAACTCTTCAAGCCCTTCATTTGTTTGTACAAATAGGTGAATACTCTCTTCAGATATATTTTTACTTAAAATATTATATCCATTTAAAGTTAAGAATTTTTCAACCTCTATAAATAACTCATCATTATTTAAACCAACAAGTTTATCATTTTCAATAATGTATTTAATAACCTCTACAAGTGAATATCTCTTCTCAAGATTAGCTAACATAGCTCTATATCCAGAAACAATTTTAAACATATCTAAAAGATCATTTGTACCCATACCTACCCATTCAAAGTTTCCAAGTCCATTTTCAATCAAGAAGTTACTTAACGCACTGTCATCTTTTAAATAAGTCTCATTTTTACCTTTTCTATATAGATATAGTGGTGGCTGAGCTATGTATAAATAACCAGAATCGATAACTGGTCTTAAAAATCTAAAGAAAAAAGTTAAAAGAAGAGTTTGTATATGGCTACCATCAACATCTGCATCTGTCATAATAATAATCTTATGGTATCTTACTTTTTCTGGATTAAAGTCTTCCCCAATACCACAACCAATTGCAGTGATCATATTTTTGATCTCTTCAGATTTTAAAATTTTATCAAGTCTTGATTTTTCTACATTTAAAATCTTACCTTTTAGTGGTAATATAGCTTGATAAACTCTATCTCTTCCTTGTTTTGCAGAACCCCCTGCAGAATCCCCTTCCACTAAGTATAACTCTGCTATCTCAGGATCTTTAGTTTGACAGTTTGCTAACTTACCTGGTAGTGTTCCTACTGACATACTATCTGTTTTTCTTGTAAGCTCTCTTGCTTTTTTAGCTGCTTCTCGTCCTCGTGCTGCCATCAATGCTTTTTCCATCACTAGTTTTGCTTGTGCTGGATTTTCTTCGAAATATTTACTTAACATATCGTTTGTAAGTTTTTGACAAATTGGTTTTACATAAGAGGAACCTAGTTTTCCTTTTGTTTGACCTTCAAACTGTGGTTCAGGTACTCTTACACTTACAACAGCAACTAAACCTTCTCTTACATCATCACCTGTTAATTTTGCATCTCTATCTTTTGCATTACCATTCTCTTTTAAATACTTTGTAATTGCTCTTGTTAATCCTGCTTTAAATCCAGATTCATGTGTACCACCATCTGCAGTGTTAATATTATTTACAAATGATTTAGTCTTTTCTGTATAAGTTTCATTATACATCATAGCAATCTCTACTTCAACACCATCTTCTTTATCACTAAAAGAGATAGAATCAGTTATAGCTTTTGATTTATTAGAATCTTCAACAAATTGTTTTATACCACCTTCAAAATGATAAATCTCTTTTTTTCCATCTCTTTGATCTTTTAGCTCAATTGTAATAGTTGGATTTAAATATGCTACCTCTTTAAATCTTTTTGAAAGTGTGTCAAAAGAGTATTCAGTAACTTCAAAAATAGTAGCATCTGGTTGAAATTCAATAGTTGTACCTGTTTTTTTACAAGTTCCTATTACCTCTAATTCTTTATCATATTTTCCTTCATGAAACTCTTGAAAATGGATCTGCTCATCTCTATGAATAGTCATTTTAAGTGATGATGATAAAGCATTTACTACAGATACACCAACACCATGAAGCCCACCAGATACTTGATATGTATCTTTATCAAACTTACCTCCAGCATGTAAAACTGTAAGAGCAACAGTTGCTGCACTTATTTTTTCACCTTCGTGAATACCTGTAGGGATACCTCTAGCATTATCAGAAACAATTATTCCATTCTCTTTTGTTATTGTTACTTTTATAGTATCACAATAACCAGCCATAGCCTCATCAATAGAGTTATCTACAACTTCGTATACCATATGATGCAAACCATTAAAATTTGTATCACCTATATACATTCCTGGTCTTTTTCTTACAGCTTCAAGTCCTTTAAGAACTTTGATATTTCCTGCACCATAATTATCTACTTTTTCTAAAGTTTCTTCTATAATCTCTTCACTCATATTTTAATCCCTATTTGTCTAATACTATTGGCATAACTATTGTTATGAAATTTCCATCTTCTAAATAAAATGGTAGATTTGATTCATTGTATCCTATAGTAACCTTTTCACTATTTGTACTGCTTAAAAAATCTAAAATATATTTACTATTTACTGCTATATAAAAACTATCTTTTATGTTTAATTCACAATCTATTTGAGTTTTTGATTCACTATCATCATCTAAACTTTCAAATAAAATATTATTTGATGAAAATGTAACTTTTATTTTTGATTCTATCGAAGTTACTAATTTAATAGATTCTATCAATAATGATTTTGCTAAAGTAAAATTGTATTTTAAACTATTTGGTATGATTCTTTCATAATCAGGGAATTTTCCATTTATTAGTTTTGTAAAAAATGTATAATTATTATTTGATACAACTAAATTTGTATCATCATATTTTATCTTTGCATCATCAAAGAATAATTTTTGTATCTCTATTATTGCTTTTTTTGGAATTATTAATTGTGTCTCTTCATTTGATATATTTTCAAGATTAGATACTGATAATCTTCTTGTATCAGTAGCTACAAAATTAATTTTTTGAGATTTTATATCTATTAATGCACCATTTAATTCAAATTTAGGATTATTATTATCTATTGAAGGTGTTATTTTTTTAATATTATTTATTAAGTTAATAGTATTTATCTCTAACGATTTTAAATTATCTAATAATGGGAATGATGGATATTCATTAGCATCATACATCGGTAATTTAAAGTTTGATCTTTTTTGTTTTATGTTTAAGTTATTCTCAATAACTTCAAATACTATATCATCATCTTTTAATCTTCTTATGATATTTAAAAGATTACTACCATTTACAGTTGCTTTACCATCAATAATATCTTTAATATCTGATACATTAGCTTCACAACCCATTTCGTAATCTGTTGATTTAATTATTAGATTAACATTTAATATTTCTAAATATATATGTGAAGTTATAGCACTTGAATCTTTTTTATTCAAGAACGGTTGCATTGATGATATTATATTTTCAATAACATTTTTAGATATTGTAAATTTCATTTTCTTCCTTTTTATTTTAATTAATAAGTAGTATTTGTAGTAGGTGATGTGAATTGATGAAAACAACCTATAAACTCTTTATTTAAAGTGTTTAAAAAGCTTCTCTAAACTTTTTAATTGTTCACATCAATTCACATAGTTAAATACAATATTTTATTAATAATCCTTATTTATTATTTTATTTTTTAAATTTTCTAGTATCAATTTAAAATTTTCATCTTTTTCAATTAATTTATTAGCAGCAGTAATATTTTTTGAAACCGATGAGTGATCTTTCATACCTAAAAATTTTGCTATATCTGGCATAGAGTTATGTGTTAATTCTCTAGCAAGGTAGATAACTACTCTTCTTGCATTTACAATATTAGCAGTTCTTTTAGAAGATTTAAGATCAGATGGTTTTATATTTAATTCATTTGCTACTACATTTATAATATCAGGTAGTTTTATATTTTCTTTTGTCTCTTTTATTTGTTCTTTTAAAAGGTTTTGTACCAAATTTATATCTATCTCTTGACCAAGAAGATCAGCACTAGCATTAATCTGTATCAATACACCTTCTATCTCTCTAATTGAATTGTCAAGATTAGTAGCTATATAATTAACAATATCTTTTGTAAGATGGATACCATTAAGTTCACTTTTTTTCTCAATAATTGCTATTTTCGTCTCTAACTCTGGTATTTGAATATGTGACTTAAGTCCATGATCAAATCTACTTTTTAATCTTTCTTCAAGACCTGCAATTTGAGATGGTAACTTATCACTTGTTAAAACTATTTGTTTATTTGCAGTATGTAACTCGTTAAAAGTGTGAAAAAATTCCTCTTGAGTAGACTCTTTACCACTTAAAAATTGGATATCATCTATTAATAGAAGGTCACATTTTCTATATTTTGTTCTAAAATGTTCCATATTTTTATTTTTTAAACTAAATGTAAAGTCATTCATAAATTGTTCAACAGTAACATATATAACATTTTTATTTTTTTCTATAGAATCATTTCCTATAGCTTGAAGAAGATGTGTTTTTCCAAGTCCTGTACCACCATATAAAAATAGTGGATTATATTGAACTCCAGGTTTTTGGGCAACTGCTTTTGATGCTGTATATGCCATCTGGTTAGAGCTTCCAACTACAAATGATTCAAATGTATATGATTGATTTAAAATAGTACTATCAGCTATGTTTTTAGAAGAATTTTCATCTATTATCACTTTTGTAGATCTTCTTCTTTCACCAGTTAGTTTAATCTCTACTGATGGTTTAATATGAGTGTGTTTTTCAAAAATATCTTGTATGATTGATGTATATTTAGTTTTAATATAATTAGCAATAAATTTATTATGTACCTCAAATACTACTAATTCATCTGTAGAACTAGATTTTTTAAACACTAGTTGTCTCAGGTATCTGTCAAAGTCACTCTGAGATACTTCATTTTGAAGTTCCGATAATAAATCTTTTGTTGTCAAATTATAAAAATCCTAAATTAAATATCTTCTATTATATCTAACTTAAAATAAAAAATAAATTGAAAAAAGTAAATATATGTTATTATGCTCCACATAAAATTTTTATATATATAAATTTTATGTGAATAACTTAATGTGAAAAAGAGTGAATATTGAAAATTTTAGGTATAGATCCTGGTACAATCAACTGTGGTTACTCTGTAATAGAGTTATGTGAAAATGTGAAAAAGCCAAAACTTGTAGAGGCTGGATTGATAAAAATTAAGTCAAGAATACTACAAGATCAAATAATGGAATTGGTTGAAGGTATAGATATAATTTTAAAAAACCACAAAATAGAAGAGGTTGCAATAGAAGATATATTTTTTGCTTTCAATCCAAAGTCAGTTATAAAATTAGCACAATTTAGAGGAGCACTGAGTTTGAAAATTTTATTAGAGATTGGAAATTTTAGTGAATATACACCACTACAAGTAAAAAAAGCAGTCACAGGAAATGGAAAAGCTACAAAAGAGCAAGTTGCATTTATGGTTAAAAGACTTTTGGGAATAAAGCAAGAGATAAAACCACTAGATATAACAGATGCAATTGCAGTTGGATTAACTCATGCACAAAGATTATAAAATGTTACAAAAACTTATTTGTAACTTAAATATAAATTTAATAATTTTTAGTTAAAATACATACATGAAGATATTTATAGCAGAAGACAATGAAAAATTAAACTTTTTTATATCAGACACATTTGAGAAAATGGGTTATGAGGTAGTTACTAGTATTGGTGATAATGAAGAAAAAGTTTTTGATATTATAGAAGATTTTTTTGATCTTTATATAATAGACATCAATTTGCCATCAATAAATGGTTTGGAGATTGTAAAAAAAATAAAATTAAAAAGAAAAAATGCTAAAATTTTTATTATAAGTGGAGATGATAAAATAGAAACTATTATTAAAGCTTACGATTTAGGTTGTGATGATTATATAAAAAAACCATTTGATTTAAGAGAAATAATTGCAAAAATAAAAATTACTTTTGAAAAAAAGTTAAATAAAGATTTAAAATTAAGAGATGATTGTTATTATAATCAATCTAAAAAAATATTTTACCACAACAATCAAGCTATAATTTTAACAAGAAAAGAGATTTTATTATTAGATCTATTAGTATCTAGAATAGGTGAAATTGTACCAAATGAAGTTATAGAAGAGGCTGTTTGGGGAAAAGAATTTGCAAACGGTCATGTGAGGCAGCTAGTATCAAAATTAAAAAGAACAATTCCTTGTGGAGAATTAATTAAAAATTATTCATCGGTTGGTTATGGAATATTGTAAAAGATAATTTAATTATCTTTTACAACACAATTATTAAATAAGTACTGGTGTTCAGTTGGAAGTGATTTGTAAATCATATTTGCTAAATCTTGAATCTCCCATAATGCACTTTTACCACTTCTTAAACTTATAAAATTTTGTAAACTTCTTGCGTTTATAGTCCAAGTTAATTCTGTTTTATAACTTTCTGGTAAACAAAATTTTGCTTTATCATTTGATACTCCATCAATTAGCATAATTCTTAAATTTTCTAATGCAACAAGTGATGAAAAATCAACACCTAGTTCATCTGTCCATACAAGATATTTTGATGCTCTTACCATATGTTTATCAGCATAAACTTCATCTTTATTTGTATACGCTTTTTTTAGTTCTAACATACTCATACCATTTGTAAATGTATCTTCACTTTTAAGCTCTTTAAGTGTATATCTTGTACTCTTTACACTTGGACTAGCCATTCTGTGACGAGCTAACTCTTGAAGTAGTGCACGACTAACACCACTAATATAAAATGTATATGTAAGATGCTCTAGCGTTGAACTATGTTTAAACTTATTTCCAACCCTATTTATAAGTTCTTTATCTTTCTCTCCACCATCATCACTGTTATCAAAACTTTGCCAACAAGTTCTAATTGCATGTGCACAAATCTCTAAGCTTGAATGTTGCAATAATTTTGCTTCCATTTTATACCCTTTAATAGTTTTTTGTATTATAGCGAATCAATATTGAATTAATAAAAAAAGCTCTATGAATTTTCATAGAGCTTTTTTTATTTTTAGTAAGTGGCTACATTTAGTGGCAACCACCACCGCAACATCCAGATTCTTTTTTCTCCTCCTCTTGCTTAGCCTTATGAGCTTGACCTTCAGTACTACATGCACTAACACCTGCAGGCATTGTTGGTTGTATTGCACTATTACTTATTGTTCCCTCTTCATTTGATTTGACAATATTTTCCCATAAAGCTTCAGCTGCTTTTAGGTATCTTTTTCCACTTTGGCTATCTGGATAGAAATAAACTATAGGTTTACCCTCATCTCCACCAACTCTAATAGATGGTTCAATTGGGATATTAGCTATAACTTTTGTATTAAACTCTTCTGCTAAATCTCCACAAGTTCCAGTTCCAAATATATCAGACTCTTCACCACATTTAGGACAAATAAATCCTGACATATTTTCAACTATACCAGCAACTGGAATATGAAGTTTTTTAAACATATCTAAACTTCTTCTTGAATCATCAAGTGCAACTTGTTGTGGTGTTGTTACATTAATACCAGCAGCTACTGGTACACTTTGAGCTAAAGTAAGTTGTGCATCACCAGTACCAGGAGGCATATCTATAACTAAACAGTCTAGTTCTCCCCAAGCAATATCTTGTAAAAGTTGTGTAATAGCTTTCATAACCATAGCACCTCTCCACATCAAAGCTTGCCC
This sequence comes from Campylobacterota bacterium, assembly GCA_034718015.1. Classification (GTDB taxonomy): domain Bacteria; phylum Campylobacterota; class Campylobacteria; order Campylobacterales; family Arcobacteraceae; genus JAIOSF01. The sequence goes on along the minus strand of JAYEMI010000042.1, from coordinate 20,400 downwards.
TTGATCTATTAAACTACCCATAGACATCATCTCTATACCATAAGCTTTAAAAGGGATCACTTTATTTCCAATAATTTCAGGCTCAGTACCTTCAAATCCTACCATACGAGGGATATTTGGACCATAGATATCAGCATCAAGTAGTCCCACTTTTTTCCCTTGCATAGCAAGAGCAATTGCAAGATTTACTGATGTTGTTGATTTACCAACTCCACCTTTTCCACTACTTACCATAATAAAGTTTTTTACTTGTGGCGCTATATTTTTTCCACTTTGTGAATTACTTTGTTGTTTTGGTGCTGATGGTTTTTTTACAACTGTTTGAATGTTATCAAGTCCTAATACTTTTAGCTCTTTTGATATATCTTCTACTAGTGTTTGTTCAACTTCTGGTGCACTTGAAGTGATCTCCAAAGTTACTATTACATCATTTTCATTTAACTCTATATCTTTTACAAATCCAAAGTCTACAATTGATTTTGTAAATCCAGGGTATGTTACAGATTTTAATTTTTCATTTATCTGTTCAATAGTTGCCATAAATTTTCCTTTTAATTTTTATATGAGAGGATTATAAGTCAAATAAGATAAAAAGTATCTTATTTGATTAAACTTGTTTGTGTGATTTAGTTATTTGCTAATTCTGGATTATTTTCAACTATCTCTCTTGTGATTTTATATGAACAAAATTTTGGTCCACACATGCTACAAAACTCTGCATCTTTAAATACATCTTGAGGAAGTGTTTCATCGTGGTACTCTTTTGCTCTATCACCATCAAGTGCTAGCTCAAACTGTTTATTCCAGTCAAAGTTATATCTAGCATCACTCATCTCATCATCTACATCAGTTGCACCTTTTCTACCTCTACCTATATCAGCTGCATGTGCTGCTATTTTATAAGCTATGATACCCTCTCTAACATCAGAGGCATCTGGAAGTCCTAAATGCTCTTTTGGTGTTACATAACAAAGCATACTACAACCATGCCAGCCACCAATAGCAGCACCAATAGCAGAAGTGATATGATCATATCCAGCACCAATGTCTGTAACTAAAGGTCCTAAGATATAAAAAGGAGCTTCATGACAATATTCTCGCTCTAATTTCATATTTCTTTCAATCTCATTAATAGGAACATGACCAGGTCCTTCAATCATAACCTGAACATCTTTTTCCCAAGCTCTAAGTGTTAGTTCACCTAATACTTTAAGTTCATTAAGTTGTGCAGGATCAGAAGCATCAGCTAAACAACCTGGTCTTAAACTATCACCTAGAGATAAAGCAACATCATATTTAGCACAAATATCTAAAATATCATCATACGCATCGTAAAATGGATTTTCTTTATGATAGTGCATCATCCAAGATGCCATAAGTGAACCACCTCTTGAAACAATTCCCATTTTTCTTTGAGCTATTAAAGGCATATTTTCTAGTAAAAATCCTGCATGAATTGTAAAGTATGATACACCTTGCTTTGCCTGTTTTTCTAAAGTTGAAAGCATAGCTTCAATTGTAAGTTGATTTATATCATCGTTGCAATCTTTAATGATTTGATACATAGGCACTGTTCCAATAGGTACATTTGAGTGATTTACAACAGCTTCTCTAATAGCATCTAAATCACCACCTGTACTTAAGTCCATAATAGTATCTGCACCATATTTTAAACACATATCAACTTTTTCTAATTCACCTTCAATATCACTTGCTAGTGCAGATGAACCAATATTTGCATTTATTTTACATAATGATGCAATACCTATTGCCATAGGTTTTAAGTTTTTATGGTTGATATTTGCAGGTATTATCATTCTACCTCTTGCTACTTCTTTTCTGATTAGTTCAGGATCAAGGTTTTCAACTTGGGCAACATACTCCATCTCTTCAGTGATTCTACCTTTTTTGGCATAATGCATCTGTGTTCTTACTTTATCGTCTTTATATTTATCTAGCCAATCTCTCATAATTATATTAACCTTATTATTTAAATTTTCAAATTTTCGAAGATTATATCTAAGTTTTATTTAGCTTTTCTTAGATTGACTCTTTAATAAGAATAAATAAAAGAATGGTTGATTTATGTAATACTTTATATATCAACATCATCCCAAAATTCATTAAAATCAAGGTTTGTTAATGCATTTTCATCTTGTAGATTTTTATCCATCAGTTTTTGTTGAGTATCTTGAAAATATAACTCTAAAGATTCATTTAAAATTGAGTTTATATCTTTGTTTAGAATTGTTGAAAATAGTTCTAAATTTTCTACATTATCCAAAGTTAATTCTATTTTTAAATCTTTATTATTCACTATTTTATTATCTCAACTATCTCATCTGCACTTAAGAGTTTTCCAGCAGATTTAACAGCACCATCTACAACTAATCCAGGAGTTGACATAACACCATATTCCATTATTTTTATAGGATCATCAACCTTATCAACACTGTGAAATCCACCAATTTTTGCCAAAGCACCTTTTGTATTCTCTTCTAATGCTTTACACTTTGCACAACCTGTACCTAAAATTTCTATTTTCATATTATTCCTTATTTTATTTATTAATTCTACAATAAAAAGCCTCAAACTTGTGATAATTCAACATTGCTTTTTTCAGGACTGACTACTTATACCAAATCAAAGTAGTTAGTTCTACTTTGATTTGGTATTATTCCTATATCTGGTATTATATGAACCATTATATCATAAAAGTAGATATAAGTTCTCATATATTTATGGTATAATTTCAGTATGAATTTTGAATATGATAAGGAAGATAGATATCTTGTTATTGGAAGAATTAATTCAAAATGTTATACTGCTATTGTAACTTATAGAGATACAAATGTTAGAATTATTTCAGTAAGAAGATCAAGAAAAAAGGAGATTGAAACTTATGACAGCTTTAGAACTAGATAAAAAATTTGATGATAATGAAGAAGATATATTAGAGCACTTTGATTTATCAAGTGTGAGAAAAATCAATCAAGAACCAAAAAGAGTAAATATTGATTTTCCAGCTTGGATGGTAAAGTCATTGGATAAAGAAGCAAAGCATGTTGGAGTAAGCAGACAAGCAGTAATCAAAATGTGGTTGGCAGAAAGATTGGAAGGTATGGTTGCTTCTAGAGTGGCATCATCATAACAAGTCAGGGAAACCAACAAGGCTATTTTGTATGGTAAAAAAAGTTTTTTTAATCACAAGTGAGCAAAGAAAAGATACTGTAGAGTTTCAGGAGATAGTTCAGCATTTAAATATCCACTACAAAATTGAAGTGGAGGTAAAACTACATTGTGAGATTATATTAGAGTACAGTGAAAAAACTATCACTTTACTTTATTTAAGTGATGAGAATATTAAGATTTTTATAAAAAATCATCTTAGTTCAAAGATGAATATAGGTATCTTACCAACAAAAGAAAATCCAAAAACAATAGCAAGCTATGGTATATCAAAAGATATATATGAGGCTTGTGATGATTGTTTTCAAGATGAAAGACTACATTTAATTGATCTGCTTTTGTGTAATGGTGAACCAACTTTTACTAATATAATCATAGGTGATGTTCATGGCTTAAACAATAGTAGTATTGAAGATAAAAGTTTTATAAAAAAGACAAAAGAGTTTTTTGTAAATATCTCCAATTTACAGTTTAAAGAGTTTACTTTTACAACATCTAAAGAGCAGATAATTCAAACAGCAGCAACAGGTATAATGGTACTTGAACATAATGTAAAACATGGACATTACAATATTATAAATGAAGATTTTTCTCTACATGATGGTAAATTAAATGCTTTTGTATTAGCTCCTGTTAGTATTATTTCATATATTTATTACCTTTTTATGGTATTTTTTTATAGTAGATTTTCATTAAATAATCTTCCTAAAAGTATTGGAGTAATAAAAACATCAAAATTGAATATCAACAGTCCAAAACCTATGGATTTTATGCTTGATGGTATTTTGATGAGTTCAAAAGAGATTGAGTTAGAGATTTTAAAAGATACTTTAAATATATCTTTAGGTCGTCATATTAAAAATATTCCAGAAAAAATTGCTGATGAGGATGACAAAGATACCATAAAAACAAAATCCCTACCAAAAGGGGAGATGAAAAATACTCTTTTAACTGAATCTGTACCACTATTTAAAAAAGCAAATGAGGATGATTTTAAAGAGTTATTTTTGTCACTTAGAGATAGTTCAAAATTAAGCTCTATTTTTATTGTTCTTATGGTACTAAGTACATTACTTGCTACTACAGGGTTATTTCAAAGCTCGGCTCCAGTTATAATTGGTGCAATGATACTTGCTCCTTTAATGTCACCTATTGTTTCACTCTCTATGGGTATTGTAAGAGGTGAAAATAGTTTGATAAATAATAGCACAAAAACACTTTTTTATGGAATAGTAACAGCTTTAATATTTTCATGTATTTTTACTTATATGATGCCACTTTCAGTATTAACAGATGAGATGAGAGGAAGACTTAATCCAAATCTTTTAGATTTAATGGTTGCAGTTATCTCTGGAATAGCTGGGGCTTATGCTAACTCTAAAAGTGAGGTTGCTAAAAGTTTAGCTGGGGTTGCTATTGCAGTTGCTCTTGTACCACCACTTAGTGTTACGGGTATTGGAATAGGGTGGATGGATTGGAATATAATTTATGGTTCATTTTTACTATTTATTACCAATCTTGTAGGTATTACACTATCAGCAGCACTTACATTTATAGTTTTAGGATATGCTCCAATACATAGAGCAAAAAAAGGGATAGTTTACACAACTGTATTATTAGTAATTATAACTATACCACTTTTAATCTCATTTTCCAAAGTTATTAAACAAAACAATATTTTAAATCAAATACAGAATCAAACATATATAATAAACAATAAAAAAATAGATGTTAATATACTAGAAGTAGATTTAAGTAGTAGTAAACCATTGATATTTATTCAAACACAATCAGAAGATATATTAGAAAAAGATGATTTTGAAATCTTGAAAAATAATATCTCAAATAAAATATCTGAAGAGGTAGTG
>JAYEMI010000042.1:7408-15243 GCA_034718015.1 Campylobacterota bacterium | reverse complement strand
AGAAGTAGATTTAAGTAGTAGTAAACCATTGATATTTATTCAAACACAATCAGAAGATATATTAGAAAAAGATGATTTTGAAATCTTGAAAAATAATATCTCAAATAAAATATCTGAAGAGGTAGTGTTGAATATCTCTTCAAAAACTATAATAAAGTAAAATGAAAAAAGAATAATAAATGAGTGAAACACTTTTTGTATATGGAACACTTATGCCAAATTGTCCAAATGGACATGTGTTGGAAAATATTGTTGGTAAATTTGTACCTGCAACTGTAAAGGGATATTTAAAAGATGCAGGTTGGTCAGCTTCTATGGGATATCCTGGAATAAAATTGGATGAAGATGGTGATACTGTTCATGGATTTTTGTTTTATTCATCAAATCTAATAAATCATTGGGATAATCTTGATGAGTTTGAAGGTGAAGAGTTTCATAGAGTTGAAGTAACAGTTGAAAGATATGATGAATTTGAGGTGGATACTTATATTTATGTTGTTAACATTGATGATTAGTCATATACCCTTTAAAGACGATTCATTAGAGATGTAAAGGGATACTTGACCTTTAATTGTTAATATCTATTCGTGTGAAGTTTTTGAAACATCAGAAACTGCATAACCAATAAACAGTAACATAGCAACTCCAGCTACAAATGCAATAACCTCTATCATTCTGTCTCCTTTAATTTTTCTAATAGATTATCTATTTCATGATTTAGCTTATGAACTTTACCAAAAGAAAAAATTGATACAATAAAACCAACAAGAGCTATCAATAAAGAAAATATAGGCTTATCTCCTGTTAATACATATACTATCATCGCTATTGATCCACTAATTAGAGCAAAAAATATGCTAAATGCTTGATTTCTTCTATCTCTTAAATTATCAATCTCTTTTAATAAATAATCTTTAAATGCCATAAAACAATTATACAAGAATAAGAATTAAAAATGTATGAATAAAATATTAAACAGGTGCCATATATATCAGCAAAGTTCAATAAAAATCACTAAAAAGTGCTGATTCTAAAATTGAGAATATCGAAATATTAGTTTCAAATAATTCTTATTTATCAAACTTTAATACTCAAAGACCATCTACTCAAGAAATCTTTTCTGGAGTAGATTTTAGCTCCAAAGTCCAATTTGTATTGCATATGAGGATGTCCTAGATTCCAAAAATCAAAGTTATTTTTTTGAAGATATTCTCCTAAAAGAACTAATTGAAGTTTACCAAAGTTATTATATTTTTTCTCTCTAGAGCTAAATCCACTTAGACTTGTGTATGTTTTTCCAATTATGTATCCTATTTCTGCAGCAGTTATAGTATCTGTAGCAGAACAAACTAATTCAAAAGAAAGAAGTTTAAAATTATTATCATCATTAGTTTTGTGTAGAGTTTTTAAAAGCTCTTTATATTTTCCATTTATCCAGCTATTTTTATGAAAAGTTTCAAGATGTTCAACAACTTCATCAAATCTTTGATTAATTTCAAAGCTGTAAAGATGAGCTCTTTTTAAAAGTTTAGCTACTTTAGTTCCTATATAGATATCTTTGAAATCTAAAATAGCATACTCTTTTTGAATCTCAGGAAGTAGATACTCTAAATCATTTTCATTATGAGATACACTAATAAATCCAGCTTTTGCAAGGTCTATATAAAACTCTTGATTAAAACTATCACTATAATAATAATTTAAATCTTCTCTTTTATAAATAAAATTATATAAAGTGTTCTCATCTTTTATATCTTGATGAGTTAATTGATATATTTGAGACATTATTCTTTTGTATTATCTATTTATCAGATTTAAAGTCTGGACTTATCCAAAAACCATAAGCCAAAACTATTAATATAGTTGGCAGTAAAATTTTTTTAAACATCTTTTTTTGAATCCTTTATGTTAGATAATTTACAAAATTATATCATCTTTTATGTAAATACTGATTTGATTTTACGATATCTTGCATTTTAATGTAGTTTGCATTATAATTGTAGAAAACTATGGAAAATGTATATACACAGTAGGGGCAAATTTGATTTTAGACTATCATCCAAAACTAGTAGAGAGAGTTGTAAAAGAGACATCTAAAACTGTTGTAGTTTTAATATTTTTATCTTTCATTGTTATTTTAGCATTTAAGGACTTTGTTCCAGTATCATATATCTATATGTGGGTATTAGCACAAGTTATTTTTGTAGTTTCTAGATATAAAAATGCACAAATGTTAAAAAAGAATATAGAAGAAGATAATCATGAAGGTATAAGATATCATATGATAATCTTTGTAGTTATTATAAGTATATCTGCACTTTTGTGGAATGCAGCTGCTATAGTTGGTTCTATATATGCACCAGAAAATTATGAGTTTTTCTCTTTTATACTTATTGTTGGTATTATCTCAGGTGGTTCAGTCTCTTTAGCTCCAGTTTTAAATGCTTATCTATTTTATCTATTTTTTATGATTTTTCCGCAGTTTATATATGTATCATCTATGGAGGGTGATGTTTATATTATGATTGCACTTCTTTGTCTTTTGTATGTGCCGTTTATGTATCTACTTTCAAAATCTGTATATCTTAATCTAGTAGCAACGATACAAGACAATGAAAAGCTAAAAGAGAATAAACTTTTTTTAGAGTTAGCTAAACAAAAAGCAGAAGAATCAACAAAAGCAAAATCAGATTTTTTAGCAAATATGTCTCATGAGATAAGAACACCTATGAATGGAATTATAGGGATGACAAAGATGGCATTAAATAGTGATCTAAATAAAAAGCAAAAACACTATGTAGATACTATCAATAATTCTGCATCATCATTGCTTCATATAATAAATGATATTTTGGATTTTTCTAAGATAGAAGCTGGGAAATTAGAGATTGACCTTACGGATTTTAATCTCTACCATCTTGTAGATACTATAGAAAATACACTACACTTTAAAGCAAAAGAGAAGGGTTTGAATTTTGAGGTAGAGTTTGCAAATAAAATATCTTTTGAACTTCATGGAGATAGTTTAAGAATTTCACAAATTCTAATAAACCTTCTAAACAATGCTTTAAAATTTACACAAAAAGGTTTTGTAAAACTTTATATTTTTAGTATAAAAGATAGATTTGTATTTGAAATAATAGATACGGGAATAGGGATGAGCAAAGAGCAGCAATCTAAACTATTTCAATCTTTTTCACAAGCAGATAGTTCAACAACTAGAAGGTATGGTGGAACAGGTTTGGGACTAAGTATATCTAAGCAACTTGTTGAGCTTATGGGTGGTAAAATATGGGTGGAAAGTGAACTTGGTAAAGGTTCTAAATTTTGCTTTGAATTAAATCTAGAAAAAGCAAAAGATATAGATAGTATGAACAAAGTCAAACAATATACATTGGATGATATTAAGGTTTTAAAGGGTAGCAAAATATTACTCACAGAGGACAATAGTATAAATCAAGAGATTATAATAGGTTTACTTGAAAATAGTGGAATAGATATAGATATAGCTTCAGATGGCTCTGAAGCTATAGAGATGTTTACTTTAAATAAAAACCAATATGAGCTTATCTTAATGGATCTACAGATGCCTATAATGGATGGCTTTGAAGCTACTAAAAATATAAGAGCAAAAGATAAAGATATACCTATCATAGCTCTAACTGCAAATGCTATGAAAGAAGATATCCAAAACACTCAAGATGCTGGTATGAATGAGCATCTTAACAAACCAATTGAAGTGGAAAAACTATACGAAACACTTTTAAAGTATATCTCTACTAAAGTGAATAGTGAAGAGCTAATAGTAAAGAGTGAAAAACTTCATATACCTAAGTTTAATACCATAGATACTAAAGCAGGGCTATTGCATATGGGTAATAATGAAAAACTATACCTAAAAATACTTGCTGAGTTTATAACTAGCTATGAAGATATAGCTTTTGAAAACTTTGATGATGAAGAGTTTAAAAGAGCTATTCACACTTTAAAAGGACTTAGTGCAAATATAGGTGCAATTAAAATAAATAAAATCGCACTTGAAATAGAGAATACGAAAGATAAAAATTCACTATCAAGCTTACTCTCAATCTTGTACGAAGAACTAACTAAAACAATAGATGAATTAAAAGAAAAACTAAATATCACAAACTTAACACTTGGTACCAAAAAGCCTTTAGATTCTGAAAAAAGAGATCAATTATTTGAAGAGTTAAAAATAGCTGTATTATCAAAAAGAGTTAAAAAATGCCAACCCATAATAGAAGAGATAGAAAAATACGAGTTAAATATTGAAGATAAAGAGTTGTTTGATAAGGTTATAAATTATATTAAAAGATATGATTTTAAAGAGGCTATAAAAGCAATAACAATCAAGTTTTGATAAAATTAAAATATAGTAAAAAAGAGTTAATATGGATTTAATAGATTATAGTTATATAAATGAAAATAATAAAAATCTTGTAGATCTTTTCATAAGTTCAAAAGATACAAAAAAATATATCTTAGGGATAAATAAACTAACCAAATCTGTATTAAAACATATAGAAGTAAATGGAATAATAGATGACTTTACAAGAGTACAAAGCTCAAGAAAAAAAGATATTCTAAAAATAGAGGATGTTCCAAAAGACTCAATCATATTATCAACTTCATCTGGAAGTCCAGTGGAGGTAAAAAACAGACTTAAAAGTATGGGTTATACACATATACATTATCTAGCATTATGCAAATATAGTACTTTGCCTTTATCTTCCCCACCTTTTATAGATGATTTTGAAGATGATTACTTAAATAATCAAGATAAATATTTATCTACATACAACTTACTAGAAGATGAAAAGTCTAAAGAGATATTTAAAAAAGTGATTAACTTTAAAATATCTTATGATTTTGATTTTATGGACGGATTTACAAATGATCATAAAGGGCAGTATTTTGACAAAGATATAATCCCAAATATAAAAAATATAAGTTTTTTAGATGGGGGTGGATATGTAGGGGATACTCTTCCTCAAATTATTGAAAATTTTCCTTGTTTTAAAGAGATATATTTAGTAGAGCCAAACCTATTGCATATAAATATAGCAAAAAGAGATTTTGGAGATATTAAAAATATAAATTTTATAAACTGTGGATTATCAAATAAAATAACCATTGAGCAAGAAAACCAAAAAATAGAAAATAATTGTAACCATAACTACCAAGCAACAAATCTAGATACAATTGATAATATAGTTAAAAATAAAGTAGATTTTATAAAACTAGATATTGAAGGTGCAGAACAAGATGCGATTGAGGGAGCAAAAGAAACTATAAAAAAGTATACTCCAATTTTGACTATTTGTATATATCACAAGGCAGAAGATTGGTACAAAATACCACAAAAAGTCTTAGCTATAAATAGTGATTATAAGATATACTTGCGACACTATATGGAGGGTATATATGAGACTGTTATGTATTTTATACCTAATGATTAGAAATGTTACATAAAAGTTACAATTGTATTTTTTTACTATCAAGGTAATTACAAATATAGCTGCAATAGTAGCATACCAATACCATGAAAGATGGGATGGAAGGGGTTATCCTCAAGGATTAAAAGGTGAAGATATACATATATATGGTAGAATTACATCTATAGCAGATGTATTTGATGCTTTAGGTAGTAACAGATGCTATAAAGATGCTTGGAGACTAGATAAAATCTTGAAACTTTTTGAAGATGAAAGAGGGAAGCAGTTTGACCCAGTACTTATTGATTTATTTATGAGAAATTTAGATAAGTTTTTAGAAATAAGAGATATGTTTAAAGATAAAGAGTAGTATAATTGCAAAGAGGATCACATAGTATGAATGAACAAATAACACATATAAAAGAGTATACATATTTTTTAAGAGTAAATAGAAATGATATTATAAACAGATGGTTAAGCAGTGATGAGGTTGATAGTATATTTTTAAAACATGCAATAGTTATAAATGAAGAGGATAAAAAGATATTTTATGATTTCTTTGATTGTATATTAAGTGTTATGCAATGGAATTTAACAATTGCAGAGTGTCCTATAAAGATGAAGTTTTTAAAGTTTTTGAATGACTATATGGTTGGAAGTTTTGACTTTTTTAATCTTTTTGTCTCTTTGAAAAATACTATATCTTCTGTTTTTTATGAAAAAGAGTTTATCTCTTTTGGACTTTTAAAGAATCTTGAAAAAGTATCTTTAGGTGTTGCAAATGAGCTATTCCAAACTTATGAACAGATACAAAAAAATGAGATAACCTTTACTAATGATCATTCAAACTTACTAAATGAGTATAAAAAAGCTGTTGATATAAGCAATATTGTTTCAAAGTCAAATACAAAAGGGATAATTACATATGTAAATGACAAGTTTTGTGAGATAAGTGGATATAGTAAATCTGAGTTAATAGGTAAACCACATAGTTTAGTAAGGCATCCATCAATGCCAAGTGGAACTTTTAAAGACCTATGGGATACTATAAAACAAAAAAGGGCTTGGAATGGTGTGATTACAAACATGAGAAAAGATGGTAGAAAATATGTGGTTGACTCTACTATAATACCTATACTCGATATTGATGGAGATATTGTTGAATATATAGCAATTAGGCATGATGTAACAGAGTTTGAACAAACAAAAGAGCAGTTAAGTACACTTAACATGGCTATGAAGAATAAAGTTGATGAACTATATAGTATGACAGCAACACTAGAAGAGGAAGCTAGTATAGATGGTTTAACAGGTATATTTAATAGAGCAAAATTTGAAAAGTTTTTTGATTATGAGATTGAAAAAGCAAGAGTATCAAAAAATGTTTTAAGTATGATAGTGCTAGATATTGATCATTTTAAATCTATAAATGATAGTTATGGTCATCATGTTGGTGATGAGGTGTTAAAAGAGTTAGCAAAATTAGTAAGTAAAAATCTAAAAAGAGTTGATATCTTTGCTAGATGGGGTGGAGAGGAGTTTGTGATTCTTTTACCTGGGACATTCACTTGAAGGTACTAAAATACTAGCTCAAAAGATTAGAGTATTTATTCAAGAGAGTCATTTCTCAATTGCTGGTAAGATTACAACAAGTTTTGGAGTTGGAATATATAAAGAGAATGAAACAAAAGCAGAGTTTTTTGAAAGAGTTGATAAAGCACTTTATGAAGCTAAGAAAACTGGAAGAAATAAAGTAGTAGAAGCAGTTTAGAATGGAAAATAAAAATATCGTATGGAAATATATAATAACACTCTCTTTGGTATTTGGGGTACTTTTATTAGGTAGAGTATATTTTGATAAAAAACATCATGAAACAATGTTTCAAAAAGAGAAAGATACTTTAAGTGAAAATTTAGAATCAAGATTTCAACTAGCTCAATCAAACCTAATTGATAAATATACACTTCTTACAAATTATTTTATGTATCAAAAAGAGATATATGATAAGTTTAAGTATAATAAAAGAGATGAACTCTACAGTTTACTAGAAGCTGATTATTTGCAATTTAAAGCCCAAGATAAAAACCTTTATGTTATGCATTTTTTTGATACAAAAAATAAAACAATATTAAGAATGCACAAGCCAGACTCCTATGGCGATGATTTAACAAAAAAAAGACCAATAGTAGTATATGCAAACAAAACACAACAAAATCAAACTGGATTTGAGGTAGGAAAAAATGGAACAGTATATAGAATAACTACACCATTTATATATCATAATGAACATATAGGTGTATTGGAGTTTGGAATAAAACCAAATTATTTTATTGATATGCTAAAAAGGGAGTTTGATATCCAAGCTATCACTATAGTAA
>JAYEMI010000042.1:0-7308 GCA_034718015.1 Campylobacterota bacterium | reverse complement strand
TATAGAATAACTACACCATTTATATATCATAATGAACATATAGGTGTATTGGAGTTTGGAATAAAACCAAATTATTTTATTGATATGCTAAAAAGGGAGTTTGATATCCAAGCTATCACTATAGTAAAATCAGATTTCTTAAATAACTTAGATTTTAAAAAGCAGTACCCCAAAATAGATAACTACTCAATAGTAACAAAAGATCCAATAGTAGAGAAAATAAAAAGTAGTTTAGACCTAAATATCGATAGACAAATTATAGATGTTGAGAATAAAACTTATTTAGTGTTAAGTGACTTAAATCTATTAAGTTTTAATAATCAAATAGTCTCAAAGATTATAATAATAAAAGATATTACAAATTTTGTTAAAGAGAATAACAATGCATTGATGTTTATAAATAGTTTAACCTTTATGGTATTTTTACTTGTTTTATCAGTAATATATATAGTTCTTACAAAATTTTACAAAGAGATTGAGGAGCATACTCAAACAATCTCAACTTTGCATAAAGAATCAAAGTTTTTACAAAACAAAGCAAATACTGATGACCTTACAAAAGCTTTTAATAAAAGATATTTTGATCAATTTTTAGTTGAGTTTCTTGATACAAATAAAGCTGGGGTAATTATATTTTTTGATATAGATCATTTTAAAAATATAAATGATACACATGGTCATTTAGTTGGAGATAAGATACTAACAAAACTTTCAGCAACAGTAAAAGAGTATCTAAGAGAGGATGATATCTTTGTGAGGTGGGGTGGCGAGGAGTTCATAGTATTGATTGAAGATATAACTCCAACTATAGGGGTTAAAAAAGCAGAAGAGTTACGAAAGCTAGTTGAAAAAACATTATTTGCAAATGAACTAAAAATAACAATATCATTAGGTGTTACAATGATAGAAAAAAATGACACCAAAGAGAAACTTTTAAAAAGGGTAGATACTTTATTATATAAAGCAAAAGATAGTGGTAGAAATTGTGTAGTTAGTGACTAGGTTTTTAAGAATTTAATTTTAACTCAACTCTATCTCTTCCATTTGATTTGGCATTATATAAAGCTTCATCTGCTTTTTTAAATAGTGTATTTTCAGTATCATTTTCTTGTAAACTTGATATACCAAAAGAGCAAGTTTGGGCTTGATTATCAATTTTTATATAAGATGAAATATTTTCTCTCATACGATTTGCAATTTTTTTGGCTACCTCTATTGAACTACCTGGTAAAAGTACAACAAACTCTTCCCCACCCCATCTAGCACAAATATCATTTCCTCTAATATTATTGGTTAAAACCTTAGCAATATCGACTAAAACTTCATCACCTTTTTGATGTCCATAGGTATCATTTACTTTTTTGAAGTGATCAGCATCAACGACTATAATTGATAATTCTGTGTTGTTGTGTTTTGCTTCTTCAATAAGTATTGCAAACTTTTTATCAAATTCACCTCTTGTGAAAATATTTGTTAAAGAATCGTATTTAGCTTTCTCTTTATCGGTTATATCATCTCTTATTGCCATAAGTTGAATGATTTCACCATTTTTATCTTTTACAGGTATGATTTTTGTTTTTACTACAAAAAGTGTACCATCTTTTGCAATGTTTCTTACATTGGATTCCCATGTTTTACCAGCTAGTACAGTTTCCCAAAGTGTTGTGAAAAACTCTTTTGGCAAATTAGGGTCTTTCATAATTCTATGAGATTGCCCTATCATCTCCTCTTTTGAAAATCCAGAGAGTTTACAAAATGCATCAGTAGTGTGTGTTATGACCCCTTTTGGATTGGTTGTTGTTAAAAGTACATGGTCTTCAATAATTTGTTTTTGTCTTTTTAGTATCTCATCTTTATCATGAAGTTTATCTGTAAATAATTTCAATGTATTGTGTAGATTTATATCAAGTATTTTTAGTAATAGTTTTATTTTTTCTGTTGGGATATTTTCTTGATACATTAAAAGTGAAAAAGTATTTTTAAAGTTTGAACATAAAATAAATACATCTTCAAGATGAAGATTTTTTTTAAACAAAATATTTATCAAGGCTTCTATAGTTGGACATCTTCCTAGTTCACTTTTTTCAAGTAATACATTTATCAAATAATCAAATAAACTAGAAGCAGTTTTAAACTTGAATTTATTTATATTAATCTTGAAATTTGTTAATACTGCTAAAACTTCTTTCTCATTTATCCAAGTTTCTATAATTCTATTTTTATTAGATATGAAAAAATCAATATCACTATTTGTAAATTTTGAAAAATCAATATTTTTATTTAATTGCATTAAATCACTTCTCTTAATTATCTATTTTTAAAAGCACTTGAGATATCAGCTCCTGAAGCTGATACTTTAGCCTTACCAATACCATCATCTTTCTTGGATGATTTTTTCACCATTGCTCTTTGTGCTTTTTTTGTTTTATTTATATATATTGGGTATGCATATGATACTGCAGTTTTACTGTTTATTTTATTTGATATCCAAAATATATCATTTATATCTTTTACTTCTAGAATGAATTTTTTGTCATTTATTTTTCGGAATATGTTTAGATCATACTCTAATATCATAGCAGTTATAGCTGCTACAGAGTTTAGTTTTATCAAAATTCGATTTTTAACTGCTATGGACTCATTTTTTTTATTTTTAAAGTATCTGATTTGATATGTAGAACTTTTTGAAAGGTCTCTTTTTAAATCAACTCTTTTATTATTTTCATAAAAAAAATCTTTTGCATTTAGGAAACTAAAAGAGATAAAAAGTAGGAAAAGAGCTTTTCTCATAATAAAAAACCAAATAAAGAAGTATCTCTACTCCTCTATCCTTATCATTGAAGGTTTTGATTTAACAATACCTGAAGCTGTAAGCTCATTTAGAGCATTTTTTATATCACTCTCTTTACTTGTATGTGTTGATAGTAATAACATAGCGTTACCTTCTTTTGGTGTTTTTTGTACCATAGTTTTGATTGAGATATTTTTAGTACCAAATATAGTAGCAACTTTTGCTAATACTCCACTTTTATCTTCTACTTCCATTCTAATATAATATTTTGTTTGAATATTATCGCTAGAAGCTAGTTTTAATCCACTCTCTAAAGGCTTAGTAAACCCTAACATAGGTGTTGACTTTCCACTTCTTGCTATATCTATTAGGTTTGCAATAACAGCACTTGCTGTTGCATCTCCACCTGCACCTGGTCCATAATACATAGTCTCACCAACTTTGTCTCCAATAACAGATACACCATTCATAACACCATCAACTTTAGCAATCATAGCTTTATTTGAGATAAGAACAGGGTGAACTCTAAGTTCAACTTCATTTCCGTTTTTCTTAGCAATTCCTAGAAGCTTTAAAGAGTAATCAAACTCTTTAGCAAAAGATATATCTTCACTAGAGATATCTTGAATACCTTCAATTAAAATATCTTCAGGTTTTGCATCAATTCCATAAGCTATACTTGCTAGGATTAAAAGTTTATGTGCTGCATCAAATCCACCAACATCAAATGTTGGATCAGCTTCTGCATAACCTAACTCTTGAGATTTTTTTAGGATATCATCATACTCTACACCATTATTTATCATCTCTGTAAGCATATAGTTACAAGTACCATTCATAATACCTTTTATTGACTCGATATGATTTGCACTAAGACCATCTCTAAGGGCATTTATTATAGGAATACCACCAGCAACTGCTGCTTCAAATTCAAATGCAGTATCTCCAGCACACTCTTGTAGTTCATATCTATGATATGCAAGAAGTGCTTTATTTGCAGTAACTACAGCTTTTCCACTACTTAAAGCTTTTTTAACAACTTCGTATGGTTTCTCAACTCCACCCATAAGCTCAACAACGATATCAATTGAATCATCATCTAAAATATCATTAGGATTATCAGATATAGCTATAGATACATCTCTTTGTTTTGAAAGATTATTTACTACACCTTTAGTCACTACAAGTTCAACACCTGCTCTAGCAGTTATAATATCTTTGTTTGCCTCTAGTATTTGACATACACTTTGTCCTACTGTTCCAACACCGATTATTCCAATATTTAACATCTACTTCTCTTCCTTTTTAGGCTCTTTATACTGTTTTAAAAACTTTTTAATACTTTTTGCCGCTTGTCTTATTCTTTTGTCATTTTCAATCAAAGCTATTCTTACATAGTTTTCACCAAATTCACCAAATCCAATACCAGGAGCAACTGCTACTCCAGCTTCAACTAAAAGTTTTTTAGAGAACTCTAAAGAACCCATATATTCTACCTCTTTAGGAAGTTTTGCCCATACAAACATACTTGCTTTGTTTCTTCGTATCTCCCATCCTGCATTTTTAAATGCATCTAAAAGTACTGTTTGTCTATGGTCATATTTATCTGTGATATCTTGTACACATTTTTGGTCACCATTAAGTGCTACAGTGGCTGCAACTTGTATAGGTGTAAACATTCCATAATCAAGCCATGATTTTATTTTTTGTAATGCACCTATAAGTTTAGTATTTCCTACAAAAAATCCAACTCTCCAACCAGCCATATTGTATGACTTAGATAAAGTAAATGACTCAACAGCAACATCTAATGCTCCAGGTGCAGACATAATAGAAGGTGTTGCATATCCATCAAAAGTTATATCACCATAAGCGATATCAGAGATCACATAAAATCTCTCTTTTTTAGCCATATTTACAAGTCTTACATAAAACTCTGGTGTCACAGTTGCAGTTGATGGATTATGTGGAAAGTTAACTAACACATATTTAGGTCTTTTCCCCTCTTCACTAGAATCAAAAATATCTTGAAGATCGTTAAAAAATCTATCTTCATCTATATTATAATCTTCATCAAAAACAATTCCAAAGTTCTTTACAACTCCACCTGCTAATATAAAAGCATAGTTATGTATAGGATAAGTAGGATCTGGAACAACAGCTATATCTCCAGGATTAGTTATAGCATAAGCTAAATGTGCATATCCCTCTTTACTTCCCATTGTTGCAACACATTGCGTTTGAGAATCTAAATCTACTCCATATCTTCTTTTATACCAAGAAGCAATTGCATCAAGTAATTTTGGAATACCTTTAGAAGATGAGTAACCATGTGTTTTAGTCTTTTTTGCAGACTCTACTAATTTTTCTCTAATATGATGTGGTGTATCACCGTCAGGATTTCCCATAGAAAAGTCAATTACATCATTACCTGCTCGTCTTTGTGCCATTTTTAGGTCATTAACTTCAGCAAATACATACTTTGGTAATTTTTCCATTCTATCAAATTTTATTTCATCAAACATAAGTTGTCTCCATTTATTTATATTTGAAAGTTTTAAACTCTCTTTTAAACACTACTTTGTAGTATTTAAAAAAAAGTTAGTTAATTTTTTAATTTATCTTACTATTACTGTTAAGCCTCTCTTTATATTTATAAGATTAAAAGAATCTGCTATTTTTATATATTTTGTACTTTTTGGTATTTTTGTTCTGATCCCTTCATATTCTCTGTTTTTTCGAATTGTACCCAAAACATTAAGGTTTTGATCAAAAAATGATATATATGGATACCAATTATTTAATTTTCTACTCATTACTTGTAATTGTTTCACATTATCTACCATTAAAAAATACTCTTGAAGAGGTTTTTGGAATTTTACCTTTTCATCTTTATCTATTTTAGTAGCCTCTTTTAAAACTGAATTTACAAAATCTATCTCATAATACCAAGTGTTCGAACCTCTGTTCTCTACATTTGTAACTTTACAATTTTTTTGTTGAAGTTCTTTTATCAAAACAACAGGATCGGTCATATATTCAGCTTTGAATCTAATATTCCAATTCAAATCATTTTTATTAACTTCAAGCTTTTTTGTATAAATATGTCCATATCCAATAGATCTCATAGTGTCATTTAAAATTTTAAAAGCTAGTTTATTGTTATTTAAAGCTTTGAAAACTAACTCTATATTATCTGGTTTATCAAGTTTTAAATTTAATAAACCATTTTTTCTTAAAGTGCTAAAAACATTATAGTAACTTATCTTATCATTCATTATGAATTTATTTTTTTCTTTATATAGATGAATTATCAGTTTTTCATGTAAACTATGGTGATAGTTTCCTATTATATTTTTAATTTTAGTTTCAATAACAGAACCATTTAATAATGTTATTGAAAAAATAAAAAATAAAATAATGTTTTTAAACATCTACTACTTTAACTCGTATATTAAAATTCCAGCTGCTACTGATACATTTAAACTATCAAAATTATTTTGCATACCAATAGAAACTTTTAAATCTAACTTCTTTTTTAATTTACCTGATAAACCTGTAGATTCACTCCCTAAAAACAGAGCAGTTTTTTGACCAGCTTCCCTATTTATAGATTTTACTTCATACCCTTCCATATCTGCACCAACTAAACTAAAACCAACTTGTTTAAGTTCATTTGCTAAATCATAACTATTGTAATAATTAGCAATAGGCATATCAAGCATAGCTCCACTACTTGTTCTTACAATTGGTGAGGGATAGAAGTTTTTATGTCCACACACCACTATACTATCAACACCTAAAGCATAGCAACTTCTTACAATCGCTCCAATATTTCCAGTATCGCTAAGTCCATCAAGTACTACTATAAACTCATGTTTTTTTACATCTTTTATATCTGTAAAAACAAATTCGTCAATGTTTAATAAAAAACCTTGATGGTTTCCACCCTTTGCCAAAGCTTGAGCTTTCATATTATCAGGTCTTATAATCTTAACGCCTAAATCCATAAACTTTTTGAAAAGTTTTTTATCTATCTCTTTTGCAAGATAAACCTCTTTAATTATTTTTGGATGATTATCCAAAATATAAAATACTGTTTGTTTTCCGTATACTATCATGTATTTATTTTAGCTTTAATCTACTTAAAAGCAGTTTTGAGCTGATATATTTTAGAAACTCTACTCTACATTTTACTATCTCATCTTCACTAAAAGAGTGATCTGTCAATCGAACTACAAAACTGGTACTGGTAGATTATTTCAACATTGGCATAGAACATATATGGATAAATATGCAACTATGATGAAAGAAAAAGTAAATTTAAAACTAAGACCATTAGTAGATATGAAAAAGGAAATATACTCAGACGAATCGTAAGTTTTACACCTTATCTATATAAAAGATAAAAACATATATAATCTTCTTTATGAAAAAGAAAGAACAAATAAAACAGATAATTAGAGATTTTCATATTAATGATAATTTTGATGTAAAAACTAGAGCATTGCAACCAC
>JAYEMI010000041.1:0-11503 GCA_034718015.1 Campylobacterota bacterium | reverse complement strand
ACTTCTGTAGCATAACAACCTTTTGGTAACTCAAAGTTTAATTCCAACCAGTTTTTTTCCTCTTTATATTCACTGCTAATATTTGTAGGGAAAATCCAAGCAAATCTTCTAGCCCCATCCTCTTTTGTCTCTTTTATAAATGGTTCTTCAAACATCAAAGCATCATCTATTGCAAATTTTGTTTTTTTACCTGCAAGAAGTCCTGTGGGTACTCTATCTTGATTAAAAAACTTTTCTGCTTCCTCATTTGTATCTTCTACATAAAATAGTCTTCCATACGGATAGTGACTAAATACATCACCTTTTAAAATTTTAAATGGGTGTTGTTGTTTTTGTAGCTCTTTTATTGTCTCTTCACTTAATCCAACAGTTGAAGCTATCTCATTTGCTTTGAAACTATTTATTAGTTTACTTATCTCTATTCTTTTACTTAGCCAAGAGTTAAATAGATATGATTGATATGCATTTATGTACATATCTCTAAGTTTTCTATTTTTTACTTTTATTTTTCCATCTATTAGATCTTTACCTTTTAAATAATTGTCCCCATCTATTCCAAATCTTTGAAAACCAAAATAATTTGGAATTCCATAAGTAGCTATTTGCTTTAGTGCTGCTTCTATTTTTCTTTGATGAAGTTGCTGCACTCTTTTTAATCTAATAAAAAACTTATTACCTTTTAGGTGCCCTATTTTTATTTTGTTGTTATGGTATGTTTTTTCTAATATTTTAATTTGTGGGTGTTCAAATTTATCTATTTGCTCCTCATAATTTTTATGAATAGAGATATGTTGAATAGTCATCGCATTTTTATCTTTTAAGCCTGCATATCCAATATCTCTTGTTTTGCACCCTATTGTATTTGCTATTATCTCTAATGCACTCCAAGTAGTTAAATCTTTTTTTCGTATTTTTAAAACCATATGCTCACCCTCACCACTAAACTCATATAGCGGTACTTCAGTTACAATAAAGTCATCTTTACTTTGTTTAAAATATACATCTATTTCACTATGGTTTAAGTAATACTGTTTTTTCATATTTTCCCTTGGTTTTATTATTTGTTTTATTTAAAATGGTGACTTTTACAATCACAAGTAAAACTACCTTTTGTTGTAGTTGCAACAAAATTTAATTTAACTTTACACTCTTTTGCTATTTTTTCTATCTTTTTTTTATGTTTTTTATCAAAAGTAAAAAGTATCTCATACTCCTCACCACTACACCCTAGCTCTTTATCTATATCAATTAAAAAATCAAACCCTATGTTGTTTGTTTTTGACAATCTTTCTAGTTCAAAAAACAATCCATCAGATATATCCATAGCACTGTTTATATGTTTTGCTACTCTATAAAAAAACTTAGGGTTTAAAATAGGTTTAATAAATTTTGATTTTTTACTAATTTGTTTATTTTCTAACAAACAATCTAAATCTTTTTTTACACTACCTAAACTATTTGTATAGCATACAATATCACCAATATTTGTACCACTTCTTAAAACTGGTTTTTGATTTTTTTTGATTTTTGAAACTATTGTTACAGATATATCAAGCTTATTATTTGATATTGTGTCTCCACCTATTATCTCAATATTAAACTTTTTTGCTGTTTTTTTAAAACCTTTAGATAACTCTTTCATATCTTTTTTACTTAAAGTTGATGGTATAGCAACACTTAGAAGTGCATACTTTGGTATTGCATTCATAACAATTGCATCACTTATGTTTACAAGCATCGCTTTTGTTGCTATTTGTTTCAATCTCATCCACTTCGTTTTGAAGTGAACATCTTCAAAAAAAGCATCCATACTATATACATAGTTTCCAACAACAGCACCATCATCACCTATAAATTTACTTTTTGTAAATTGTTTTATAAAATAATCTTCTTTATTTAATATATTTTTCATTTTATGAGTTTATTTTATATTGATCTTTTCCATTTTGTTGTGCTTTAAATAAAGCATCATCAGCTGATTCCATCATATCTTCAACACTTTGAAGTAAATTTACATTTGCCCCTATTGAGATACTAATATTATGTTGTATATTATTAATCATTAAAGTTGATGATTTTACAATCTCTTGTAACTCATCAAACATTTGTGTTAACTCTGCATATGGTCTATTTTTTAATATTACACAAAATTGATCTGAACCAAATCTTGCTACTATTGAGTCTTCATTGAAATAACTTGTTAATATTTTCGAAATCATTTTTATTGCATCATCTCCAATGTCATGTCCATAAGAATCACATAGTACATTAAACTCATCTATCTCTATAATAATTACTGCAAGTAACTCTTTCTTTTCATACGCTCTTTCATATAATACTTTTGCTTCATTTAAAAAATATGCTTTGTTAAATAACCCTGTCATATAATCTTTTTTTGCTTTATCTTGAGTATGAGAAAATAGCTCTACAACATCAAGATTGTTATTTACCCTTGCAAAAAACTCCTCATCGCTAAAGTCTTTATATAAAAAGTCATTTGCTCCATATTTCAAAAAACTTGCTACAATCTCTTTTTCACTTGTTCCAGATAAAGCAATAATAGCTACTTCATCTTTTTTGTATTTTTTTCTAAGCTCTTGAGTCAACTGCAATCCATCCATACCAGGCATCATATAATCTACTAAAATAAGTTTTATATCCGCTCTTTGTGGCAAAAGCTCTAATGCTCTTTCACCCGAATGAGCCACTATTGTTTTTAAATTATACTTTTTACAAAGTTGTTCCATTTTAAATGCAAATGTTTTTGAATCATCTACTACTAAAACTTCAACTTTATCATTAGCAGAAAATCTTTTTACCACTGATACTGTATAGTCTATTGCATAACTTCCATTTTTGATTATATAGTCGATTAAATTGTCATTTTTAAACACTTCATGATCTTTTGAAAGAACTGAACCTGTTAATAGAATAGTTGGTATTTTGAACTTTTTAATAAAAGTTATTATTTCACCATTTTGTGCATCTGGAAGATTATAATCCAAAAGTGCTAAAGTAAACTTACCTTTATGTTTCAAAATCAAATCAGCACACTCTTTCATTGAAAATGCTGTATATACCTTTAATCCGAGCTTTGATTCTATAGAATACTTTAAACTATTTGTTATAGTTTTACTATCATCAACTATTAATATACTCATTTTATTTTCCTAATTATTATTTTGTTTTGTGATTGTATCATAATATTAGATAAACTTAGTTTCAAAATATCTTTTTAATTCAACAACAAAAAGTACACAAAATGATACTACAACTATTGCTATCCAAGAAGAGATATCTAAAGCTTCACTTTTAAACATTGTATTCATAAACTCTGTATGGGTAAATGCTATTTGTGATATTGCCATTAGTCCTACGCCATAAAGTAGATATTTGTTATTAAAAATATTTGTTTTAAATATTGACTGATGTAACTCTTTACAACTAAACAAATAAAACAACTCTGTAAATACAAAGATATTAACAGCAATAGTTCTTGCATACTCCACATTATATCCAGAGCTAATAGCATAACTAAACATTGAATATGAGGCAACAAGCATATAAAAACCAACAAGCAACATCTGAACAACCATACTTTTAGTTAAAATAGATTGCCTTGGATCTCTTGGTTTTCTTTGCATTATATTTTCCTCTTCAGGTTCAAACACAAGCATAAGTCCAAGCATAATAGCTGTTGCCATATTTATCCATAAAATTTGAACAGGTAATATTGGTAGAGTAAGACCTAACATTATTGCAAATAATATAACTAAACCCTCCCCTAAGTTTGTAGGTAGTGTCCAAGTTATAAATTTGATTAAGTTATCAAATACATTTCTACCCTCTTTTACTGCATGAGCTATAGAACTAAAGTTATCATCACTAAGTATCATATCAGAAGCCTCTTTTGCTACTTCAGTACCACCAAGTCCCATAGCTATTCCTATATTTGCTTGCTTTAAAGCTGGAGCATCGTTTACACCATCCCCTGTCATTGCTACTATCTCACCTCTTGCTTGTAAAGCATCTACTATACGAAGCTTTTGTTCAGGTTCTACTCTTGCAAATACTTTTACTGTTGCTACTTTTTCTATAAGTTCACTATCTGTAAGTTTAAATAGCTCACTTCCTTGAAGCACAGAACCATTAAATGAGGTATCATTAGAAACTATTGTCATCATTTTTGATATAGAAAAAGCTGTAAGTGGATGATCTCCTGTAATCATTATTATATTTATCCCTGCTTCATGACACTCTTTTACTGCTTCTATTGCTTCAGCTCTTGGTGGATCCATCATAGCTTGAAGACCAATAAGTATAAATCCATCTTTTAATTCATCATCAGTAATTGTATCTTTTAGAGTTATTTTTTTAGCAATTGCTAATACCCTTAGACCTAAACTAGCATACTCTTCTGCTTGTTTTAATACAGTATCTTTATCTATTTTTACCTGCACATCATCTACTAATTCAAAATCACAAATCTCTAGTGTTTTTTCAATAGAACCTTTTAGATATATTATATTTTCATTATTTTGTGTATCTTTGTTTATTGTAGCCATATATTGTCTATCAGATTCAAAAGGTAAGATATCTACTCTTGGATTATTACTGTTTAGTTGATGTTCTATTAAACCAGCTTTTAAAGCACTCACTATCAAAGCACCCTCTGTTGGGTCTCCATTGATTTTATAGTTTTCATTATCATTTACTAAATATGATTCATTACATAAGTATCCAGCTTTTAAGATTTCAGTAAAACTATCATCAAAAGATTCTATTTTTTCTTCATCTTTAAAAAATTCACCATAAGGCTCATAACCTGTTCCTGTGACACTATATCTTTTTTTGGAGCAGTATATATTTGTAACAAACATCTTATTTTGAGTTAATGTTCCTGTTTTATCTGAACATATAGTAGTCACACTACCAAGTGTTTCTACTGCAGGTAGCTTTCTTATAATTGCATTCTTTTTAGCCATACGACTAACACCAATTGCTAAAGTGATTGTAACAGCAGCAGGAAGCCCTTCAGGGATAGCTCCAACAGCTAAAGCAACTGATGCCATAAATGTTTCAACTGCACTATTATCTCTTATTAATCCAACTAAAAAAGTAAAAAATGCAAGCCCTAAAATCACCACTAATAAAACTTTTGAAAATGATGATATTTTTTGAGTAAGTGGTGTTTCTAGTGAGGTTGTATTATCTATTAAATTTGCGATTTTCCCTATCTCTGTATGTTCTGCAGTTGCAACAACAACCCCTTTTGCTCGTCCATAAGTTACAAATGTACCAGAGTAAACCATATTTTTTCTATCGTTTAATGTTGTGTCTTGATTAAATATATCTATATTTTTTATAGCAGCCAAAGACTCCCCTGTAAGCATAGATTCATCTACTTTTAAATCTTTAATCTCCAACAGCCTCATATCTGCAGGTACTTTTGAACCTGACTCTAAAAGCACTATATCTCCAGGTACTATATCTACAGAGGAGATGTTTAGTTTCTTACCATCTCTTACAACAACAGCTTGTGTTGTCATCATATTTTTTAGAGATTCTATCGCTTCTTGTGCTTTTACCTCTTGTATATAGCCAATCACTACATTAATAATAACAACACCAAATATAACACCACTATCGACCCACTCACCTAAGTAACCAGTAATAAAAGATGCAGCTAAAAGTATATATATCAAAGCATTATGAAATTGCATAAAAAACTTTTCAAGTTTTGAGGATTGTTTTTTCTGTTTTAAGATATTTTTACCAAAAAACTCCTCTCTATGTTTAATACTAAGAGTACCCAGTCCATCATCTTTATCTGTTTCAAATATCTCTAAAACTTCGTATGAATCTATACTGTGCCAGTTTTGCCCTATTAAATGTTGCATCTTATACCCCTTTAAATAGTTATTAATTAATTGTAGCAAAAAATTGTGTTAAAAAAAAGAGGATAAATTTATTGATTCATTAGTTTCATAGTACTCATAAATCTTTTGTGGTAGAATAGCACCAATATTAAATATATGTTAAAAAAAGGGAAATAGTGAAAAGAATTGTATTAAAAGTAGGAAGTGCCGTATTAACACAAAAAAATAAAATAGCAAAAGAGAGGATGCTAAACCTTGTACATCTTATTTCAAAACTGAAAAAAAAGTATGATGTTGTTTTAGTATCATCTGGTGCTGTTGCTGCTGGATATTCTGCTTTAAAGATTGACAAAAGTAAACAAATTGGTAAAAAAGCAATAGCTGCAGCTGGACAACCTATACTTATGACTAGTTATAAAAAGAAGTTTGATATATTTGAAATAGACACTGCTCAAATATTATTAACTGAAGATGATTTTGATTCTAGAAAAAGAACTAAAATGTTTCAAGATATTATTGATGCACACTTAGATAATGATATAGTACCTATTGTTAATGAGAATGATATCACTTCAACTCCAGAACAACTTTTTGGTGATAATGATCAGCTTTCAGCTCATGTTGCAAATGCAATTGATGCAGAACTTCTAATTATATTTAGTGATATAGATGGTTATTATGATTGTAATCCACAAGAAAATAAAAATGCAAAAATATTTAAGATAATAAACGAACTACCCGATGATTCTTTAAAAGATCTCAGTACGCCAAATGATCCTTTTGCAACAGGTGGTATAGTTACAAAACTTAAAGCAGCAGACTTTATGATGAAACATGGAAAAAAGATGTTTTTAACAAACGGATTTGACCTATCTGCAGCCGAATCATTTCTTTTAGATAATAATCACAAGCTAGGTACACTTTTTGAATCAAAAAAACAACCTTAGATGGTTAAAATAAACAATAAAATATTTTATGTTTGATTTTAGAAATATAAAGCAGAAAAGAATCTGCTTTATTTTGGAGAGATTATAGTCCTGTAACGTTTTCTGCTTGAGGACCTTTTTCACCTTGACCAAGTTCAAAAGTAACTTTTTGACCATCATTTAATGATGTTCTATCGTATCCATTTCCATTAATTTGTCTGAAGTGTACGAATACATCTTTTCCACCATTTTCTTGT
This sequence comes from Campylobacterota bacterium, assembly GCA_034718015.1. Lineage (GTDB taxonomy): Bacteria > Campylobacterota > Campylobacteria > Campylobacterales > Arcobacteraceae > JAIOSF01. The sequence goes on along the minus strand of JAYEMI010000041.1, from coordinate 4,441 downwards.
TCGATAAATCCGAAACCTTTTTCGCTGTTAAACCATTTTACTGTTCCATTTACTAATTCTGCCATTGAGAATCCTTTTTGTTTAAATACACCTTATCTCTAGGGTGGTCGAAAATCTAATAATAAGTTTGATTTTTAGGTGAATTTTACTGTTAACGAAGTGTTACTAATATAATACAAACTAAAGATGTAACTAGAATCATCTTTCATTAGAAACAGTATAGCTAAATTATATAAAAAGTGCGGTATAAAATCATTAAATACCAAAATATTTATATTTTATCTTTTATTTTTGTTTAAATTGGTACAATCATCTTATGAAAGAGATACTATTAACACTACTTGTAATCAACCAAACCTTTGCATTTGACCAATATATAAATTTAGGTAAATTTAAAAATGATAATTCAATTTTCAAACAAAAAGATATTAAAAAACTATCAAAAAAGTTTTTAAATACTAAATATATCTCAAATACACTCTCTAATATAGAGATAAATACTTCAAAAGAGAATCTTATTATAAACTTTGAAGCTCTAGATTGCTTTACTTTTATTGATACCATTGAAGCTTTAAGAATTTCTAATGACCTTAATAGCTTCACAAATAGTCTTATAAAGATAAGATATAAAGATGCAGTTGTATCATATCACAATAGAAACCATTTTTTTAGTGATTGGTTAGAAAACAATAACATGAAAGATATCACATGTACTTTAGGAAAATGTAAAAAACAAACAAAGGTTTTGAATAAAAACTTTAAATACCTCAAAGAGATATCTGAAGTAAAAAGAGATATTTATTATATCCCTGCTAATAATATAGATATGTCAAAACTACAAACTGGAGATTATATAGGTATATATACAAAACTAAAAGATTTAGATGTTACACACACTGGTTTAATAGTTAAAAAAAATGGATTAGTATACTTAAGACATGCTAGTTCTAAAGGAAAGATAGTTTTAGATAGCTTACTACTAGAGTATATCTCCTCTAAAGCTGGTATTATTGTTTATAGAGCTACAGACTAAAAAAGAGTTAAATCTTATCCATAAACAAATAAGAATATTTATTTAAATTTTGCCTAAGTGTTGATATATCATGATTCTTAAGCCCCTCTTCTAGCCATATTTTTATATCCTTTGGAAAATTTTCTTTTAATGGTTCAAAGATTTTATCTTTTTCATCCTTTGTAATATACTCATTTTCATATAACTCATTTATGTGTGAGGCTATAGTTGGATCTTTTAACTCTCTTATTTCACATATCTCATCTAGGGTTTTATTTTGTTTTATTAACTCTAATGTTTGTAAATATGTTTTAGTTAAAACTTTTTTTATTTTAACACCATCTTCTCTTAAACTTTTTGATAACTCTATAAATATATCTGCATATTTGTCAAGCTTGGATTGCCCTACCCCTGATATAGTCAAAAACTCTTGATGTGTGGCTGGTAGCTTAAAAGATATCTCTTGAAGTGTTTTATCACCAAATATTTGATATGCAGCTATGTTTTGTTCTTGTGATAATTTTGTTCGCAAAATACGAAACTTTTCAAAAGTTTCATCTTTTTTTATCTCTTGAGTATACTCATTATACTGTTTTTCCTCTTCTAAGTGTGAACTATCTATTTGTACAGTTTTTTGTTTTTTTAGTATCTCATATCCAATATTTGTCAAACTTAATGTTCTATATTCACCATTTACAATAATAGCCTCTATATCAAAAAGTGTATCAGCGATACTTGCCCACACTTGTTTACTTAAATATGAACCAATTCCATAAACAGATAACTTATCATGTCCAAAGTCAAGTATCCTTTTTGCATTTGAACCACGAAGTACATCTATTATATATCCCTGACCAAACCTCTCTTCACACCTTAAAACTGAACTTAAAAATTTTTGAGACTCTATTGTTATATCTTTATACTCTTTTTCACCATCTAAACAATTGTCACATATCTTGCCACAAACCTCAATATCATCATCAAAATATTTTGCAATTAGTTGATGTCTACACTTTTGTGAGACACAAAATCTATACATATCATCAAGTTTTTTATAATTATTTATTTTGTAAGTTGATTCAGGTAATTCATCTATAAATCTTTTTTTACCCATCTCATCTGATTTTGCATACAAAAGTAAAACATCTGATTTTAGACCATCTCGACCAGCCCTTCCAATCTCTTGAGAGTAGTTTTCTAAAGTTTTTGGCATAGAGGTATGAAGTACAAATCTAATGTTGCCTTTATCTATCCCCATACCAAAAGCTATTGTTGCAACTATTATTTTTATAGATTCATTTTTAAAACTTTTAAATATTTCATCTCTATTTTGAGCATTTAAACCTGCGTGATATGCTAAAGTATCAAAACCTTTTGTATTTAAAAAATTTGATAATTGTTCTGTCTCTTTTCTTGTAAAGCAGTATATAATTCCACACTCATCTTTGTGAGCTTTTAGAAAATTTATAACTTGAGTTTTACCATCCCCTACCCTTTTTTGAGCTCTTATTAATAGATTTGTTCTTTGTATTTTCCCTCTTAATACATTTGAAGTATCTATACTTAATGTTTTTAATATATCTAATTCAACTGCTTTTGTTGCAGTTGCCGTAAAAGCTGTAATTGATATATTTGGAAAATTTGATTTTAGAAACTGTAATTTTCTGTAATCATCTCTAAACTCATGACCCCACTCACTTACACAGTGAGCTTCATCTATAACAAAAAAGTTTACATCTATATTTTTTATCATATTTAAAAAATAATCTTGTGTAAATCTCTCTGGAGCTACATATAAGAATTTTAGTTGTTTATTTTGTAGTTGTTGTATCACATAACTATTTTGTTCATCATTTTGAGTAGAGCTAAGCATAGCTGCACTTATGCCATTTTGTTTTAAGTTTATAACTTGATCTTGCATCAAAGCAATAAGTGGAGATATAACTATAGTAACTCCACTCATCATAAGTGTTGGTAATTGAAATATAAGGGATTTTCCACTACCTGTAGGTAAAATTGTAAGTAGGTCTCTCTTTTTTAAGATATGTTCTATTGCTTTTTCTTGAATAGCTCTAAAGCTTTCAAAACCAAAATATTTTTTTAATATATCCTCTTTTGTGGCTAAATTAGCCAAGTTCACTTACTTTTTGCATAATAAGTTTTATATCATCATACGAGATTGGTTTTGTTATATATAGGTTTGATAAATTTTCATCAATATCTTGTTTACCTCTAGTTGCAGTTATAAATATGACAAATACCTCTGGCTTAATCTCTTTAATTTTTGAAACCATTGTAGCACCATCCATCTTTGGCATCTGTATATCAGATATAATAATATCAAATGTTGGGTCATTCTTAAAAGCTTCTAAGCCCTCTTCACCATCAATACAAATAGTAACATTCTCAAAGAACTTGTTTAAAAATAGCCCAGTACCCTCTCTTATTTGCTGTTCATCATCAACAAATAAAACCTTTAAGCCCCTTACCTTATCTTTTAAATCTTTTACCTCTTCCATTAAAACCCCTTTTGTTACATAATTGTAACATTTAATATTTATATCAGTATTATAAAACTAGATATATTTTAAAACTTATTTTATTCTATATCCAGCTCCATAAGTATTTTCAATAAAAAAATCGTCATTTTTAATCAATTTCTTAATTTTCTTTTTAAACCTTGATATCAACTGAACGATATTATTCCCCGTAAAATCACTTTGATTTGAACCTATTTCTGAAGATATATCATTTGCATTAAAATAAATTGTTTTATTTACGAATAAAAATTTAACCAACAATAGCTCATTTTTTGTAATTGAAATTTTTGTATCACCATAAAACAATTCATTTGTATCTTTATTCCAAGTGAAATTATCAACTAATAAAACTTTTTTACTTTTATTATTAATTTTGTTTATAGCTTTAAATATATTATCTGTTAACTCTTGAACTTTAAAAGGCTTAATGATATATGAACTTACATGCAACTCTATAGCTTGAAGTAGTTTATCTTTTTCACTATGAGCTGTTAAAAAAATGATAGGGGTGTCATCATCCTCTTTTCTTATTTGTGAAGCTACTTGAAGACCATTTAGTTTAGGAATATTGATATCAAGTAAAATAATATCTGGTTGATGAGAGTTATAAAGATCCAATGCCATCTCTCCATCGCTTGCTGTGTATACCTTATCAAAATATCTTTTTACTAAATACACAATATCTTCTAATGCTTCTGCATCATCCTCTACACACAATAGTGTTAATTTTTTCATTCTAACTTACCTCGTCATTTTTTAATATAATTTTAAAAATTGCTGTACCATTATGAGTGTTTACACTTAAACTACCACTCATACTATCTTCAACAATCATCTTTGCCATATAAAGCCCAAGTCCAGTTCCCTCTTTTTTAAACTTTGTAGTAAA
>JAYEMI010000040.1:0-11850 GCA_034718015.1 Campylobacterota bacterium | reverse complement strand
TATATCAACAGTTCTAGTTACAGATTTATTTCCTTCACTTTGCCATAAAGGGCTTGTGTAGGTATCTGTAGGCTTGTGAAATAGGTTAATAGTATCACAAACTTTATCTTTTAATGATTTTTGATTTCCTTTTACTTTAGCTAAAAAGTATTCATTATTATCATTAATAGTATTTAATGTTTCGATTTGAGTATGAAGAGCATCCATTGTATATATCTGACCAGAGTTGCTAAATGTTTTATCTTTTAATATCTCATTTATTGCAGGTATCTCACTTAGTTTACCTTTTTCCATAAACTTATGACCTAAATTTATTTTACTATTTTTATCAAATATATGTAGTACTGATTTATGAGATACTTTTCCTGTATATTGTCCATTTGCATCACTACCGTTTAACCACTTACCATCGATTGCTATATTTTCACCAATTGCATATTTACCAAAATAATCTCTGAATATTACTTCTAGTTTATCATAACTTACATTTGATAATATTCTATGTAGTGTAGATCTACAAGGTACTCTTATTTTATCTTTACCAAATAACTTCTTAAATATTTTATTACTCTTATTCTTTGTAAAATAAAAATGTAAATCATCAAATGTCAAATGTCCTTTTATTAATCCAAAGAGACTAATAAATAGTATTTCATGTAATGGATATACTATTTGATCTCTATGTCTTCGAAAATCTTCTATAGTCTCTAATTGCTTTAATAATTTCTTTTTTTGTTTTACTTTCATACCTTGCCTTTTAATAATATATTTAATTATATTATAGCTAAATTATTGTTTTAAAGTGCTTATAAATACGATAAATAAGGGGTTTATGTAAAATTTATATAGATGTATTATTGTGAGATGTTTTAGGAATGTTTTTACTATAATTAGTTGTTTTTGTTGGTAAGAATAAGATAAATAATCTTATTCTTAATGTTTGCTTAGTTTGTTTTGGAAATTTGGTCGGATTTACCTACTAATCACTGAAATCTGAAGATATCAACCAACTAAATTAAACCTAATATGCTATAATTGCTAAATTTTACAATTATAGGATATTTTATGTCAACTTCACAAATCTTAAAAAATACAAATGCAAAACTTTTAGATCAATTTAACGCTTCTGTAATGTTCGATAAAGAGCTTTATTCACAAGATATTAAAGGTAGTATCGCACATAGCAAGATGTTAGCTCTTCAAGGTATAATAACTACGCAAGACCAAGAAAAAATAGAATCTGGACTTTTACAAATTAAATCAGATATAGAATCTGGAAACTTTGAATGGAAAATAGAACATGAAGATGTTCATATGGCAATTGAAAGTAAGCTTACTGAACTAATAGGTGAGGCAGGTGGACGACTTCATACAGCAAGAAGTAGAAATGATCAAGTAGCAACGGATTTCACTCTTTATGTTCAAGATAAAAATATATTAATACAAGAAAAATTAAAAACTCTTGTTAAAACTCTTGTTGATATTTCTGCAAAGCATACAGAAACTTTAATACCTGGTATGACTCATCTACAGCATGCACAGCCTATTAATTTTGGATATCATATTTTAGCTTATGCAAATATGTTCAAAAGAGATTTTGAAAGATTTCAAAGTAGCTATGAGAGAAATAACAACTGTCCTTTAGGAAGTGCTGCACTAGCTGGAACTCCACATAATATTGATAGATTTAAAAGTGCAGAGCTTTTAGGTTTTGAATTTCCAACTGTTTCAGCTCTTGATACAGTAAGTAATAGGGATTTTGCTTTAGAGATATTGTTTAATATAGCAACTTCTGTTATGCATATCAGTAGACTAAGTGAAGAGCTTATCTTATGGTCTAGTTATGAGTTTGGTTTTATAAAAATGAGCGATGAATATGCGACAACAAGTTCAATAATGCCACAAAAGAAAAATCCAGATGTTCCAGAACTTTTAAGGGGTAAAACAGGTAGAGTTTATGGAAACTTAATGAGCCTTTTAACAGTTATGAAAGGTTTACCACTAGCTTATAATAAAGATACTCAAGAGGATAAAGAGGGTGTATTTGATAGTGTTGCAACAATGGAGATATCTTTAGATATTTTAACAGCTGTTATGGATACTCTTATAATAAATGTCGATACTATGGAAGAAGCTTGTAAAATAGGACATCTAAGTGCTACAGATTTAGCTGATTATTTAGTACAAAAAGCAAACTTACCTTTTAGAACTGCATACTATATCACTAAAGATGTTGTTGCAGTTGCAAATAGATTAAATAAAGATATGAGTGAACTAACTATTGATGAGATAAGAGGAGTTTCAAGTGATGTTGAGAATATAGATGAAGATATAATTACATATTTAAACCTTAGAAATTCAATGAATGCAAGAGACTCTTTTGGTGGAACTAGTACAAAAAGAACAGAGGAACAAATTGAGTATTTTAGGAATTGGCTAAAATAAAATGAAAATACTTTATTTTTTATCTTTATTTATATCACTCTCTTTTAGTTCTGATATATTTTATTATAATGGAGATGAAAAAGTTTATCTTCATGAATCTACTAATGAATTAAGAACAATAAATAAAAATATAAAATTTTATTTAACTTCAAGAGGTAGCACTCTTGGAATTACAGATAAAATACTTATAAAAATTAAAACAAATGAAGATATTAATGATATTATAAATGACTATAATATCACTTTAGTTAAAAAAGTTCTAGAGAATACATATTTAATAAAAGTCAAAGAGAACTCACAAACTTTAGAGGTAGCAAATGAGATATACTTGGACAAAAGAGTAAATATATCATATCCAGATTTTTTAAGAAAAAGAACTAAAAGATGAGATGCTTTAATATAGTATTTTTTTCATTTTTTCTCTTTTCTGGTTGTGGTGAAACTACAACACAAGAAAATAATACAACAATTGAACTTCCTGAAGATACTACAGATTACTCAAACACACAATGGTACAAAGATTTTAATGAAGAGTTTTTTATAGCTAATGATATAGATTCAAATGCCCATATAAACCCTGAAAATACTTATAGCAGATATAAAGGTAGTGGAGTAAAAATTGCTATTATTGATGATGGATTTGACACTACACATTATGAGTTAGAAAATAGGATTTATAAAACTATAAATTTTACAAATAGTGGATTATTAAGTGATGTTTCACACACATACTCTAATGAATATCATGGTACTGCGGTTGCTGGTATTATTGCATCTGGTGAAAATAAATATGGTATTACAGGTATTGCACCAAACTCTCAACTAATATTAATAAAAATGTCTGAGTATAGTAGCGATACAGAAACTATAGATATGTTTAAAGCTGCTGTGGATGCTGGAGCTGATATAATAAACTGTAGTTGGGGTACAGGAGATGTTAGTTCTATAGTATCGCAATACATTGATACAATAGCCACAAATGGAAGAGATAGCAAAGGTGTCATTGTAGTATTTGCAGCAGGAAATAATAATTACCTAATGGATGGTGATGAGTCAGCTTTAGAAACAGTAATTGGTGTAGGAGCAACAGATCATACAGCACTAAGAACTTCGTATAGTGATTATGGTCCAGATTTGGATGTTGTAGCTCCTGGTGGAGGTGATTATTATGGTGATTATGGTATTTCTACACTAGATCCTATTGGAGATAATGGCATAACAGATAATGACCTTAATCTTTATAATGAGATGAGAAATGGTAGTGAAGTCTCATTTATAGGTACTTCAGCAGCAGCACCTATTGTATCTGGTGCAATTGCATTAATGCTTGAATCAAATCCCAATTTAACAAGAGTAGAGATTCAAACTCTTTTAAAATCAACTAGTGATAAAATAGGATTAAATATTCCTTACTTAAAAGACTTTGATATAATTAATTCACAAACTCCAATGTTTACAGGGCAATTAGGAACATCAAATAATAGTGACTTCTCGCTAAGATTAATATCAAATGAAGATATAGCATATGGACCATATAGTATAAGTATTCAAGGAGATAAATGGAGTTCTCAAGTAACAGACATATTACCTTTTGGATTCTATAGTGCCCAGCTAGTATCAAATGAGGAAAAAGAAGAAGATGAAATTTTTGCTACAGATAGTTATATAGAGATTAATAACTTAAAAGAGCCACTATCTAATGAGTTAAAAAATGACTATTATGGTTATGGAAAAATAAATCTTTCAAAACTAATAGAGGCTAGTTTAGAATTATACTAAATCGCACTTAGAATTTTATACTCTTCAAGTGCATAATCATCAGTCATACCACTAATATAATCAATAATTAATCTAGCTCTGTAATACCACTCTAAAAGATTAAAATCATCATCATTTTTTATACCACTTACACTTTTTCTATAAGCAACCAAATGTTTTTTTGACAATCTTGCCAGGAGGTTTTTACAAATTAAACAATCTGTTTTTTTATTTTCCAAAATATTAGAGAATTGATCACAATCCAATGCTAATAGTGGCTCATATATATCAAATAAACCATCAATGATACGAAAGCCTTTTAGCTCCATGGCTTGTACCTGTTTATTACTATAAATATATCTAATAGATATATTTTGAAGCACCTCTATTGCTTGTGAGCACTCATGATATTTATCATATTCAAGCAATGCACTATTAAAATTACCATCAAATATAGATTGGTGGTTTTGTATATAAATATCAGATACATATTCAACTAGTTTAAATATAAGTTGAGTTCTTGTTAAAGTCAAAAACATATTAAACTGATACGGTTCATCCTCTTTACTCTTTGCTTTTTTGTAGTTTTTTTCAACTATCTCAAAAAGCATATTTGTATCTGTATTGTATTTATCATTTACTACTTTACACTCATCTTTTATTAAATTATAAATTATATCAAGTGTTAAGATCCCTTTGTCAACTGCATCCTCTATATCTGCACTTAAATATGAAATATCATCTGCAGCTTCCATTATATATGTTATGGGAAACCTATGATTCTCTTGGATATTTAAAGTTTCTTGAATAGTTTTTATGAAATCTTTTTCACTATAAAAAAATCCAGGTTTTTTACCTAAATATGTAAACTCCCCCTCCTTTGGCTTATTATCAAATGCACCTCTTGTATATTTTATGATTGAGGCTGTTTGAGTGTATGATAAGTTTAATCTTTGTAGTTTATGTACTATTCTAATTGCTTGTGCATTGCCATCATAAGAGGTTAAATCTTTTACAAGCTTATCTTTTAAAGTTGATTTAGATGCGAGTTTATTGAGATGCTTTATACCTTTTTTAATAAACCACTCATTTATTGCAGTTTCTCCAAAGTGACCAAAAGGTGGATTTCCTATATCATGCAATAAACTTGCCATCTCTACTGTTGATACAAATGCATTTTCAATCCCATTTAAATTATCTGATTGAAGTTTCTTTAGAATAGTTTTTGCTATAAATCTAGCTGTTTGAGATACCTCTAAAGAGTGGGTAAGCCTACTTCTAACTGCTGCATTTAACTCTAATGCAAATACCTGAGTTCTTTTTTGAAGTCTTCTAAATGCAGGGGAAGATATGATTCGTCCCCTATCACTTTCAACTGACCAGTCAAGATCATTTGAGGGATAAAACTCCCTATGTGTTGTTAGTTTTGTTTTATAGTTTATCATTTAGATATATTTTGATTTATACTTTTTTCTAAATGATACAGCTCATATCTTATTGATTTAAAATTCTCACTTGCTTCATTATTTATTAGTTTACCAAACTCCTCTAACACTCTTGAGCTTTCTTGTGCTCTTTTGAAGTTTGCTATTAAAATTGAGTCTAAATCTTTTCTGTTTTGTTCTGATACTGTAGATGTTTTTAGAACATCCCCTTGAATATCTCTTGAATCAAGTAGTTCATTATATATATCTATTCTGGAGTTATGTCTTAAGTTTTTAAGTTTTGAAGCAGTTGTTTTATCGTTGAAGATATATCTATATATATCCTCAACTACCCTGATCCCTTCTCTTAAACGGTTAAGATTAGCATCAAGTAAGCGTAAATTTTCTTTAGTCATCTTTACTATTAAAAGCAGCTAATAACTGAAGTAAAGATATAAATAGATTAAAAAAGTCAAGATAAAGTGCTATTGCAGCTTCAATTGGAGTTGAAAATCCACCTTGAATAATTTGTTGTGTATCATATAAAATAAAAGCACTAAATATTAAAGCACCAATACCTGCAATAGCAAGTTGTAGCATAGGAGATTGGAAAAAGATATTACTTAAGCTTGCAACTATTAAAATAATAACACCAATAAAAAGCATCTTACCCATAAAAGAATAATCTTTTTTTGTAGTAAGGGCAAACATACTAATTCCACCAAAAGCAACTGAAGTCATTAAAAATGCTTGAGCTACTATAGAAGCACCACCTGGCATCATAAATACAGAGCTAAGTAATGGAGTTATTGTTAAACCACTTATAAAAGTAAATGCAAATAACACTGCAAGATTAACTCCTGGTTTATCTTTAACTGCATACAATCCAAACAGTAAAGCAAACTCTAAAATCACTAATCCCCAATACCATGTAGATATTGTACTAACCATATCAAGACCAATATACGCTCCAGCAGTTGCTGCTAAAAGTGAACTAGCAAAAAGTTGATAAGTGCTTTTTAAAAAAGCAACTAAATTTGCAGGGGCTTGTGCCTGCTCTTGTGATGAAGTGTAAGCCTCATTTTCATTTGAGTAAGTTGACTCATTATTATTATTTGATAAATAATCTCTGTTATACATCAATAATCCTTTCTATTATTTAATTTTATTTGTGATTTTATTATTATTATCTTAAATATATCTTTAAAATTTCCAATTAACATTTTATAATCAAATTTTTGCTATAATAGTAGTAAATAAAAGGTGTAAAACACTTATAGATCATTAAATAGGATATAAAAATGTTAGATGTTGTAGAGATTCAAAAGATACTTCCACATAGATACCCATTTCTTTTAGTAGATAAAGTTTCAAGTATGGTAGAGGGTGATAATATTGTTGCATATAAAAATGTTTCAATTAGTGAACCAGTTTTCCAAGGTCACTTCCCAGGTCATCCAATATACCCAGGTGTTATGATACTTGAGGGTATGGCACAAGCTGGTGGTATACTTGCATTTAAAAGTGGTGGATTAACCCAAGAAGAGATGAAAGAAAAAGTTATGTACTTTATGAGTATAGATGGTGCTAAGTTTAGAGTTCCTGTTAAACCTGGTGATAAACTAGAGTATAGAATCAAAGTTTTAAAACAGCGAAAAGCATTGATTGTTCTTGGTGGTGAAGCTTATGTTGATGATCAACTAGTAGCTGAAGCTGAATTAAAAGCTATGATTGTAGATAAGTAGAGTTAAAAGATGTCTAATATTCACAAAACTGCTATTATTGAAGATGGCGCAGTTTTAGAGGAAAATGTCACTATAGGTGCTTTTACTATTATAAATAGTAAAGTTACAATTAAATCTGGTACAAAAATTGATAGTCATTGTGTAGTTGATGGTAAAACAACTATTGGAAAAAATAATCATATCTATTCTCATGCTGTATTAGGTACTGTACCACAGGATTTAAAGTATGATGGTGAAGAAACTGAGCTTATAATTGAAGATAACAATACAATAAGAGAACACACTTTTTTAAATACTGGAACTGCAGGTGGTGGATATAAAACGATTATTGGTTCAGGAAATTTAATAATGGGACATGTTCACATGGGACATGATTGTATTATTGGAGATAATATTGTTATAGCAAACTCTGCAGTTTTAGCAGGTCATGTTGAAATTGAATCAAATTCAGTTATTGGTGGACTTAGTGCAATTCATCAGTTTTGTAAAATTGGTCAGTATGCTATGATTGGTGGAGGTTCTATTGTAGTTCAAGATATCCCACCTTTTTGTATATGTGAAGGGAATAGAGCAATACTACGAGGTCTAAATATTAATGGGTTAAGGCGTAATATTGAAAATAGAAAAGATATTGATGAGATAAAAAAAGCCTATAAAGAGTTATTTGATTCAACAGCCCCACTAAAAGAGAGTGCTACTAAAATAGTAGAAACAAATGTAAATGTGTATGCAAAAGAGTTAGCTAATTTTGTACTAAATACAAAAAGGGGTATCCCCTTTACAAGGAAATAGAATAGATGAAAAAACAAAAAATATTATGTGATTTTTGTGGTGTTGAAGATAGTATAAAGAACCCAGTTATATCAGGGGATAGTGCTTCTATCTGTGAAGCTTGTGCAAAATCTGCTTATGAAATAATACAAACACATAAAGATGGTGATGTTAAAATAGATAGTGATGAGTTATCTACAAAAGAGGAGATAATTGCAGCAATCAGAACACCAAAAGAGTTAAAAACTATTTTAGATGATTATATTATAGGTCAAGATAAAGCAAAAAAAGTTTTAAGTGTAGCTGTTTATAATCACTATAAAAGAATATTTATGCAAGAAACTAGTGAAGATACTACAGAACTTACAAAATCAAATGTATTGCTAGTTGGACCTACTGGAAGTGGGAAAACACTTCTTGCACAAACAATTGCTAAATACCTTGATGTACCTTTAGCTATAGCTGATGCTACAAGCCTAACAGAAGCTGGATATGTAGGTGATGATGTTGAAAATATTGTAACAAGACTTATTCAAGCAGCCAATGGAGATGTTGAAAAAGCCCAAAAAGGTATTATATTTATCGATGAGATAGATAAAATTGCAAGAATGTCAGAAAATAGATCAATCACTAGAGATGTAAGTGGAGAAGGTGTACAGCAAGCTTTACTTAAAATAGTAGAGGGTAGCACTATAAATGTACCACCAAAAGGTGGACGAAAACATCCAGGTCAAGATGCAATACAGTTAGATACTACAAATGTACTTTTTATTTGTGGTGGAGCATTTGATGGTATGAAAGATATTATCTCTAAAAGAGATGGTGGAAATATTTTAGGTTTTAATCAAGAGAAAAAAACAAAAAAAGAACAAGATAATGTTATGGAAAAAATGGAAGCTGATGATTTAGTAAAATATGGATTAATTCCAGAACTAATAGGTCGTCTTCATATGACAGCAACTTTACAAGAGATAGATGAAGAGGCGATGATTCATATATTAACAGAACCAAAAAATTCTTTAGTAAAACAATACACAAAACTATTTAAAATGGATGACGTAGATTTAAAATTTGAAGATGATGCTTTAAAAGCAATTTCACAAGCTGCAATTGAAAGAAAAACAGGTGCTAGAGGTTTAAGGTCTATTTTAGAAGAGATTATGTTAGATGTTATGTACGAGCTACCTGAATATAAAGGTAAAACAGTTACAATTACAAAAGATTCAGTTGAAAAAATTAGCTTACCTATTGTAGCTTAATAAAAGGATTAAAAATGATTTTCGATAAACTTATTGGTTGGTTTTCAAATGATATGGCAATAGATTTAGGTACAGCAAATACACTTGTATCTGTTAAAGGAAAGGGTATTATTATCAATGAGCCTTCTGTTGTTGCAGTTCAACATGATAGATATGGAAGAGATAAAATTCTAGCAGTTGGAAGTGAAGCAAAACAGATGATAGGTAAAACTCCTGTTAATATCCAAGCTGTAAGACCTATGAAAGATGGTGTTATTGCAGATTTTGAGATGACCGAGCGTATGATAAGATACTTCATAGAAAAAGCACATAATAGAAAATCATTTTTAAGACCAAGAATTATTATTTGTATTCCACATGGTATTACACAAGTTGAGAGAAAAGCTGTTAAAGAATCTGCTTTAAGTGCAGGAGCTAGAGAAGTTTATTTAGTAGAGGAACCAATGGCAGCTGCTATTGGAGCTGGAATTCCTGTTAGTAGTCCTAATGGTTATGTAGTAGTTGATATAGGTGGTGGTACTACAGAGATTGGTGTTACCTCTTTGGGTGGATTAGTTCTTAGTAAATCTATAAAAGTTGCAGGAGATAGATTTGATAAAGCAATTGTTGATTATGTTAGACAAAACTTCAACCTTTATATAGGGGAAAGAACTGCTGAGAATATTAAACTTGAAGTTGGTACTGCTATTAAACTACCAAAAGATATAACAATCAAAGTAAAAGGTAGAGATAGCTCAGGACTTTTAACTACAATTGAACTAACAAGCGAAGGGGTAAGAACAGCATTAACTGAACCATTTAAAGAGATATCATTAGCTGTTAGGCAAGTTCTTGAAGAGATGCCACCTGATTTAGCTGGTGATATTGTTGATAATGGTGTTGTTTTAACTGGAGGTGGTGCTTTAATCAAAGGTCTGGATAGATACCTAGCACATGATATCAAACTACCTGTTAGAGTTGCAGATGAACCACTACTTGCTGTTGCTTACGGAACTAGTAAAACACTTGATGAGGAATCTTTACTTAGACTAATCTCTAATGAATAAAAAGTTTTTAATATTTGTAGCTATTCTTTTAATTAGCTTTTCATATATATTTAATGTTGACAGATTTCTAAGAAATCAATTTTCAGCATTAAACAATTCGATTATCTCAATATACTTAAATAGCTTGGTTGCAGTACAAGTAACAGTAAATAAATACTTTAATCAATTAGATTACATAGAGCAACTAAAAACCCAAAATGATGAAAATCAGAAGTATAAACTACTATACAACACTACTAATCAAAAATTAAAAGAGTTAAAAGAGTTTAGCTCAAATGATTTCAATCAAACAGAATATAATATAACAAAAGTAAAAGTATTGTCTTATTATAAATTTAATGACCACACAAAAGTTTTAATAAGTGAAAAACTAAATAATTCAAAATCAATAAATTCTTTAATTACATATGATGGATACAGTGCTGGTATAGTTTTAGAAAAAGAGAACAAAACAATCTCATATTTAAATGAAAATGAAAAATGCAACTATACTGTGTATATAGGAGAGAATAATGCTCCTGGAATAACTGCAGGGATAAATAAAAATGGATTACTTGTTGTAAAATTCATCCCTTTATGGAAGCAAATAAAAATTGACGATGAGATAATAACAAGTGGGATGGATAATATCTTTCCAATTGGTATAAAAGTAGCAAAAGTTGTTGCTATAAAAGAAAATGATAATACAAAAGAGCTACTAGCTATACCTTATGCTAAAACTTCTAAAAATAGGTATTTTTATATGGGTAGTAAAATTACTAATAATTAGCCATTATTTTATCTACCGTTTCCCAAGATAATTTATCATTTTATTGTAATTATATGTAGTCGTTTTACTCCTTAATATTACTTTCAAAACTAGTAAAACTAACACTAGCTTCACTTTGCTCTATTTTAGTTCTTTTCTTTGATAGATTTAATGCTCTTGTTTTACTGATTACTTTATTTGGCTTCCCCTTTACTACAAAATATCCATCATTATTTTCAAATGAATTTGCTACTTTCAAAGGACAACCACCATCTTTTTTAAAAGTACTTGCAAATATTTGAAGATTTTCATTTCCAAATGGTTCTGATATAGGTACTTCATCTATGATTACTACATTTCTATTTACATCTTCACCTGTGATTTTATTTATAAAAGGGCTGTTGTCACTACCTATTGGTAAAACATAGCTAAATTTATACCATTTTAAATCATAACTAACTATCTATAATTCCTAATTGCTCTTTCATATAGTTCCAAAACATCAACCCCTTAGTCCGTTCTTTATTATTGATCCAAACAAGTACTTCATCGCTTATTAATTTTTCAATTGTATTAATGTTTTTATGAATTTTATTTGCTGTAGCTTTTCTCATTTCACCAAAAAATCTTTCTGTTGGATTTAACTCTTGACCA